>JAILDA010000096.1 GCA_024689865.1 Clostridia bacterium | reverse complement strand
GAAAAAGTCAGATACAGACTCATACCGTACATCTGGTTAATACCGGAAGATAAAGGAATTATTCGGTTTTACCGATAAAGAAAAGACGGAATGAAGGACATCATTATAGGCAACATATCCGCATTGTGCGCCATGATAACGGATTCGGTAAGCGGGACTCGCAAAGATCGCAGCCAGATCCTGGGCATACAGATAATAAGCCAGTTCTTCTACGGTGCGGCGGCCTTCATACTTAAGGGATACAGCGGCATGGCGCAGAACGTTGTGTCGGTGTTCCGCAACCTTGCCGCCATGAAGAACGTTAAGAGCAAGGTCCTGGAATTGGCGCTCATCGCGGCGGGCGTTGTACTGGGGATCATCTTCAACAACCGCGGACTCGTTGGATGGCTTCCGATCATAGCCAATCTGGAATACTCCGTGGCAGTGTTCCAGTTCAGGGATAAGGAAAAATGGCTGAAACTGGCTTTCATAGCAAACATGCTGTTTTTCGTGGTGTTCAGCTACGCGATCAAAAACTACGTAGGCATAGTATCCAACCTTGTCGTAGCCGTCACTACAGCTGTTTCTATGATCAAGGACTCGCAAAAGAAAGATAGGATAGAAGGAAAAGCCGGGGAAAAGACCCCGTCAGAAGAAACAGAAATTAAAATGGATAAGGACATTAACATTCGTTTGGAAGAAGAAAAAGACTGCAGGAACGTCGAGGCGCTCGTAAGGGAGTCGTTCTGGAACGTCTACCGTCCTGGCTGCAGCGAGCACTACGTTCTGCACGTCCTGAAGGACGATCCCGCGTTCGTAAAGGAACTGGACTATGTTATGGAAAAGGACGGACAACTTATCGGACAGAACATGTTCATGAGGACGGTCATAGAGACGGATGACGGCAGGACCGTAGACGTCCTTACCATGGGCCCGATATGCATTTCTCCTAAGCTGAAAAGACAGGGATACGGAAAGCTGCTTCTTGACTACTGTCTGGAAAAGGCTGCCGGAATGGGGTTCGGCGCGGTGCTGTTCGAAGGAAACATAGATTTCTACAGCAAGTGCGGATTCGGCTACGCAAGGAATTTCGGTATTCGTTACCATGATCTTCCGGAAGGGGCGGACGATTCGTTCTTCCTTTGCAGAGAACTGATTCCGGGATACCTGGACGATGTGACCGGAGTGTATCAGACCCCTGAGGGCTATTATGTGGACGAAGCTGAAGTACAGGAATTCGACAAGATGTTCCCGTACATGAAAAAAGAAAAACTGCCGGGTCAGCTTTTCGATGCTCCTGCAGATAACTGACCGGTTAACGAACAAAGACCGGATCTTTCCCGATCCGGAATGATGCGGTAAATTAGTTTAGAGAGGTGCGCTGTGAAGATCATTAAGAAGTTAATATCGCTTTTGCTTGCGCTGGCCATGTGCCTGTCGCTTGCCGCCTGCGGAAACAGCAGTAACAACAGCGGCAGCAATACTGAGCCGGCAAATAATGCCGAGCCCGCGGATGCTGCGCCTAAGATAGAAGGCATAGCCATAGAGCACGAGCCGGAATTCGGCGGAGTCTACATCAAGATGACGATAGACGACTTCAACAAGCTGGGGTTCGTATACGGCGACAGCGTTAAGGTGGTGTTCTCCAACGGCTACACGCTGCAGGACGTACCTTACTATAACGGATACTACGTGGATGCCGGCGAGGCGCTTCTCATCGCCTATCCGGGCTACGACTACATTAAGGCGGCCATCAACTACGGGCAGGACCTGTGGGACGAGGGCGGTCTGTACGCAGGCCGGAAGATAAGCCTTTACGAAGAAGCCAAACTGGACGGCAAGTGTACCGCAAGCGTCTATCTTAATGCTCACGGGACTTACAGGGACATACAGGAAGCCCGCGACATCCATTACTGGGACGAGAGGGAAAGATACCCAAGCGACGAAGTGTTCGCGAACTTCCGAAACATGACGGCAGGGGATCTTAAGGAAGGCGTAATCTACCGTTCCGCGTCGCCCTGCGACAACCAGCACAACAGAGCTCCCTACGTGGACAAGCTTATATCCGCGGCAGGCGTAAACTGCATTCTTAATCTTGCGGACAACGACGCCAAGATAGAAAAGTACATGGCCGCGGCGGACTTCAACTCCCCGCACTTCAAGTCCCTGTACGAAAAGGGCAGCGTCATACCCCTTGCCATGAGCATGAACTTTTCCTCGGACGATTTTACCGCCAAGATAGCCCAGGGCTTTACCGCCATGGCTGAAAAGGACGGTCCGTATCTTGTTCACTGCACCGAGGGCAAGGACCGCACGGGCTTCGTGTGCATGCTGATCGAGATGCTCTGCGGAGCTTCATATCAGGAGATAGTCGACGACTACATGATCACCTACGACAACTATTACGAGATAACCGAGCAAAAAGATAAGGCAAAATACGACATAATACTTGACAAGAACCTCATAGCTATGATGTATACAGTAGCAGGGAGCAAGACCGTTGACCTTAAGACGGCGGACCTGTCGGCCTTTGCCAGAGCGTATCTTGTAAAAGCCGGGATGACGGACGCTCAGATAGACGGCCTTGTCGGACGCCTTACCAAGTAGCAGCGGAATTGCAGGATCATAACTTATACCAAGGACCGGGAAGCAGCAGGATGCAGCAGGATCAGTTCGAAAAACTAATTAGAGCGGCGGAGGAGAACGCGTACCTTCCGATAGGCATAAACGAAGACGGGGCTCCGGTAACGGGAGGCTTCATTCCGTGGGAGAAGGCAGTATCAGCTTTTAACATGAGGACTCCCAAGGTGACACTGGCTGTTTCCGACCTTTCGGATAAGTCCGTTCTGAACGCGCTCGTAAAGTGCAGGATAACAGGCTGCTACATCTTTGCTCCGCTGGACGACTACAGCTTCATTTCCGGCTTTAAGGACCTTTGGGATCTGTTCGTACTGCACGGCGGAAACATCAGGGACCTCGGTTTTCTGGATGGGCTTTCGGAGCTTTCCATGTTCTACCTGGAGGATGCTTCCGTGCCGGACCTTGAGCCGCTTGCAAGGGCTTTGGGAAACGGGCTTTCGGGGCCGCCTAAGTGCGCCGGGTTCCGCAACTGTACGATAGGGGACGCTTCCGCGCTTAAAAGATCGGGCATTCGTTTTTCGGAACTGTTCTTCAGGAACGATAAAGGATAAAATATGGCTAAGGATGTTATTCAAAGGTCTCCGGACGATCCCTCCGGGTTCGTGCTCCTTTCGGACTACGTGCCGGGGATAGTGCAGGAGATAAGGTATTTTTCCACATACAACTTCATAGGAGACCGCATAGACGGTTACGAGGAACCTTGCGCAATACTTACGATAGAAGCTGCAAGAGCGCTCAAGGCCGTGGCCAACAAGGCGAACGTGTACGGCTACCGTCTTAAGATATTCGATGCCTACAGGCCTGCCTGCGCTGTACGCCACTTCGTGCTGTGGGGAATAGAGGATCTGGATCAGCGGATGAAGCTGTTCTTCTATCCGGACCTTCAGAAACAGGAGCTCTTCGAGAAAGGCTATGTTTCAAGCCGTTCCAGCCACAGCAGGGGAAGCACTGTGGACCTTACGTTCCTGGACATGAAGACCGGGAAGGAAGTCGACATGGGAAGCCCATTCGATTTCTTCAGCGAAGTGTCGCATCCGGACTACAAAGGCGTTACTCAGGAGCAGTACAAAAACAGACAGTTCCTTAAAGAACTTATGGAAAGCGAAGGCTTTGAGCCCATAGACTGCGAGTGGTGGCACTTTACGCTTAAGGACGAACCGTATCCGGATACATACTTCGAATTCCCCGTGTCCTCCGCGGCACTGAGAAAATAAAACGTTATTCTTAGATAAGCATTTCATCTACAACAACTTAAGACAAGCATCAGCATCTCATCCACAGTCCAGACCGCAAGGTCGGAAAGGCAGGCAAACATGCAGGAGAACAAGTTCGCAGACGGAAAACGCTATAAAAAGCTTACGCTTCTTCATTCAAACGACATGCACGGAGACTTCCTGGCAGAGCAGGTAGACGAGAAACTTACCGGCGGCGTATCCATGCTGTCCGGATATCTTACTAAGTGCCGCAACGAGGACCCAAACGTAGTCTACGCCATAGCAGGCGACATGTTCAGGGGTTCCGTAATAGACAGCGAGTTCCAGGGGTTGTCCACCATCCAGATAGTAAACCTGCTGGCTCCGGACGTTGTAACGCTGGGCAACCACGAGACCGACTACGGTGTGGCGCATCTTCTGTTCCTGGAAAAGCTGGCGACGTTCCCGATAATAAACGCGAATCTCTACATAAAGGGCAACGACACCAGACTCTTCAATTCCCACTACATCCTTGAGATCGACGGGATGAAGATCCTCTTCATAGGAATACTTACCGAGGAAGTCATCTCCCAGACCAAGAGCGAGAACCTTATCGGATCGTTCATAGGCATCCAGGACGCGGCGCAGGAAATAGGCAAGATATGCAACGCTTACAATGCGCTTGACATAGATTTTACTGTGCTTCTTACTCACATAGGCTTCGAGGAGGATAAGAAACTTGCTGCCATGCTGGATCCTGCGTGGGGCGTGGACGTTATAATCGGCGGCCATTCGCACACATTCATAACAGAGCCGGCCAAGGTGAACGACATCCTTATAGTTCAGGCAGGTACAGGAACGGATCAGATAGGAAGATTCGACATCATCGTGGATACCGACAACAACTGCGTTGCGGAATATACATGGACTCCGGTACCGATCAATGCCGAAAACTGCCCCAGAGATGAGAGGATAGAAGAACTGATCGCCTCCATAAAGGCTAAGACGGACCTTAAGTACGCAAAGGTAGTGGCGAACTTCGACTCCGAGCTTACGCATCCGGACAGATGGATGCAGACGGCTCTTGGAAGTGTGTTCGCGGATGCAATGAGGGATTCTCTGGATGTGGACCTGTTCTTCATGGGATCCGGTTCCGTGCGCAAGGAGCACCTCGGCCCGATCGTTACCTTCCAGGACTTTACCGAATGCTATCCGTACGACGGCAAGTCCTACGGGGTAAAGGTAACGGGAGCGCAGCTTAAAAGGATGCTTCTTCACATCTACAGAGACGAGGCCTGGCTGGGAGACCATACGGAGTTCTACCAGCTGTCAAAGGGCATGCACGTGATATACTCCAAGTCTAAGCATCAGCTCCTTAAATGCGAGCTGAACGGCGAGGAAGTTCAGGACGACAAGATATACGTAGTAGGCATCCAGGAGTTCCACTACAACAATCTGGAAGACTTCTTCAATGTGACGCACGAGGAAGTGGAAGCCAACGGCAAACCGTCCATACTTACCACAAGCGACGTACAGACGCTGCTGGGGTACTTCGAGGAGAACAAACATCTGGGCCTTGGCATCGAAGGCAGGCTCGAGGTAATAGAGTAAGACGGATCACATCCGATCAGGAATATCCTCGATCGGGGCAAGAGAGGAGAGTAAGATGAAAAGGTTATTTTGCGTCATCATTGTAGCGCTTTTGCTGTTGGGTCTTGTATCCTGCGGCTCCAGCGGCGGCACGCCCGGGAACGGAAACGAGTCTCAGTCCAACTCGGCATCGCCTCCGTCGTCTGCTGAGCAAAACACGGTGACCCCTCCCGAACAGCAGACCCCGCCTGCAGCCGAAACGCAGCCGGAGCCTGAACCCCAGACTCCGCCCGCAAGTCATTTGTCGGAAAAAACGGCGAAGATGATCGGGACCTACGAGCTGGACGACTATACGAATTACAGCGAGTCAAAGTATTACAGATATGACATTCTGCGCAACTTGAGCATCCGCACCGGCGTGGAGCCCGGCACCATGACGCTGGCCGAGGACGGCACGGGCCGTCTCAGCTACCTGGGCAATGAGCGGAGCTTCGAATGGACAGAGGATGCCTTCATAATCGACGGAACAGAGTACCCTGTAAATTACAGCTATCCTGTATTGTACGTCGAGTTTTCGGAAAACGAATCCCTGAAATATCGCCAGGTTAGCCATCTGGAGGCTTACAACCTCTCCCAGAAGTGGGACGAAACGCACAAGGTCATCGACTCCTCCGCGTACGAGCTTGGAGAGCCGGAGGTCGTCCACTTCAATGAGGCGGCCAGAAAATATGTTTACGTCCGCGTGCCGATAGAGAACAAGTCGGGCGAGCAGCTGGCTCTGGATGAACTCTTTTTCACAGCGATCGGTCCGGACGGAAAGGAACTGGGATTCTTC
Source organism: Clostridia bacterium (assembly GCA_024689865.1). GTDB lineage: Bacteria > Bacillota > Clostridia > Peptostreptococcales > Anaerovoracaceae > RUG13409. The sequence continues at coordinate 29,396 of JAILDA010000096.1, read as the reverse complement.
TCGCTCCCGCCCAACTGCACCAAGCTTCTTCTCCCCGGAGAGAAAGGAGACTTCGTCTTCGATTACTTTGTGGCGGAGGATAAACTCGACACCGGCGGACGTACCGCGGCAGACGTTTTCCCCGAGGGCGTGACCATAAGAGTAGACGAGGTTAACGCGTTCATCTGGACGGGCGAGTATAAGCGCTATGACGCCGAGATCACCGAGGTGCTGACCTTCGCGGACTCCTATACCGGAGGATACATGCTCCACAGGCCTAACGGATTCGTCTATCTGCCGGAGGGCACGGACATAAGCGAAGTAGAATTATATGTCTACTGTTACGACAAGGCCGGAAAACTGGTAGGCTACGGTTCGCAGATCGCCATCGAGTCGAGCATCAATCCCGTTCTGTACCTGGAGGAGATACCGGGAGAGCACAAAGCTAAGTTCCAGACCAACATGATAGGTCCGTTCGAGGACATGAGCTTTCCTCAGGACAGCATAGACCATTACGAGATAGTCGCTTTCTCGCCGAGCTATTACTACTAGATGGATCAAACGTACATGACGGTCTGAAGATATTAGGTCGGATCACTGACAAAACAAAGGACGGCAGGGAAGCATCCCCGCCGTCCGCTTATTTACCTGCATTCAGAACATGGCCGGACTATTCGCAGTCGAACACGGCCTTGGCCTCCAGCAGAGGATCGCAGTAGCGTTTCCATTCTGTGTGGGCGTCGGACGGATCGTAGATCGCCAGGGCTTCCAGTCTCATTGTTATCTCTATCATTACGTCGAAGCGGTTGGGCCGGTCCACGCAGTTCTCGTAAACTTCAACGCTCTCCACGCCCTCCAGTTCGAGAGTCTTTTCGAATATGGCGCGGGCTCTCCGGGCGACTTCGTTCTTAAGAGATGTGTCTTTCAGCTTGATGATTATATAGTGGCGCATGATGTCCTCCTTTATGTTTTTGTAAGTGTTTTCTGAAACTATTATACTTTTTGCGGCGGCAGAATTGTAGTATAATTTATCTGTGCCGGCGAAGGCCGGACGGTCTTAACGCGGCACAAAGCACATGATTATCGGAAAGGATCAGCAATGGATAAAAAACAGCTGCAGGAAAAAGCCCGGCAGATCCGTCTGGACGCGGTGGAAATGATTGCCAAGGCAGGATCGGGCCATCCGGGCGGATCGCTTTCGGCGACGGACATAATGGTCGCATTGTATTATTCCAAAATGGCTCTTTACGAGGATCCGGCAGATGAAAGGCGCGACAGGTTCGTGCTCTCCAAGGGGCATTCCAACCCGCCGCTCTACGCTATCCTCGCGGATAAGGGATATGTACCCAAAGAGGAGATGCAGTACTTAAGAAGGCTGCATCATCCGTTCCAGGGACATCCAGACAGCGTCAAGTGCCCCGGAATAGATTGTTCCACGGGTTCGCTGGGGCAGGGCATATCCGTTGCTGTAGGCATGGCCCTCGGATTTAAGCTTAAGAAGAAGCCCAATAAGGTCTATGCCATCGTAGGAGACGGCGAGATCCAGGAAGGAATATGCTGGGAAGCTTTCATGGCTGCTGCCCACTATAAGCTGGACGGTCTTACAGTATTCATAGATAAGAACGGTCTTCAGATAGACGGCACCACGGACGAGGTAATGTCTCTGGGAGATCTTAAGGCAAAGATGGAAGCCTTCGGATTCGCCGTAGACGTAATAGACGGACACGACTTCGACCAGATACTTACAGCTCTGGACAAGTTTACCGAAGGCAAGCCTCACTGCATCATTGCCAACACTGTAAAAGGCAAGGGCGTATCGTTCATGGAAAACGCAGTAGGCTGGCACGGCAAGGCTCCCAACGCAGAACAGCTGGAGCAGGCCCGCAAAGATCTCGGAGGTAATTGACATGGCAGACGTAGTTAAAAAGGCAACACGCCACGGTTACAGCGAAGGACTTGTGGAGCTGGCCGCTCAGCACGAAGACATAATCTGCCTGGACGCGGATCTTGGCAGCGCAACCGGATCCCAGGCATTCCGCAAGGTCTATCCGGACAGATACATAGAAGCAGGCATTGCGGAGCAGGATCTTATAGGAATGGCTGCCGGCCTTGCAAGGACAGGGCTCTCCCCGTTCGCAAACTCTTTTGCGGTATTCGCCGCAGGAAGAGCTTTCGAGATAATAAGAAACTCCGTTTGCTATCCTAACCTTAACGTTAAGATCGTCGGATCTCACTGCGGGATAACTCCTGCGGGAGACGGCGGTTCGCACCAGTGCATAGAAGATGTGGCCGCAATGAGAGTACTGCCTAACATGACTGTGCTTTCCCCCTGCGACTTCAATCAGGCCAAGCTTATGGCAAAGCTTCTGTACGAGCACAAAGGTCCCTGCTACATGAGGACCTCCAGAGAGCCAATGCCCATAGTCACCTCGCTCGAAGACAAGATAGAGATAGGCAAGGCTCAGATACTCAGGCACGGAAGCGACGTGTGCATCGTAGCCACCGGTGTAATGACAGCCCTTGCTGTGGCTGCTGTGGATGAGCTTGCCGCCGAAGGCGTCAACGCCGAGCTGGTAAACGTCCACACCATTAAGCCTCTGGACATGGATACCATAGCCGCCGGCGTTAAGAAATGCGGCGGAAAGGTGCTGGTCTGCGAGGAAGCCAACATGTACGGCGGCCTTGGAGAAGCAGTAGCGCGCGGCCTTGTGGAGACGGACGGAATAAAGTTCGACCACGTTGCCGTAATGGACAGGTTCGGACAGTCCGGCCTTTCCGGCGAGCTTCTGGAAGAGTACGGAATAACATCTGCTAACATTAAGGCTCATGCCGCGGCGCTAGCAAACAGGTAGCGCAGGCAAAAGCAATGTGATAAAATAATAATGTTATAGATCTGCAAAGAATACAGATTAGGAAGGAGAACTACATGAGCGCAATGATACTCAGCGGCAAGGAAGTAGCTGCCTCCATCAAGGAAGAGTGCAAGGCAACTGCGGAAGAACTCAGAGCAAAGGGAATAGTACCCAAGCTCGGCATTTTAAGAGTAGGAGCAAAGGACAACGACCTCGCTTACGAGAGAGGAGCCACAAAGACCATGAATTCCTGCAGCGTAGACGTGCAGGTATTCGAGCTTCCGGAAGACGTTTCCCAGGAAGACTTCGACAAGAAGCTCCAGGAGATCAACGACGATCCTTCGGTAAACGGAATACTCATGTTCCTGCCGCTTCCCAAGCATCTGGATGAGAAGAGAGCACGCAACATGCTGAAGCCCGAAAAGGACATCGACGGAGCTACCACCGGTTCCCAGGCAGGCGTTTACGCAGGCAAGGATCTGGGATTCCCGCCCTGCACCGCACAGGCTTCCATGGAGATACTTAAGTACTACAACGTAGATCTTAAGGGCAAGAAGGCCGCAGTCATAGGCCGCAGCCTCGTAATAGGCAGGCCGGTAGCCATGATGCTCATGAACGCCAACGCCACCGTTACCATCTGCCACACCAAGACCGTAGACGTTCCGTCCATCACCAGAGAGGCGGACGTTGTGATCGCTGCTTCCGGCCAGATGGAGAGCGTAGGTCCCGAGTACCTGTCAGCAGGCCAGACCGTAATAGACGTAGGCATCAGCTGGAACGACGCCAAGGGCAAGCTCTGCGGCGACGTAGACTTCGATAAGGCAGAGCCCATCGTAGGCGCAATCACTCCGGTCCCCGGCGGCGTTGGATCCGTTACTTCCGCAGTTCTCTGCAAGCACGTCATCAAGGCCTGCAAGGCTCAGAACGGAATAGCATAAGTACAAAAAACGCCGTATAGCGGCGGAAAACATGCAGAACGAGTATTTGCCCGTCTTTCGCAACAAAACGCGTAAGACGGGCATTTTTAAGCCTTTGAAGGGCATCCCGAAGCGGTTCGCCGCTGTCAGGGGTCTTCCGGCCGGGAAGGAAATGCAAAAAAGTAGAAAACTACGTCCCTATACTGTATAATACTCTTATAGATCAAAAGAAAGGGGAGACCTGCATGAAAGGAAGAACAGCTTTCAGGCTTGCAGTTATAGCTGCGGTGCTGTACGCTGCGTACTGTGCGCAGAAGAGCGGATCGCTTACCGAAGGCGATGAGAACAAAGCAGAACTGGAACAACTGAAAAAGGATCTGGAAGAAGACATAAAAAGAGCAAAGCTGAAAGCAGCAGAGGATGCTCCCGGAACGGATCAGGACGGTCCGGATGAGATACTGAACGATGACATAGGTCCTGTTCCGGTAGGTCTTGCAAATCCTTACAGGGAATATACGGAATCCGAGTTCCGCGCGATATGCCCCAAAGAGCTCAATTATGCGGACATAGCCGAGGACAGTCCCATATTCTATGCGATCGACGGGACTAAACCCATTTACGGAATAAGGCTGCGCGACGCTGATTGCATCGAATACGATTTCCGCATCCAGCACGGAAGGGGAGACTCGGACATATCCGGTATGTATTACGACTGGACTCAGGAGATAAAGTATCCGGAAAACAAGCCGGAGTGCACCGTTTATCTCAACGAATCCGGACAGGGAATATGCCTGTGGAAGGACCGCAGCTACCGCTATTCTCTGGCTGTTAAGGAAGGCGCTTCACTTGTAAAGCTTGTCTGGATGCGCAAGAGGATAATGGCTGTATAGTCAGACTGCGGCAGGGCAGCCGGTAATGCGCCTTGGCGTTTGCAGTATAAGAAAAAAGGCGGGCATATCCCGCCTTTTAGTTTACCGTTGCTCCTTAACGCAACATCATTTTCTACCGGCCGCCTTTATGGCGCTGATCACTATGTCGCAAAGACCTGACGCGCCTTCTGCGGAAAGTGTTACCGGGAAGTTGTCGGAGAACAGTATCTGCGCCGAAGGAGGAAATTCCTCGTCCGGGCCCCAGAGTATAAGCTTAAGATCCAGACCGGGCATGAATTCTATCCTGAAGGCAGCGTCTCCGCCGTCTATGGGCTGCGCTCCGGCAGCAGCGCAGTCTTTCTTAAATGCTTCTATCTTCGTACCGTAGGAGAACGCCAGGCGCTTTAGGCAGCGACCTTCGAACGCTTTATAATACAGATCTCCGCTGGGATACTCCCTGTAGGAGATGAAAGCGCCAGAAGAGGGCACTATCCTGCATTCCGCGAGAAGATGCAGCACGAGCACCTGCGCTGCCTGTCCCTGCAGGTAGTCCGGCTTATCCGGATCCAAACGCTCGAATTCGAATGACGGAATGTATATTCTGTAATCAGTCCCTAATATGCGCAGTATTACGCTGCCATCCTCCTGCGTAAGGCCAAGCCTTACCGCAGCGTCTTCCGCGCTGACGTTCTGCAGTTCTTCCTTGTAATATCTTATTGGGTTTTCTCTGTAGTTGTTGGGAATGTCTTTCATTGTTATCTTTTATTATCCGGATGTGCGGCGCCGGAACCGGTCGGTGACGGGAACCGGGCTTCGCTTCCGTATCGGTCATTGTACGCTGGGGAAGAGCGATGCGTCCGTATGGGGCAGGAAGCACGCAGCCACGAAGGAATCCATGTATCCGGGAACCGTAGACAGCTCCAGATAGGTCATGCTTCGTCCGAGCTCCGCTATCTTTTCCTCAGCCTGGGTACCGGTCAGAGCCGCGTAAGCTCCGGCAAGGGAAGAGTTTCCTATGTAGTGGAAACGCTCGCGTTCTATGTCCGGAAGCATTCCTATGCGTACCGCGTTGTCCATGTTGATGCCGCTTCCTATTCCGCCGGCAACGTATACGCTGTCGATCACGCTTACGTCCATGTCCAGAGCGTTGAGCATGGTCATGACTGCGGAGAATATGGATCCTTTGGCGCGGATGAAGTTGTCTATGTCGCCCTCGGTAATGCTTACCTCGCGGCCGTCGCTCCTTGTTGCCAGGACGAAACGTCCCATGCCGTGCTCGTTGCGCTTTACGCGTTCACCTTCGCGGACGAACTGCCCCTTGGCGTTGATTATTCCGCAGCGGAACAGCTCGGATATCGTATCGATGAGTCCGCTTCCGCATATGCCTACAAGCTCGCCGTCTCCTATGATGCTGAGCTCCGGCTCCATCGTTTCTTTATCTATCCTGCAGGCTTCAGCCGCTCCGTCCGTGGCTCTCATGCCGCAGGAAATGTCGCCGCCTTCGAAGGCCGGTCCCGCGGAGCATGCACAGCTCATCAGGAAGCTGTTGTTTCCAAGCACCAGCTCGCCGTTTGTCCCAAGGTCTATGAACAGGCATATATCGTCTTTGTTCCAGACCATGCTTGCAAGCGTGCCCGCGGTAATGTCGCCGCCGACGTAGCTTCCTATGTTAGGCATTATATGCACCAGAGCTTCCGCGTTTACGGGAAGGCCCAGCTCTTCGGCGCGCACCGGGCTGCAGCTGAAGAACGCGGGAATGTAGGGCTCCCTTCTTAAGGGACCGGCGTCTATTCCCAAGAACAGGTGGTTCATGGTGGAGTTTCCGGCTATCGTAAGCCTTACAACGCTTTCCGCGTCTGTTCCGGCCTGCTTTTCCATTATCCTGATCAGCGGGATTATGGTCTCTTCTATGACAGCCTTCTGAAGGGTCTCTATTCCGCCTTCTTTTTCCTGCTCTACTATTCTGTGGATGACGTCCGCGCCGTAGCGTATCTGGCCGTTTCCGGAGGATGCCTTGGCCAGGATCTTTCCGTCGTAAAGGTCCGCGAGTATGCCTGTTACGGATGTGGTGCCGATGTCTATCGCAAGTCCGCACGCGGGAGTTCCGTCTCCGGGCTGGACTCTGAGGACCTTAAGAGTGCTGTCTTCTTCCGATACCGTAACGGTGATGCGGAAATCCTCCTTGCGGAGCATTCCCGGCAGTATGCGGAGAACAGAGTAGGGCACGTCTATCTTTTCCGCACCGGTCTCTGCCTTAAGCGCGCGCTCCAGTCTTTCGTCGTCCGGCATGGTATCGTCCAGCGAAGGTTCCGGAAGGGTAAGCTTTATCTGCCTTATTCCGCAGCCGCTCTCTATGCCTGCGGCGGCAATGTCTTCCTGTATCCTGGTAAAGATCTCAACTTCCTTGCCCGAGGAGATGTCGGCTATCTTCATGCGGCTTCTGTAAGCTGCTGCGATGTCCGGAACTTCCGCGGTAACGTCGCCCGTTACCTTGGTAAGGCATGCCAGACGCCAGCCGTTCTTTTCGTCCTCTTCCTTAATGTGACGGGTGCGCTCGCTGTCCGGAGTTCCCTCGGCTATCCTTACCCTGCATTTTCCGCAGGAACCGTTACCGGAGCAGGGGGCATCTATCGCAACGTTGGCGAGCCTTGCCGCCTCCAGAAGAGTAATGCCGCTCTGAAGTTCTATGTCTACGGTCTTTCCGTCCTCGTGTCTGAATGTGATCTTTGGCATGCTGAAAAATACTCCTTTCTATGTATGGCACCGCCTCCCGCAAAGAGGCAGGGGACGCTGCTATACAAAACGCCGGAGCACAGTATTACCTGCGCCCCGGCATTTATTGAAGGGTCTTACATTATCGGGTCAAGTCCGAGTGCCGGATGTCCCTTTTCCTGCAGGAACGCAAGTACGCCTTCCGTATCCGTGGCGATGGAATCGTCGCAGATCATGTCGGCGAAGTTGTCTATTCCGTACAGTTCTTTAGCTGTCTTGTTAAGTCTGGGTGCTACGTCGTCCTTAAGTTCCTTGGGCATCCATACGATGCGCTCAAGTCCGCCCTCCGCGGAGATGAACTTCTTGGATCCGATGAAGTGGCGTCCGTGTCCCATGAAGCCCGGAGTCTGGACTCCGCCGCCGGTCATGGAAGCGAGCTCGCCGAAGGTCATTCCGGACGGGGTCATGCCTGCGTACTCACGGTTGCAGATGATGACGCCGTTAGCTTCCGGCATGATGCCGCAGATGCACTCGAAGCAGCCGCAGCTTGTCATCGGGTCTTCGATCAGGGAGTAGAGAGTTACCTGCTCAACAGCACCGTGGGTAGCCTCGCCGACGATCTTGTTGACCTCGGTGTAGGCGCCCAGACGCTCGTCGGTGCAGCCTATCTTCTTGATTGGCTGGCACGGTCCGGTCGGGTTCAGCTCGTTGGTAGCCTTTGCATCCAGCCAGGAAACGGCGCCGCAAAGTCCGAGTCTTTCCGGAGTTACCACGCAGCAGTGGCTGGGCGAGAAGCTCTGGCAGAGTATGCAGGTGTAGAAGGTGTCTACGCTCTCGTCGGACATGGACTCGAGTCTTTCGTCACGGGCGTTGTAGGTGGGCATGCCGTCCTCTGCGAGGATCTTTTCTACCTTTGCCTTATCGGTAACGAGGGTCACCTGGCACTTGTCTACTACGCTGCCGAATTCGTCCATGATCATGCTGTAGAGCACTTCCGCCATGTCCTTAAGTCTGAGACCGGCCTCGAATGCCGCGTTGCTGATACGGATCCTGATAAGGTTTCTCTGACCGGTGTGCATTACACCTTCCAGATAGTTGAACCATGCGTGGATCTTTCTTTCGATTACAGGCTCGAAGTCCTTCTGCATCTTTGTGCCTGCAACTTCCACGTAGGTAGCGAGCGGAAGTTCCTTGTCTGCCGGAGCGTTGTCGAAGTCCGGTCCGATGATGGTGATCTTGTGATCCTCGACCTTGTCCGCGTCTCTCATAAGTACGAGCTCGCAGGTGGGGTTAGCGTGAGAGGACATCTCTACGTGCATGTCGCCCTTGCGGATTATCTCGCCTTCGAAAGCAGCGGCAAATGCTACAGGAACGTTTACCTTGGCTGCCTTTACCTTTATGTTGCGCAGCTCCAGGGATCTCTTTACTGTAAGGTCGTGATCGGTAACTGCTTCCAGAGCTCCGGGGACCTGAAGATCGCCTATGGCCTGATCCACGACTACCGGGAAACCGAGAGCTATGGCGCCTGCGCCGGCGGATACTACTACCTCGTTGAGAGGTCCGAAGGTGTTTACGAAAGCGGGAACTCTGTTCTTGGTATACTCAAGAAGTCCTGCAAGATCGCCGCCCTGAACGTTGCCGAATATGAGTGCGGCACGAACGGCTACGGTCACTACGTGGATGACTGCCGTTACGTCGTGGCCGAGGGGGATGACACGGAACTCAAGTCCCATCTTTACTCCCTGCTCAAGGCACTGCTCGATGCAGTCGCCGATAAGGAATGTAGCGATACCTTTGCTCTGGTAATCCTTGACTACCTTGGCAACGTCCGCAGCATTGTCTGCTTTGCCCAGAACTACGGCAACACCGGGGATATCTCCGGTTACAAGAGGTACGCCCAGGGATCTGATGATCGGGTCCGGAACGAAGCCTATGCCGCTCTCGTTCTCGTAGGGCTTGGCTCCGCCGACGTACTTGAGACCTTCGAGGATCTCGGCGCCTACAGCGGTGGCAAGACCGGCATTGAGAGCCTGGCCTATGTCGTCCTGGTTTGTGATGAGGCTCTTGAGAACGCCCACGCAAGCGGGGAGGTCGCCCAGAGTCTTTACCTTAACACCGGTAGCCGCGAATATCGTCGGGAAGAAATACGCGGTGTCGGGGAATGCGATAGGAGTATCTGCTCCGTTCTTAGCTATGGCATCGTTTACAGCGCCTTCGGTAAGTCCGGCAACTGCATTGGAGCCAGCATAGATAAGATCTGTTAATGCACTCATTACTAAATCGTTCCTCCTGATTTGTATTAGATCTCAAGATAAGAATCTGCGTACAGATTGTTGTTCTTGATGATGTCGCAGGACTTGATGGTCTCCATGAGACGCAGGTCGCACGGATTTACGATGGCGGAGGTAAGGCCGCACATCATGGCCATGGCTACCATTGCGCTGTCCATGATAGGACGGATGTGCTTGGGCATACCGTTGGAGTTGTTGGAAAGTCCGCCGGTGGAGTTGAGCCCCTGCTCGGCGATCATGCGGATGAACTCAAGAACGTCCATCTGCTTGTCCTGCATTCCCTTTATTACGAGGAAGAGGGGATCGAACCACATGTCTTCTGCTTCCATTCCCAGACCGAGTCCGCGCTCAAGGAGCTCCATGAGGTAGCTCATACGCTCGTCGTTGTCGGAAGGAACACCGGCCTTGGAGCACAGCGCTACGCAGATCGCGTCGTTGGCAGCTGCAAGGTCCAGATACTCGATGCGGTCTCCGGCGTCGGCGGAGTTAACGATCGGCTTGCCCTTGGATCTGTTGTAGACACTGATGCCTGCCTCGATGGCCTTCTTGTTTGCGGTATCGAATGCAAGAGGTACGTTGTCGAAGTTGCTCTGGATCAGCTGTACTGCCCAGGTCATGAGTTCGGGGCCGTCGCTCTCTGCAGGGCCGATGTTGACGTCCAGATAGGTGGCGCCGGCATCGATCTGTTCCTTTGCTCTCTTAAGGATGGGTTCGGGATCTCTCTCGGCCATAGCCTTTCTGATGGAGGGCGAGATGCAGTGGATGCGTTCTCCGATTGTGATGAATTTAGCCATTTTTAAGCTCCCTTCATTAATTGAATTAGTTTAAATATAGAGATGCCGCGGCATGAAGATGCCGCGGTAAAACTTAGCAAAGTGTGTCGAATCCTCTGAGGAAGTTAACGAGCTCGATGGCTTCGTTGGTTCCTACGATGATCTCCCAGTCCGGAAGCTTGGCTTCCAGCTCGCCCTTAAGAACGGCGACCTTGCCCGGAAGTATAAGCTTTCTGCTCTTTACCTTGTCCTGAACCTCTTCGGTTATGAACTTGGTTATGGAGTTCGGGGAGAGCTTTCCTGCTGCCCATGCGGTAAGTACGGAATATCCGCCTGCGTCGGTGATCAGGAAGTTGATGGGAACTCCGCTGCGCTCGATCTCGCCGGATACTACGAAGTAGGTGAGGGCGAAGTCTACGGTGATGGCGCAGGGGGAATTCTCGTCGGCACCGTTCATCGGGTAGATTCCGGGAGCAACGCGCATCGGCTTCTGCGGGTCGGTGAATATGTTCTGCCTGAGTCCGTAGAGCGGGAGCGCCTGAGCATAGCTCATGCTATCCATTACGATTATGGAACCGTACTTGAGAACGAATACGGAAGCCAGAGCTGCCTGGAGGTGTGCGTCTCCGGGAACGAGCCTGGACAGATTGACGAGGGACGGATATCCGCAGGTCCTGTCGCCGTCCTGGATGGCTCCGCGGCGCAGCTGTACTGCGTTTGCGAAGGTGGCCTTTACGGTCTCGCCGGTAACGTCGGCAACGAGCTTCTTGTTGCCGGTCTTTTCGATGGCGGCTATTGTGTCGTAGAGCTCGTCGAGATCCTTGCCGGAAACTCCCAGGACCACGTCGGCTTCCTTTGCCAGAGCGGACATTGCTTCGTAGTTGGAAGCGTCTGCGCCGTTGAGGATGGGCTTTTTGTCCTTGCAAAGCTCAAGTGCTGCCTTTGCAACGTCCACGTCCTTAACGCCCAGGATGAGTATCTGCTCAAGGCCTGCGACCTTCTTTACGAGGTCCAGATATGCGTCTGCGCCCTTGTCGGCTGCATAGTTTACATAGAGCATCTCTACGTACATGCGCTCGCCGATGCGGTCGTAGTCTACCTTCTTGAGTCCTGCGAGAACTTCGTCGATCTGCTCTGCGCTCATGCAGCTGCAGACTGTAGCGGAGAAGGTGTTCCTGCTTACGAAGGTCTTGTCGTGACGGAAGAGAACGGTCTCTCCTCCGAGCTTGTGAGCAGCATCGCCGGTACCGACTTCGATGGTCTTCATCGGAGGAGCGGTAGCCTCGGAGAGCTGATCAAGAACGTCCTGGCTCATGTGCGGGCACTTCTCGATGGGAACAGCGCCCTGAGCAACTTTCATGGCGAAAGCCATGCAGGTGGGGGAACCGCAGTCTTTGCAGTTCGTCTTCGGTGTAAGTTTGAATATGTCTAAGCCTTTAAGTGCCATTTTTCGTACCTCCCATCAGCAAAGTGCGTCTATCAGCTTGTAGATGGTCCTGATAGACTCGGGGTGCTTGAGGATGACTGCGTCGCTTCCCGCGGAGAGCGATGCGGCTGCGGTAACGACTTCCATGTCGATGCCGCGCTCTTCTCTTGAACCCCATTCGGGCATGTCTGCTTCTTCCGCTACGGATTCCTTAACGGCCCAGGTCTCGGTGGAGACCGGAGTGATGACCGGCATCTGGAGCTGGGTATCGTTCTGGCCAAGAGCTGCGGCCCTTACACGGTCCATCGTGGAAGCTACGTATTCGTAGCCGTAGCCGGCTGCTGCGGAACCGAGGTTCATGACCATGGACTTGGGGTTAACGCCAAGCTGCATCATGAGTACGTTCAGCTGCTTTGCAAGGTTGATGTCTACTGCGGACTCTGCGCTTACTTTCTGGTTGTAGGCAAGGCCTGCGGACGCGCCGACGGTCTTGTAGTTCTCTTCTCTTGCGCTGAGCACTACGATGTTCTTTCCTGCAAGTGCTTCGGATACCTTGCTGAAGAGCTCGGTGTCCTTTTCGAGATTCTTGCATCCCATGATGACGAGGGGCTTGTCTACGGCTGCGGCAACGGCCTTAGCCTTCTCGATGCATTCCTCTACGGACTTGTTGGCTCCGAAGGGGTCTGCTCCTGCGAAGTGCAGGCATATGAACGCTACTTCGTCCATTGCGGCTGCCTTCTTTGCTCTTTCCACCATGTCTTCCGTTCCGAAGAATGCTTTGTAGCCTTCGGGTTCGTTCTCGTAACCGATGTCGGATACTTCCGCGCCTATGACAGGCTTGTTCTTCGTCGTGTTGTCGAACGTGTAGAACGGATAGGTGTTTTCGCCGCCGATGGTAACGGCCTTGTCGCCGGTGCCAAGGGTCACTTCGTTGATTGCAGCCTTAAAGGCATGCGGTTTCTTTGTGAATGGCATTTCTGTCTTCCTTTCTGTGATTCTTTATTATGATCTGTGCGATTAGCCTTTGTTAAAGCTCCAGAGTATCCAGAGCATCGTAGAGAGCCTTCTTGAAGGGAGCGTCCGCAGGTATGTCCGCGGTGGGCTTGCCTTCGCTGTCCAGCTCGTATATCGTTTCGTCGTGGGGGAGCACCGCCAGAAGATCCAGCCCGTGTTCCTTTATGGCGTTCTGAATGCCTTCGTTGATCTTGCCGCCGGGTGCGCGGTTTACGATCAGTTTTACTACCGGCGGGTAGAGCCCGAGCTCTTTGACCATCTCCGCGATCCTTGCTACGGCCTCGATGCCTCTTCTGGAGCAGTCGGATACGAGAAACAGTACGTCTATGCGGGGAAGTATGCCGCGGGCTATGTGCTCAAGGCCGGCTTCGTTGTCCACGACAAGGTACTTGTAGTTGTCTATGTACTTTGCCAGCTGGCTCTGGAGTATGCCGTTTACGTAGCAGTAGCATCCTTTTCCCTGGGTGCGGCCCATTACCAGAAGGTCGTAGTCGTCGCCTTCGGCAAGAGCGTCGGAAAGCTTAAGCTCCATGTACTCCGGCTTGGTCATCCCTACGGGGATGGGGTTCTTTTCGGCCATCTCCGCGTGCGCTATGTCCTCGCGGATGTCGCCGAGCGTGGTGTACACGTCCATGCCGAGGACCTCGTTGAGGTTGGAATTAGCGTCCGCGTCCACAGCAAGGATGGGTCGCTTTCCGTGTTCGGCAAGGTATTTGATTATCATTCCGCCGGTGGTAGTCTTTCCGGTACCGCCTTTGCCGGCGAGAGCGATCAGTTTAGCCATTTCATATCTCCGTAAATGAATAACGCTCCGGCAGTCCGTCGGCGGTAACGTTGAAGATGCGGGCGCCGTCCTTAAGCGTATCCTCTTCGATCTCTACGTTCTTGTGCGACTTCAGCAGCTGCTCCACGTAAGCCCTGGGGTCGTCTGTTTCGACTTCCGTTATGGCTACGTCGCGCATCTGGTTTCCGGAGCATTTATTGAATATTTCCGTTACTAATTCGTAGGTCTTCATTAACGATCTCCAAATTGTTTACATACAGTATTATTATAGACTACTGTTACTTGATTATCAAGGTCGAGGATGTTCAAACTGCATAATCTTTGCAAGAATGTTCAGCAGATTCTTTGTCATTTCAAACAAAAAAATATGCAGAACGACCCGCTCTTTTTGTAAAAAAAGGAACGGGTCGTTTTGTTTTTTAATAACATGTGAGGCGCTGAAAGCCTGATTTTTCAGCGTTTGGTAAATTAGTTTACAGCTCTTGGGACAAACTGCTCAAGGGACGCTCAGTCCAGCTTGTATATGCGCCTTGCATTGTCCGCGAAAAGCTTCCTGTATTCATCGTCTGTATAGTCCAGATAGAGCAGGGCCTTAAGCTCCAGACTTGCGGGGTGCATGGGGAAATCCGTAGCGAACATGCATCTGTCTATGCCGTAGGCGTTTATGTAGTCCCTTAATCCCCAGGCTCCTTTCCAGAAGAGGGTGGAGCAGGTGTCCACGAACAAGTTGTCGTATTTGGGCAGCACTTCCACGGCCCAGTCCCATACGGTGTATCCGCCGAAATGCGCGCCTACGAAGGTTAGCTGCGGGAAGGACTGCAGCACGTGTTCTACTCTGTCCGGATTTGTGCGGTCGCCTCTGTTGTCCCCGGTATGCGCAAGCACAGCAAGGCCTTTGGCCTGGCATATCTCGAAGGCTTTCATGAATCCTTCGCAGTCCAGAGTAAAGCCCTGCATGTCCGGATGGATCTTAATGCCTTTAAGCCCCAGAGACTGCAGTTCGTTTATGTCGCGCTCCATGTCGTCCGACAGCGGGTGTACCGTTCCCAGAGCGTAGAATCTGCCGCCGCTTTCCTGTACCAGAGAGGCCAGATAGCGGTTCGCGGAGCTTACCTGCTGGGGTTTGGTAGCCACGGAGTGGATCAGGAAACGGTCTATGCCGCTTGCGTCGCCGGCCTTTATAAGGTTGTCCGGCGTGCCGCGGTGGTACATCGGGATGTGGTAGAACCCGCCGATTGCGCCTACAGCCTTATCCACTACCTTTTCCGGAAAAACATGGCAGTGCGCGTCTATGCAGAAATACTTATCGTTTATCATCGTTTAACTGCCGGCCGCCGATTTTACAGTTTTACCGTCCAGCCGAACTTGTCCTCGGTCTTTCCCCACTGGATGCCGGTAAGGGTGTCGTAGAGGTGCTGGGTAAGCTTTCCGATCTTTCCGCCGTTTACGACGTATTCCTTATCCTTGTAGATGAGGGCGCCGATGGGGGAGACTACGGCTGCAGTGCCGCTTCCGAACGCTTCTTCCAGGGAACCGTCCGCCATTGCGGCAGCCAGCTCGTCCACGGATATGAGCCTTTCCTCTACGGGGAATCCCTCGGACTTAAGAAGCTCTATTATGGACTTTCTGGTGATGCCGGGGAGTATGGATCCGCGCAGCTGCGGTGTTACGACTACACCGTTGATAAGGAAGAGAACGTTCATGGCGCCTACTTCCTCTATGTACTTGCGCTCTACGCCGTCCAGCCACAATACCTGGGAATAGCCTTTCTGCTCTGCTCTTTCGCCGGCTCTGTTGGAAGCTGCGTAGTTTCCGCCGCACTTGGCTTCGCCCGTTCCGCCGCGGACCGCTCTTACGTCCTGGTCCTCTATCATGATCTTGACCGGGTTGAGCCCTTCCTTGTAGTAGCTTCCTACCGGTGAAAGGATGATCACGAAGGTGGTGTGCTTAACGGAGTGTACGCCCAGGTTCTCGTCGTTTCCGAACATGAACGGACGTATGTAAAGTGATGTTCCGGGAGCGGAAGGCACCCAGTCCTTATCCAGATCTATGAGGGTCTTAAGCGCTTCCATGAACATTTCCTCGGGAAGCTGCGGCAGGCAGAGCCTGTCGGCGGAATTGTTCATCCTGCGGGCGTTCTCAAGGGGTCTGAACAGCTGTATGCCGCCGTCTGCTCTTCTGTAGGCCTTAAGACCTTCGAATATCTCGGAGCCGTAGTGCAGAGCTGTGCATGCGGGGCTTAGGACTATGGGGCCGTAGGGGACTATGCGCGCGTCGTGCCAGCCCTTGTCCGGGGTATAGTCCATAAGGAACATGTGGTCCGTAAAATACTTTCCGAAGCCCAGGACGGAAGCTTCCGGCTTCTCCTTGGGGCAGGTGGTCTTTGTGATCTTGATTTCCATAGTTTTCTCCATTTCATTTATTGTCAGGCGATTAAGTATAACGCAGGATCTTTTGCGGAATGTGAACAGCAACAAAGCAGATCGCAAAAAAGACAAGTTATACGAAGTCGCGGCCGGTCTCCATAGCCTTGCGGTTAAGATCAAGAAGATCGGCATGTCTTGCGGAAATGCACTTCTTAAGAGCAGCTTCCACGGTCTCCTCGTTGTAGTCTCCGAGCTCCTTAAGAAGCTTGCCTACCAGTATCATGTTTGCGAGGGTGGAAGCGCCTATGTCGCCTGCAAGCTTTGTAGCCGGAACATAATAAACTTTTACGTCATCTCTTTGAACTTTGCGCTCTACAAGGCTGCTGTCCACGAAGATGTATCCGCCCGGTTCTACCTTGCTCTCGTATTTGTCCAGGGAGGGCAGGTTCATGGCTACCAGTACGTCCGGTTCCAGAACTATGGGAGCCCCTATTGGATCGTCGCTTATGGTAACTCCGCAGCTTGCGGTGCCTCCGCGCATCTCCGGTCCGTAGGACGGGAGCCAGCTTACGTTCTTATCCTCTATGAGGCCTTTATACGCGAGGACCTTGCCCGAGAAGAGCAGTCCCTGTCCGCCGAATCCGGCGAAAAGATACTTTCTGGTCATTTATTTGTCCTCCTTTCCGCCGAGGCCGGGGCCTATGCCGGCGCTTCTGTCTTTGTAGACGCCGAGCGGGTAGTAGGGGATCATCTTCTCGTCTATCCACTCCATGGCCTTCTTGGGCGTCATTCCCCAGTTGGTGGGGCAGGAGCTGAGGACCTCTATGAGCGAGAATCCCTTGCCGTCGATCTGGTTCTGGAACGCCTTCTTTATTGCTTTCTTGGCTGCTCTTACATGAGCTACGCTGTTTACGGTAACGCGCTCAAGATATTCCGGACCTTCCAGCTGAGCCAGCATCTCGCAGATCTTTACGGGGTATCCGCAGGCCTTGGGGTCTCTGCCGTAGGGGGATGTCTGAGTTACCTGTCCGGGCAGGGAAGTAGGCGCCATCTGTCCGCCTGTCATGCCGTAGATGGCGTTGTTTATGAAGATTATGGTTATGTTCTCGTTGCGGGCAGCCGCATGGACCGTCTCTGCGGTTCCTATGGAGGCCAGATCGCCGTCGCCCTGATAGGTGAATACTATCAGGTTGTCCGGATCGGACCTCTTAACGCCTGTGGCAACGGCAGGAGCTCTTCCGTGAGCCGCTTCTATCATGTCGCAGGCAAAGTAATCGTAGGCCATTACGGAGCATCCTACGGGAGCTATTCCTACGGTCCTGCCTTCTATGCCGAGCTCGTCTATCGCTTCGGCTACGAGTCTGTGAACTATGCCGTGGGTGCAGCCGGGGCAGTAATGGAACGGCACATCCAGCAGCGCTTTGGGTCTTTCGAATACTACTGCCATGTTACTTTACCTCCTTTGCTGCCTTTTCTATGGCTTCCAGCACCTGCTGCGGCGAGGGGATCATTCCTCCTACGCGGTAGCAGAGCTCCACGGGTACCTTGCACTCTGTGGCAAGCCTTACGTCTTCTATCATCTGGCCCATGGACAGCTCAACGCTTATGAAGCGCTTCGCGTGCTCCGCGGCCTTCTTGAACGCCTTGTCCGGGAACGGCCAGAGGGTTATGGGTCTGATAAGACCTGCCTTTATTCCCTTGGCGCACGCTGCGTCTACTGCGTTCTTGGCGATCCTTGCGGATATTCCGAATGCGGCGACAACTATGTCAGCGTCCTCCGTAAGGTATTCTTCGGCGCGCTGCTCCTTATCCTTTATTACCTCGTAGCGGGCGAAGCGCACGTTGTTTATGCGCTCCAGCTTCTCCGGATCCAGATAGAGGGAGTTTGCTATGTTATGAGGTCTCTGGCATTTAGTGCCGGTCGTGGCCCAGGGCTTTGCCGGGGGCTCCTTTATCTCGAAATCGAAGGATACGGGCTCCATCATCTGTCCGGTGGTGCCGTCCGCCAGCACCATAGCGGGCATCAGATACTCGTCTGCCAGTTCGAAAGCCTTTATCGTAAGTTCCGCCATTTCCTGAACGGAGGAGGGAGCCAGAACGATTATGTGATAATCTCCGTGACCGCCTCCGCGCGTTGCCTGGAAGTAGTCGGACTGGCTGGGCTGTATGCCGCCAAGGCCCGGGCCTCCGCGCTGCGCGTTTACTATGACCGCCGGCAGATCTGTGCCTGCCAGATAGGAGATGCCTTCGCCCTTAAGGGATATTCCGGGGCTGGAGGAAGAAGTCATAACGCGCTTTCCGGCGGAAGATACGCCGTAGACCATGTTTATGGCCGCGATCTCGCTCTCCGCCTGGAGGAAGGTCCCGCCTATCTTGGGCATTCTCTTTGCCATGTAAGCAGCTATCTCCGTCTGGGGAGTGATGGGGTATCCGAAGTAGTGGCGGCATCCTGCCATTATTGCGGCTTCCGCTATAGCTTCGTTGCCTTTCATAAGAACTTTTTCAGCCATTTTCTCCACCTACCTTTCCACCGTGATGATGCAGTCGGGGCACATCAGAGCGCAGGAAGCGCAGCCGACGCAGGCGTCGGGATCGGCGCATTCGGCAGGGTGGTGTCCCTTTTTGTTGATGGTTTCCTCGGACAGTTTAAGTATGCCCTTGGGGCACGCGTCGATGCACAGGCCGCAGCCCTTGCATTCATCTGTCCTGAACGTTACTTTTGCCATGATATCCTCCGTATATGTTAAATATTCGTGATCAAAGGTCTATGGGGCGCTTCTGGAGCTTCATGGGGAACAGGTCCGGCACTTTGCCGGCAAGCTCCTCCATGAGCGAGCTCTCCACGGTCGTAGCCACGAGCGGCAAACCGGTCGCTTGTGCGCAGTCCTTTCCGAACCGGACGGACGAGAGCACCGTTTCCGCTGAAGTGTCGGCGCCCAGATTGGAGTCGTTTATGATGCCGGTAAACTTAAGCCCGCAGGCTGCCTCTATCTCGTATCTTACTTCTGCGACTTCTTTTGCGGTGCGGGTGAGGGGACGGAAGCGGTTTACGATAAGGTACATGTCGTAGTCGTCTTCCTCCCTTAGCTTTGGCGCCAGCCTTCCCAGAGCCACGGCTCCGGTATCGTCGCCGCCAACGTCTATTATGCAGTTTAAGGATAAGTCGTCCACCACCGCGTACATCTCCTGCGGAAGAGCAGGGATGTCCAGATTGCTGTTCGCAAAAGGCGATACTATAAGCCGTACGCCTGCAGCTTCCAGCTCCGCGCGGCTGTCCAGCGTGCGGTAGTAGGGATTTATTATGTCCAGATCCGCTATGGCCACGTTGTCTTTCTGCTTTGCCAGATCCAGCGCCATGTTTACGGCGATGTTAGTCTTTCCGCTGCCGTAGTGGCCGGCGATCAGTGTTACACGTTTATAGCGCATGTCTTATTATCTTGCCGCTTGTGGTCTTGGGCAGTTCGTCCTTGAATACCACTATCCGCGGATACTTATACGGCGCGGTGCGCTGCTTTACGTAGTCCTGAATCTCTTTTACGAGCTTTGGCGTTCCTTCCACGCCGTCTATCAGAACTATGCTTGCCTTTACTACCTGGCCGCGTATCTCGTCCGGGGCAGCGGATACTCCGCATTCCAGAACGTAGGGAAGTTCCATTATTACGCTCTCTATCTCGAACGGTCCTATGCGGTAGCCGGATGACTTTATTACGTCGTCCGCGCGGCCTACGTACCAGTAGAAGCCGTCCTCGTCCTTCCACGCCAGGTCCCCGGTGTGGTACAGGCCGTCTTTCCAAGTGGAAGCGGTCTCTTCCGGGTTCTTCCAGTAGCAGTACGCAAGTCCCGGAGGCATTCCGTTCGCTATGTTAATGACTATCTCTCCGGTGTCGCCTGCGGCTACTTCGTTGCCGTCCTTGTCCACCAGCTTAATGTCGTATATCGGCGCGGGCTTTCCCATGGACCCTATCTTATGAGGCGCTCCTACCATGTTGCCGATCAGCATGGTGCCTTCGGTCTGACCGAAGCCTTCCATTATGCGAAGACCCGTGGCTTTTTCGAACTGTCTGTAGACTTCCGGGTTGAGAGCCTCTCCGGCGGTGGTCATGTGCTTTACGCTGGAGAAATCGTACCTGGAGATGTCCTGCTTTATCATCATGCGCAGCATCGTGGGAGGCGCGCAGAAGGTAGTGATGTTGTACTTCTTGAACATCGGCAGTATCTTTGAGGCGTCGAAGCGGTCGAAGTCGTACACGAATATGGCGCCTTCTGCCAGCCACTGTCCGTAGATCTTGCCCCAGCCGGATTTTGCCCAGCCGGTGTCGGATATCGTAAGGTGGAGCCCCTCCGGATCCACAGTCTGCCAGTACTTGGCGGTGTGGAAGTGGCCCAGCGGGTGCTTGTAGTTGTGAGCCGCCATCTTGGGGTAGGAGGTGGTGCCGGACGTGAAGTATATAAGCATCAGATCGTCGCCGCAGGGACTCTCGGCAGTCCTCTTGAAGTGGCTGCTGAACATGGTGTATTCGTTGTCGAAGGTGCGCCAGCCCTCGCGCTCGCCGTTAACTATCAGCTTGTACTTAAGAGTAGGGCAGTTGGCAGCCGCAATATCCACCTGGTGGGCGGTGTCTCCGTCCGCTGTGCAGATTATGGCATTGGCTCCGGACGCGTTGATCCTGTATTCTATGTCGTGGGACATCAGCTGGTTGGAAGCCGGTATTGCAATGGCTCCAAGCTTTTCAAGGCCCAGTATGGCGAACCAGAACTGGTAGTGGCGCTTGAGTATCAGCATCACGCGGTCGCCCTTTTTGATGCCCAGGGATTTGAAGTAGTTGGCGCACTGAGAGGAACCGCGCTTCAT
Organism: Clostridia bacterium; assembly: GCA_024689865.1. Taxonomy (GTDB): domain Bacteria; phylum Bacillota; class Clostridia; order Peptostreptococcales; family Anaerovoracaceae; genus RUG13409. The sequence continues at coordinate 8,561 of JAILDA010000096.1, read as the reverse complement.
GTCGCGGAAGGTGAACCTGCGCTCGGTAAAGTCTTCCGAGATGTGGAGCATGGCCAGCTTGTCCGGATCCTTCTTGGCTATCTCGCCAACGACGTCGTAGGCAAAATTGAACTTGTCGGTGTTCTTGAACTTTATGGATACAGGTGTGCCGTTCTCGTTCTCCTTTACGTCTATGAAGTTCTGCCATACTCTCGGCGTCTTGTCCTCAACGCGCGGACGCGGTGCCTCCTGGATTATCGGGCGTGCGGCGAGCTCGGGTATTGGCTCTCCGGTGGGATTGAGCACTATGGCGTAGAATATGCAGTCCTCTCCGCCTACGGCTATCATGCCGTGGGGAGTGCCGGAGTTGTAGTACATGCTGTCTCCGGGGCCGAGGATCTCGGTGTGGTTTCCCACCTGGACCTTCAGGTGTCCGTGGACGACTATGTCGCACTCCTGTCCGGCGTGGCTGGTAAGCTCTATCTCTCTGTCCTGAGCCGATTCATCGTATATACTGCGCACGTAAAGAGGCTCCGCTATCCTGTTCTGGAAGGCGTAGGCCAGGTTGTAGTAGGTCATTCCGTGGGCCTGGGAGATCTTCTGACCTCCGCCGGCGCGCGTCATGGTGTACTGGCGCAGGTTGGGGCTGTATCCCTCGATGATGTCGGTTACATTTACATTGAGCGCGTTTGCGCATCTGTAGATAAATGTGAAGTTAAGGTCTCTGGTACCTGACTCGCATGCAAGATATTCTTCCACGGAAACATCAGTGGCCAGTGCCATTTCTTCAGCCGTGCGGCCCTCTGTCTCCCTCAGCTCCCTTATACGGGCAGCCATTTCCTGGATCTTGCTGTCAAGTCCTGCTATCTGTGACATATGATAATCTCCAATTTGTGAATTGTAATATTAAATATGTATTATATATTAATACACAAATAATTGGAAGAGTTTTTTGTTCTCCGCGACAAGTTTTACAGCAGATTCCTCTGTATCTTTCCGCTTATGGTCTTGGGCAGAGATTCGCGGAACTCCACTATGCGCGGATACTTGTAAGGCGCGGTGTGGGTCTTAACGTAGTTCTGGATCTCCTTCTTGAGCTCTTCTGTAGGCTCGGTCCCTTTTACGAGCACTATGCAGGCCTTTACCACCTGGCCGCGGACCTCGTCCGGGGCAGGGCATACGCCGCATTCCAGAACGTACGGGAGCTCCATTATGACGCTTTCGATCTCGAACGGTCCTATGCGGTAGCCGGAGGATTTGATCACGTCGTCAACGCGTCCCACGAAGTTGAAGAAACCGTCCTCGTCCCTCCACGCCACGTCGCCGGTGTGGTACCAGCCGTCGTGCCATGCCTTTCTGGTGGCTTCCTCGTCCCTGTAGTAGCCCTTGAACAGGCCGCAGGGGACGCCGTTCTGCGTATTGATGCAGATCTCGCCCGGCTCTCCTACGGGAGCCTCGTTTCCGTCGTGGTCCAGTATGTGCACGTCGTACAGCGGGGTGGGCTTGCCCATGGATCCCAGCTTGTGGGTCCCGCCGATCAAGTTTCCTATTGTAAGCGTGGTCTCGGTCTGGCCGTAGCCCTCCATTATCTGCAGGCCGGTGGCCTTTTCAAAGAGCTTGTAGACCTCCGGGTTGAGCGCTTCGCCCGCCGTGGTCATGTGGACTATGGAGGAGAGGTCGTACTTGGAGATGTCTTCTCTTATGAGCATCCTGAGCATGGTGGGAGGCGCGCAGAAGGTCTTTATGTTGTACTTCTTGAACATCGGTAGTATCTCTTCCGCCTTGAATCGGTCGAAATCGTACACGAATACGGCGCATTCCTGCATCCACTGTCCGTAGAACTTGCCCCACAGGGACTTGCCCCAGCCGGTCTCGGATATGGTGAAGTGCAGGCCGTCCTCGTAGGCTCCGTGCCAGTACTTTGCGGTGTGGTAATGTCCCAGGGCGTACTTGTATGAATGATCCGCAATCTTGGGATAACCGGTGGTGCCGGAGCTGAAGAACATTACCATGGAGTCGTCTCCGCATGGGGTGTCTTCTGTCCTGTAGAAGTGAGCGCTGTAAAGGCCGTACTCCTCGTCGAAGTTCCTCCATCCCTCGCGGTCTCCGCCTACGAGTATCTTGAGTTCAAGCTCGGGGCAGGTCTTCTGCGCTTCTTCCACGTGCTGCGGAACGTTGTCGTCAATGGTGGCGATTATCGCCTTTACTCCTGCCTTCTGGAACCTGTATTCAAAGTCGTGAGCCTGCAGCTGGCTGGTCGCGGGGATCGCTATGGCGCCCAGCTTGTGCAGAGCCAGCATGGAGAACCAGAACTGGTAGTGGCGCTTAAGCACCAGCATCACCTTGTCGCCTTTTTTGATGCCCAAAGACTTGAAGTAGTTTGCGCACTGGGCTGAGGCTCTCTTCATCTGGCGGAAGGTGAACTTCCTCTCCACGCCGTGCTTGTCTATGTGGATCATGGCCAGCTTGTCTGCCTCGCGCTTGGAGATGGCGTCCACTATGTCGAAGGCGAAGTTGAACTTGTCCTCGTTCTTGAAGGTGATCTTCGTAAGCAGACCGTTCTCGTCGGTCTCGGTCTCCACGAAGTTGTCTATCGCAAGCTTTCTGCTCTGTATCTTGGACGGGATAAGGGTGTCGCGGATGACGGTCTCCTTAACGTTGTTGCTGCCCGCGAGTATTATCGCTATGAACACGCAGTCGCGGCCGTCGACGGCTATCATGCCGTGGGGCAGGGAACTGTTGTAGAATATGCTGTCGCCCTCGGATAGGTACTCAACGTTGTCGCCTATCTGGATCTTGAGGCGCCCGCTCACTACGAAGTCGAACTCCTGGCCGGAGTGCTTGGTGGTGTGGATGGGCTTGTTCTGAAGATCTTCGCTGTACTGGTAGGTGACGTAGTAGGGCTCCGCCAGCTTGTTTACGAACCAGGGCGCCATGTTCTGTATCATTATGCCGTCTTCCTTTGCAGTATCTACGCCGTGTCCCTTGCGGGTGACGGTGTAGGTGGAGAGCTTGGCGCTGCGTCCTTCAAGAAGGTCCGCCATGCCTACGCCGTAGGCCAGGGCGCACTTGTGTATGAAGGTGAATGGGAGGTCCACCGTGCCGGATTCGTAGAGCAGGTACTGTTCCTCGGATACCTCCGACTTTTCTGCCATCTCAGCGGTGGAGAAGCCCATTATCTCGCGCATCTCCTTTATGCGCTGAGCTACCTCCATCAGGTTTCCGTCTGTCTGTGCTGTCATTTCTGTTCTCCTTATAGATCATGGGCGCTGCAGCGATGGACCTGCAAAAAAACGCCCGTCCCAATATGATAAACACATTGAGACGAGCGTATAATACACCCGCGGTACCACTCAATTTGCCGCTTTTAAAGCGGCCCCTCAACGGGGTCCATCAACCCCTGTGCATTAACGCAGCCTCACGGAAGGAGCCTAATAGGTGACAGTCCTTTCGGTCCTCCGGCTCGGAGGTGATGGGCCGTTGGAGATCTTTTCGATGGCTTGCAGCTACCGCCAACTCTCTTTAGAAAAGGGTTCTCCGGCCGTCCTCGTCACAGCCTTTGATATTTGAGATTTTCCACAATATTAGCACCGGAAAAACTGTTTGTCAACAACAATTTTGCCGCAGCCTCTACTCGCTTCCGCCGTCACCTTCGGCATCGTCGCATTCACCGTCCTGGTCTCCCTCGAACTCCTCGGAAAGACCCTCGGTAAACTCCTCTTCGGCCTCTTCTACAGGGCCTTCGGGCAGCTGTGCCTGCTCTTCGGGAGCTTCTTCCGGCTGTTTGGTCAGGATGTGCGCTATCATGCCCCATACTATTACGGCGATACCTACGGTAACGATTATGTGACCGACCATGTCCTGGAGCTGTTCACCGTTGCGTATCCTCTTGATCATATCGACGATCAGGAATATAAGCAGGGCGGCAAATACTATGGCTGCTATGCCTGCATCTCTTTTTGAAAGATTCTTGCCTCCGATCCCAAACGGAAACATGTTCTACCTCCTTCAGAAGAACTTCGTTACTTCTTCAAGTTCTTTTCTTGGCCGGGGAGAAGCGTCCCTGGCTCTTTTTCCTATTGCTATTACCGACATTATCTGTTCGTTCTCGGGGATGCCGAGCTTTTCCCTTATGGCTGAGCCGTCGCGTATGCCCATTATCAGGGTATCATAGCCGAGATCGCTTGCCGCAAGGATGAGGAAGGCATCGTGGAGACCCAGATCGTAGGCTCCCCAGCCGTTCCCGACCTCGTTTGCGGGGCCGTCGTCGTTGAAGCCTACAACTCCCTTTACGTAGGTGGTGACTATGAGTGCGGCGTTGGCGGCGTTCTTGGCGTTGAAGGGCGGAAGCACTGCTTCTCTGAAGCTCTCCAGCATTTCCGGGGACTCTATGGCGTAGCACCTGGATGTCTGCTGGTTCTTCCAGGACGGCGCGCGCTGAGCTGCCTTGAGCACGGCTTCAAGATCGTCGTGCGGTATGGCGGACTCATAAGCTCTGATGCTGTTTCTTGCGAATATCAGTTCCTTGAATTCCATCTTGTCCTCCTTGTATCATTCCTGAGCATCCTCATCGGATCCGTCTGTTATCTCTTCGGCTTCTTCCTTTTCCTCTTTGTCTTTTGAGATGGCTATGGTCAGCATTCCGCTCTCAAGGAATCCGGCGAACGCCAGCAGGATGATGTCGTTCTTAAGATCATCAAAGGGAAGCCCGGCAACAATGTCCTTTATCAGGTTTACCGCCAAAAAGACAATTGCTATCCCGACTATCACCGATGCGATCACGGCGTCTCTTTTAGTAAGAGGCCTGAATAAAGATCTCATTTAATTCTCCAATCCCAGTTTCTTTACGGCTTCTTCGCGCATCTTGAACTTCTGTATCTTGCCAGCGGCGTTCATGGGGAAGGAATCAACGAATTCTATGTATCTCGGCACCTTGTGCCTGGCGAGCCTTTCCACGCAGTACTTTCTGATCTCTTCCTCGGTGGCTACGGCGCCTTTCTTCAGGATTATGCAGGCCATGGCTTCCTCGCCGTACTTCTTGTCCGGAACGCCTATCACCTGTACGTCGGAGACGGCAGGGTGGGTGTATAGGAACTCCTCTATCTCCTTGGGGTAGAGATTCTCTCCGCCGCGGATTATCATGTCCTTAAGGCGTCCGGTTACGCGGTAGTTGCCGTCCTTGTCGCGGCAGCAGAGGTCTCCGGAGTGGAGCCATCCGTCAGCATCCACGGTCTCGGCGGTGGCGTCGGGCATCTTGTAATAGCCCTTCATGGTGTTGTAGCCGCGGCTGCAGAACTCGCCGTTCACGCCGTCCGGGACCTCTTCTCCGGTATTGGGGTCTATCACCTTGCATTCCACGTGCGGGAAGGCGTAGCCGACGGTCTCGGTGCGCAGCATAAGGTCGTCCGTCCATGAGGACATGGTGCTTCCCGGGGAGCTCTCTGTCTGTCCGTAAACGCTTATAATGCCTGTCATGTTCATCTCGTCAGGCTGAGCGGCCCTGCGCATTAGCTCGGGAGGGCAGCCGGAGCCTGCCATTATTCCCGTCCTCATGTGCGAGAAGTCCGTCTTGCGGTAGTTCGGGTGGTTGAACATCGCTATGAACATGGTCGGAACGCCGTTGAAGCAGGTGATCTTCTCCTGGTTTATGCAGGCGAGGCTCGCCTTTGCGGAGAAGTAGGGCATTGGGCTCATGGTGGCTCCGTGGGTCATGGAGGACGTCATGGAGAGCACCATTCCGAAGCAGTGGAACATCGGGACCTGTATCATCATCCTGTCCGCGGTGGAAAGGCCCATGCGGTCTCCTATGCACTTGCCGTTGTTGACGACGTTGTAGTGCGTCAGCATAACGCCCTTGGGGAAGCCCGTCGTGCCGGAGGTGTACTGCATGTTGCACACGTCGTTAGGCCTTATATTGGCCGCCATGCGCAGTATCTCCGCCTTGGGGACGGACGGCGCGCGCTCCATGGCCTCCTCGAAGGTGAGGCAGCCCTTGTCCCTGTAGCCTACGGTTATGACGTTCCTGAGGAACGGCAGACGCTTGCAGTGCAGGGGCTCTCCGGGCTTGCTGGAAGCGATCTCGGGGCATATCTCGTTTATTATCTGCCTGTAATCGGAGTCCAGCGCGGACTCTATCATTACGATCGTATTGGTGTCTGACTGCCTGAAAAGGTATTCGGCCTCGTGGATCTTGTACGCCGTATTCACGGTGACGAGCACCGCGCCTATCTTGGTGGTGGCCCAGAAGGTTATGTACCACGCGGGGACGTTGGTCGCCCAGATGGCCACCTTGCTTCCGGGGCGCACTCCGAGGGACACAAGGGCTCTTGCGAAGTTGTCCACGTCCTCCCTGAACTCGGAATAGGTCCTGGTGTAGTCCAGGGTGGTGTACTTGAAGGCGTACTGGTCCGGGAACTCCTCAGCAACGCGGTCAAGGACCTGAGGGAAGGTGAGGTCTATAAGCTCGTACTTCTCCCAGATGTACTCTCCCGTGCCGTCGTGGTTGGGGTAGAGCTTCCTGCGGTTCTTCCTGGTCTCGCCGAAACGGCTCATGTAGCTGATGAAGTGGGGGAATATTATGGTGTAGTCGTTGAATTCCTCCTCCCAGTCCGGCTTCCATTCCAGAGAAACGTAGCCCATGTAGTCTATGGAGGAGAGGGCGCGCATCATGGCCTCTATGGGGAGTATTCCTTCGCCTACTATGCAGTAGCGGCCGTCCTTGTCGGAATCCCTCAGATGGACGTGCTTTACGTAGCCGCCGAGGTTCCTGATGGTGGTGTCCGCGCTCTCGGAATGGTCACAGAAGCTGTGGTGCATGTCCCAGAGCACGCCCAGCCTGTCGTCGGCAAAGCCGTCCAGCATAAGAGCAAGGCGAGCGGTGTCCGCATATATGCCCTTGGTCTTGATTATTATGGATACTCCGCTTCCTTCGGAATACTTGAGGAGCTCCGCTATGAGCTCCTTTGCCGCCGGCTCGTCCTCTGTCATCGCCTCGGCGCTTACATAGCGCACGTTAAGGCTTTTGGCCAGGTCTATGGTCCAGCGCATGGTATCCGCTGCGTCCTTTTGAGTAAGGTCGGCGGAAGTGTCAAGGCATACTATCCTTATCCCGCTGTCCCGAAGAGACCTTACGGTCGAGTTCTGGTTGTAGGAGTGCAGGGGAGCGCCTTTTTCGAAGAGCTCCGGATGCTTGTGGAGGTCGTAGAGCTCTATGCCGGAGAAACGCATCTCGGCAGCTGCCCCCAAAAGCTCTGAAGCCGGCAGGAAATACCAGCCTCTTGTGGAGTAGGAGAGCTTCATTCTTCTTCCTCCTCATAGGCTATCTTGTTGAGCGCGTTGATGTAGGCCCTGATGCTGGATCCTATGATGTCCGTGGATATTCCGCGGCCTGAGTACAGCTTGCCGTTGGATCTGAGCTTTACAAGGGCTTCGCCCATGGCCTCGCGGCCTTCGGTCACGGCCTGTATCTGGAAATCGTCCAGCTCGTAGTGGCGGCCTGCTATCTGCTCTATCGCAAGGAAGGCGGCGTCAACTGGGCCGTCTCCTATGGCAACGCTTTCTTTAAGCTCTCCGTTCTTCCTGAGACGGATGTGCCCCGTGGCGGAGATGGTGTTGCCGGAATTGATGATGTAGTCTTCTATCTTGTAGATGGGAGGGACCTGCATGGCGGAGGAGGCGACTATGGCGTCAAGCTCCCTGGAGCTTACCTTTTCCTTCTTTGCCGCTATGGTCTTAAACCTTTCGTATACCTTTACCTTGTCGTCTTCCGAGAGGTCGTAGCCGAGCATCTCGGTCTCACGGATTATGGCTTCTATGTCGTCGTCCTCGGTGTAGTATCTGCTCTCCTGAGCTTCCTTTACGCCGTTCTCGAAGGGAGATGTGCTGCTCTTTGTGGCGGTGAACATCCTTTCTGCCTGCGCGCATATCCTGCTGAGCTCTACTGTCCTTACACCGGTCGAAAGGCTGAGCTCGGCGCCTCTTGCGCTGAGTATGTTTACTATGTTCTTGAGCGAAGCGCAGCTGCTCCCGTAGACGGAGGCCTTTATCTCGCTTGCGCCACTGCGAAGGGCCGCTATGCTGCAGGCGTCAGCCAGGGCCATCTCGTTGCTGCAGGAGATGCCGAGTATCACGCCGCTTGCTGCGGAGGTGTTGGCATTCTCCAGTATGTCCCTGGTGAATTCCGCGAACTCGTCCGGAAGGAGAGTGCCTGCTGTGTCGCAGAGAGTTATGGCTGTGGCTCCGGCTTCGGCAGCCGCCTCTATCATCTGATACAGGAAGCCCTTGTCTGCGCGGGTTGCGTCCTCAGCAAGGAACTCCACGTCCTTGCAGAGGCTCTTTGCGTAGAATACGGTATCAGCAACGGTATCCACCATCTTTTCGGGGGAGCTGTGGTAGATGTACTCCATCTGCACAAGGCTCACCGGGGCGGCGATCTGTATCCTTGCGAAAGAAGCGTTCTTAAGAGCCTCCCAGGCTGTGTCCACGGAAGCCCTGTCAGGGGCGCACTGCACGGATATGGTGCTGTCCTTTACTATGTCGGCGACAGTCTTGATGTAGAGGCTGTCGGTCTTTTCGTTTACTAT
>JAILDA010000083.1 GCA_024689865.1 Clostridia bacterium | reverse complement strand
AGCGATATTTCTTGGGCCGCGCATCGGAAAATACGTTACCGATAAAGACGGCAAGGTCATCAAGGTAAACGCCATCCCGGGCCATTCCATCCCGCTGGGCGCGCTGGGCGTGTTCATACTCTGGCTCGGCTGGTACGGCTTCAACGGCGCGGCGGCGACCTCGGTATCGGAGCTTTCTTCGATATTCCTGACCACCACGATAGCGCCTTCCGTAGCCACCTGCACCACCATGATCTACACATGGATAAAGAACGGCAAGCCGGACGTATCCATGTGCCTGAACGCCTCTCTGGCGGGGCTCGTGGGAGTTACCGCGGGCTGCGACGCGTTCGACGCCTTAGGCGCCGCGATAGTAGGCGTGGTCTCCGGAATACTTGTCGTAGTCGTCGTAGAGACGCTGGACCTTAAGCTCCACGTAGACGACCCCGTAGGCGCCGTAGGAGTGCACTGCGCTAACGGTATCTGGGGCACCATTGCCGTGGGTCTTCTGGCTAACCCGGACGCTCCTGCAGGCCTTTCCGGACTGTTCTACACAGGAAGCTTTAAACAGCTGGGTCTGCAGCTTCTTGGATTCATAGCCGTGGCAGCCTGGGCCGCAGTCACCATGACGATATTCTTCAAGATCCTTAAGAAGGCGGACTTCCTGCGGGCTGAGCCTGCGGACGAGCTCTCCGGTCTGGACATAAGCGAGCACGGACTTCCCAGCGCCTACGCGGACTTCATGCCCTCCGTGGATAAATACGCGGAGTTCGGCACGGGCGATCAGATCGTAGCCGTTACCGGCACCACACCGGTTGCCGAAGCGGTGCCCGTAAAGCGCGAGGCTGCCTTCAGACCCGACGGTCACAAGTTCACGAAGGTGGAGATAGTCTTCAAGGAAGAAAAGCTCTACGCACTCAAGGACGCCATGAGCAAGCTGGGCATCACCGGCATGACGGTATCCCACGTGATGGGCTACGGCATGCAGAAAGGCCACCCCGAATACTACAGAGGCGTCGCGGTAGAGACGGACCTGCGGCCCAAGGTACAGGTGGACATAGTCGTGTCCAAGATACCTGTGCGCGACGTCATCGAGACTGCCAAGAAGGTCCTCTACACGGGCCACATAGGAGACGGCAAGATATTCGTCTACGACGTGGAGAACGTCGTAAAGGTACGTACCGGAGAGGAAGGCTACGATGCTCTTCAGGACGTTGAATGACAGACATATAAACGAAGAATGCGGGGTGTTCGGGATATGGTCCCGGACACCCTTCGCCCTTGCACCGGTGGTCTACTACGGGCTGTACGCGCTGCAGCACAGAGGCCAGGAGAGCGCCGGAATAGTAGTCAACGACGACGGCACCTTCCGGGCCTGCAGGGAGCTGGGACTCGTGAGCGAGGTGTTCTCGCACGATAAGCTGGAAGCCCTGGGAGAAGGCGGGATAGCGGTAGGACACGTGCGCTACGCTACCACCGGAGACGACAGCAGGCGCAACATCCAGCCCTTGCTGATAAACCACAGAAAAGGCCGCATGGCTCTTGCGCACAACGGAAACCTCACCAATTCCTCCACGCTCAGAAAGGCGCTGGAGGATAAGGGATCCATCTTCCATACCACCACGGATTCAGAGGTGATCGCGTACATCATAGTGCAGGAAAGGCTGAAGCAAAACAGCATAGAAGAAGCTGTGGCCTCAGCCATGGACATACTCGAAGGCGCGTATTCTCTGGTCATCTCATCGCCCAGCAAGCTCATAGGAGCAAGGGATCCGCACGGATTCAGGCCTCTGTGCATGGGACGCCGCCCGGACGGAGGCATGGTCCTTGCGTCCGAGACCTGCGCGCTGGATGCCGCGGGTGCGGAGTTCATAAGGGACATAGAGCCCGGAGAAGTAGTTACCATAAGCAGCAAAGGCATAAGCTCCGACAAGAGCCGCTGCGGCAGATGTCCCAAAAGACTTTGCGTATTTGAATACATTTACTTTGCCAGACCGGATTCCGTAATAGACGGAAGGAGCGTCTGCCTTGCGCGCCAGCAGGCGGGAGCATTCCTTGCGCAGGAGCATCCCGTGGACGCGGACGTCGTGATAGGAGTCCCTGATTCCGGACTCGATGCCGCCATAGGGTACTCGAACGCTTCCGGCATCCCCTACGCCATAGGCTTTACAAAGAACAAGTACATAGGACGGACCTTTATAGCGCCGTCCCAGGACATGAGAGAGTCCGGCGTGGACATTAAACTTAACCCGATAAAAGCCATCGTGGAAGGCAAGCGGGTCGTCCTTATCGACGACTCCATAGTACGCGGAACTACCTGCCGAAGGACCATAGAAACGCTCAGAAAGGCCGGCGCGGCCCAGATCCACATGCGGGTGAGCGCGCCGCCGTTCATAGCCCCCTGCTATTACGGCACGGACATAGACAGCGACGAAGGCCTCATTGCTAACCATCATACACCGGACGAGATCGCAAGGATCATAGGCGCGGACTCGCTCGGATACCTCAGCCTGGAGCACGCCATGCAGATGGCGGGCAGCTCCGGGACCGTATGCACGGCCTGTTTCAGCGGAGAGTATCCTACGGCAATACCGGATTCATCCGCTAAAGACCGGTTCGAAAAGAAGATACACTCAGAGGACTGATATGTGTTCGATAATAAGCTACTGCAAGGCGGACGTGCCGCCTGAAAAGATACAGGAGAGTCTGGACAGGACCGCTTCCAGAGGTCCCGACGGAAGCCGGGTGATAGATACCGGCAAAGGCCTTATGGGCTTCCGCAGGCTGTCGATAATGGGCCTTACGCCTTCAGGGATGCAGCCTTTCGAGCTGGACGGGAGCTACGTCGTCTGCAACGGCGAGCTATATGGCTTTGAAAAGCAGCGGGAGGAGCTGAAGCAAAAGGGCTACACATTCAAAAGCGACAGCGACTGCGAGATAATCCTCCCCATGTTCCGCGAGTACGGCACGGACATGTTCGCGATGATGGACGCGGAATTCGCCTGCGTCATATACGACGGGGAAAGCGGAGAGTTCATCGCCGCGAGGGACCCCATAGGAATACGGCCGCTGTACTACGGGTACGATGAGAGCGGCGCCGTCATCTTCGCCAGCGAAGCAAAGAACCTTGTGGGCCTTACCGAAAAGATAATGCCCTTCCCTCCCGGACACTACTGGAAAGGCGGCAGTTTTTACCGCTACGCGGACATGACCAAAGCCGATGAGATCTGCCGCGACGATCTTGAGACCGCATGCAGGAACATACGCGAAAAGCTTATATGCGGAGTTAAGAAGCGCCTTGTCTCCGACGCGAAGGTAGGATTCCTGCTCTCCGGAGGACTGGATTCCTCCCTGGTCTGCGCCATTGCGGCAAAAGAAAGCAACGAGCCCATTAAGACCTTTGCCATAGGCATGAGCGAGGACGCAATAGACCTTAAATACGCAAAACAGGTCGCGGACTTCATAGGCGCAGACCACACCGAGGTGTATATGACGCCGGAGGAAGTCATAAGTACGCTGGAAGAGCTGATCGCGCTTCTGGGCACCTACGACATTACCACGATACGCGCCAGCATGGGCATGTATCTTGTATGCAAGGCCGTACACGAACTTACTGACATCAGGGTGATACTTACCGGAGAGATCTCCGACGAGCTCTTCGGATACAAATACACGGACTTCGCACCTTCTGCCGAAGAGTTCCAAAAAGAAGCCGAAAAGCGCATCCGCGAGATACACATGTATGACGTGCTCCGCGCGGACCGCTGCATATCGGTCAACTCGCTGGAGGCGCGCGTTCCCTTCGGAGACCTGGACTTCGTAAAGTACGTCATGAGCCTGGATCCGGAGATGAAGATGAACAAGTACAGCAAAGGGAAATACCTGCTCCGCCACGCTTTCGAAGGCCTGGAATATCTGCCGGACAACATACTCTGGCGGGAAAAAGCAGCCTTCTCCGACGCCGTAGGTCATTCCATGGTGGATTATCTTAAGGAATACGCGGAGACAAAATATACGGACGAAGAATTCCAAACACTTTGCGGCAAATACAGCCACGCCAGACCTTTCACCAAGGAATCCCTGCTCTACCGGGAGATATTCGAAAAGTACTATCCCGGCCAGTCAGAGATGATAGCGGACTTCTGGATGCCCAACAAGTCCTGGGAAGGCTGCAACGTAAACGATCCTTCGGCAAGAGTGCTTTCGAACTACGGGGAGAGCGGATCGTGACTGCAAAGAACACAATTAGATTGACAACTGCCTTTGCCCGGAGTATAACAAATCTGTAAAGGCAATGGCGTCTTTAAGCTTTTTGGCTTAGAGACGCCTTTTTCATTTTTGGAACAGGGGAAAGAAATGTGCGGGATAGTAGGATATACAGGTGAACAGAGCGCAGCGCCCATCCTTCTGGATGGACTTAAGAAGCTGGAATACAGAGGTTACGATTCCGCCGGGATAGCAGTCATGGCCGGCAGCAGCATTTCCGTAAACAAGGTAACCGGACGCATCGCCAATCTGTGCGAAAAGACACACGACGGAACGGCGGTCCCCGGAGCCGCAGGCATAGGTCATACCCGCTGGGCAACGCACGGAGCTCCCACGGAGGAGAACGCCCACCCTCACCTGAGCAACGACGGCAGATTCGCGGTCGTTCACAACGGAATAATAGAAAACTACCTCGCACTGCGCGATGAACTCATAAAAGACGGATATCACTTCGACAGTGAGACCGACACTGAGGTAATAGTCCATCTCATAGAGATGTATTACAAAGGGGACATGCGCGACGCCCTTTTAAGGACCACCAACCGCCTTAGAGGCTCCTACGCCCTGGGCGTCATCTGTTCGGAAGAGCCCGGAAAACTCTACGCTGTAAGGGAGGCAAGCCCCCTTATACTAGGCGTGGGCGTGGACGAGAACTATTTCGCATCCGACGTTACGGCGCTCGTAAATTACACCAGGAACGTCATCTACCTGGAAGACGGCGAGTTTGCGGAACTTTCTGGAGGATCGGTAAAGGTCTTCGACTGCCTTGGAAAGCCGGTAGAGAAAAAGGTCAGCCGCATACTCTGGGACGTTCAGGCTGCGGAAAAAGGCGGCTACGAGCACTTCATGCTAAAGGAGATAATGGAACAGCCCGGCGCCGTAAAAGCGACCATCTCGCCAAGGATAAAGGACGGAAAGATAATATTCGAGGAACTTAAGCTTACGGCAAAAGACCTGCTCAGGATACGGAAAATAATCATCACGGCCTGTGGATCGGCCTACTACGCAGGCTGCGCGGCAAGATACGCCCTGGAAAAGATAAGCCACATCCCCGTGGAGGTGGAGCTTGCCAGCGAGCTTCGCTACAGCGATCCCATGATAGACAGCCATACCCTCCTTATAGTCATCTCCCAGTCCGGAGAAACGGCCGATACCATTGCAGCCCTTAAGGAATGCAAGTCCAGAGGAGCAAAGACCCTTGCCATAGTCAATGTCGTAGGAAGCACTGTCGCAAAGCTTGCCGACAATGTGGTCTATACATGGGCCGGGCCCGAGATCGCGGTCGCTACCACCAAGGGCTATACTACCCAGGTGGCCGTCCTTTGCATGCTTGCGGTATGGTTTGCGGACATGATGAAGATCGAAGACGATAACTATCCGAGATACGTTAAGGAACTGCAGTCCCTGCCCCGCATGATACAGCAGGCCATAGACATGAACTCATCCATTCCCGTTCTGGCGGGAAAGTATCACGCCAGCAAGTCTTTGTTCTTCATTGGCAGAAATACGGACTATGCGGTATCGCTGGAAGGCGCTCTCAAAATGAAAGAGATATCCTACCTGCATTCCGAAGCATATGCTGCCGGAGAGCTTAAGCACGGAACGATAGCGCTAATAGAGGAACACACGCCTGTAATTGCGCTCTGCTGTAATCCGGCAATCATGGAAAAGACTCTCAGCAACATTATTGAGGTAAAATCCAGAGGGGCAGAGGTCCTTGCGCTTACGTTCAAAAACAACCAGAGGATAGTATCCGTGGCGGACGACCTGATGTTCATTCCCAAGGTAGATCCGCTGTTCTCAGCAGTCGTGGAGATAGTTCCCCTGCAGCTTCTGGCCTACTACGTGGCAAAAGAAAACGGATGCGACATAGACAAGCCTAAAAACCTGGCTAAATCTGTTACAGTTGAATAACACCGGTCTGTTATCGGCTGGGATCTCATAAATACGGAGGGAAAAATGACTAAAAAGGAACAGCTGTATGAAGGCAAAGCAAAGAAGGTATTCACGACCGAAGACCCCTCGCTGCTTATAGTTTCATACAAGGACGACGCCACCGCTTTCAACGGCCTTAAGAAAGGCACCATAGCCGGAAAAGGCATCATCAACAACCGCATGAGCAACGCCCTTATGAGGCTGCTGGAGAAAAAGGGAATTCCCACACACTACGTGGAAGAGCTCAGCGACCGGGACACCCTGGTAAAACGCGTGTCCATCGTTCCGCTCGAAGTAATAGTACGCAACATTGCTGCCGGGTCCTTCGCAAAGCACTACGGCGTAGAGGAAGGCAAGCTGCTGGCCTGCCCCACCATAGAATTCTCCTACAAGAACGACGCCCTTTCGGATCCGCTGATCAACGACTGCCACATACTTGCGCTTCAGATAGCAACGGAAAAAGAACTGAATGACATAAAGACCTACGCATTCCGCATCAACGAGGAGCTTAAAAAGTTCTGGGCTTCCTGCGGAGTAACGCTGGTGGACTTCAAGCTGGAGTTCGGAAAGCTTGCGGACGGCACCATAGTCCTGGCGGACGAGATCAGCCCGGATACCTGCAGGCTCTGGGACAGCGCAACTAAAGAAAAACTCGACAAAGACCGCTTCCGCCGCGACCTGGGGGGCGTGGAAGACGCTTATCACGAAATAATGAAGCGCCTTGAGGAACACATATCGGAGGCATAACATGAAAAACTGCGCTATAGTAGGCATCAACTGGGGCGACGAAGGAAAAGGCCGCATGGTGGACCTCCTTACCGAGGACTACGACGTTGTCGTAAGATACCAGGGCGGAGGAAACGCCGGACATACCGTCGTAAACGAGAAGGGAAAGTTCGCGCTGCACCTGCTGCCCTCCGGGATATTCAGGGACGGTGTTGTAAACATCCTCGGAAACGGAGTAGCCCTGGATCCCGAGAACCTCTGGAAAGAGATGCAGGAGATATCCTCAAAAGGCATAGCGATAACCCCGGATAACCTTAAGATCAGCGACAGAGCCTCGCTTTTGATGCCCTGGCACAGGGATATGGACGCGCTGGAAGAACAGCGCCTTGCGGACAAGAAATACGGATCCACGAAACAAGGCATAGCGCCCTTCTATTCCGACAAATACCAGAAAAAGACCATACTGGCCGGAGAGCTCTTCTACCCGGAAGAGCTGGAAGGCCATCTTGAGGCCATACTTGAGTGGAAGGACCTTACTCTTACAAGAGTGTACGGCGCCAGAGCCTACACAATGAAAGAAGTTAAAGCCTGGCTTGCCGATTACTGCGACAAAATAAAGCCCTTTATCTGCGATACAGGCGAGTTCTTACGGAACGCGCAGGCGCAGGACAAAAAGATTCTTTTCGAGGCCCAGCTGGGGGCTCTCAGGGATCTGGACTACGGCATCTACCCCTACACAACTTCTTCGAACGCGCTGGCGGCCTACGCTCCCGTAGGGTCCGGACTCCCCTCGCTTAAGCTTTCGGACGTAATAGGCGTGGTCAAGGCTTATTCCACCTGCGTGGGAGAAGGTCCCTTCGTCTGCGAGATGTTCGGAGAGGAAGCCGACGAGCTTCGCGAAAAGGGCTTTGAGTACGGAGCCAAGACCGGACGTGCACGCAGAGTAGGCCCCATAGACCTTGTTGCCACAAAGTACGGCGTAGAGGTCCAAGCTGCCACAAAAATAGCGCTCACAAAGATGGATGTGCTAAGTTACATGGACAGAATACCCGTGTGCGTATGCTATAATATAGACGGTGCGGAAACGGACCGTTTCCCCTTCCCCGCAAAGCTTCCCGAAGCAAAGCCGGTAATAAAGTACGTGCCGGGCTGGAAGCGCGACATATCAGGCGTCCGCCGCTGGGAGGACCTTCCCAAGGAGGCCAGGGATTACGTAGAGATGATAGAAAAGGCCATAGACTGCCCCATAACCTACATCTCCGTCGGCCCGGAAAGGGACAGCATCATCTACAGATAGAAGGCACAGGAGAAAGACATGACAAACAGTTACGAATCCCCGCTTGCATCGCGCTACGCGTCGGAATACATGCTTAAGCTTTTCTCGGCTGATACGCGTTACCAGACGTGGAGGAAGCTCTGGGTGGCTCTTGCAAAGGAAGAGAAGGCTCTGGGCCTTCCGATAACGCAGGAACAGGTGGACGAGCTTGAGGCACATGTAACGGACATAGATTACGACGTGGTAAGGCAGCGGGAGAAAGAAGTGCGCCACGATGTTATGGCTCATGTCTACGCCTACGGCAAGGCGGCTCCGTCGGCAGCAGGGATAATACACCTGGGCGCCACGAGCTGCTACGTAACGGACAACGCGGACCTTATCCTGTACAGGGACGCTCTGAGGTACATTCGCAGGGAGCTCCTTTCGGTAATAAAGCAGCTGTCGGAGTTCGCGGAAAAATACAAGGATCTTCCGACGCTGGGATACACCCACTACCAGCCCGCGCAGCTTGTTACCGTTGGAAAGCGCGCAGCCCTTTGGATGCAGGACTTCCTCTCGGATCTTAAGGAGATCGATTTCGCGATAGAGAACATAAAGTTCCTCGGATGCAGAGGTACCACAGGAACCGAGGCAAGCTTCATGGATCTGTTCGACGGCGACAGCGCTAAGATAGACGCCATGAACAAAGCCCTGGCAGAGGACTTCGGCTTTACCGAGTGCTTTGATGTCTGTGGGCAGACCTACCCAAGGAAGGTAGACAGCCGCATACTGAACGCCCTGTCTTCTGTAGCGCAGAGCGCGTACAGGATGGCGAACGACATACGCCTGCTGCAGCACGACCGCCAGGTGGAAGAACCTTTCGAAAAGAACCAGATAGGGTCTTCCGCAATGGCATACAAGAGAAATCCCATGCGCTGCGAACGCATCTGTTCCCTTTCAAGATACCTTATGGCAGACGCCGCAAACGCACCCATGACAGCCTCCGTTCAATGGCTTGAGCGCACCCTGGATGATTCCGCAAACCGCAGGATATCGCTTCCGGAGGGCTTCCTGTGCGCGGACGCGGTGCTGCGCCTTGCGCAGAACGTAACGGACGGCCTGCACGTAAACGAGAAGATAATAGAAAAGACTGTGCGCGAATACCTGCCGTTCATAGCCACCGAAAACCTCCTTATGGAGGCCGTAAAGCGCGGCGGAGACAGGCAGGAACTGCACGAGATAATACGCAGGTGCTCCATGGAAGCTACTGCGAAGATGAAGAACGGCGAAGACTGCGACCTTCTGGAACGCCTTGCCGCGGAAAAGCAGTTTGGGCTCTCCGCGGATGATATGGAGCGCGTACTGGATCCAAAGCTCTACATAGGAAGGTGCCCCCAGCAGGTAGACGCGCTTTTGGAGAAGATCAGGCCGCTTCTTAAGGAAGCAGAGACCCGGAACGTGGAGATAGACATTTAAGGAGTTTACTGATGGATAAGATACTGGTCCTGGATTTCGGCGGACAGTATAACCAGCTGATAGCGCGGCGTATCCGCGAGCAGAACGTCTTTGCCGAAGTCATCCCGTACAAAAGCATAACACCAGAAGAAATAAAGGCCGCCGGGTACAAAGGGATCATCTTTACCGGCGGTCCTAACAGTGTTTACGATCCCGCGTCGCCGCATTTCGACCCGGCCGTTTTAGGCCTTGGCATACCGGTGCTCGGCATCTGCTACGGTCATCAGCTCATGTCGTGGATGGCCGGCGGACAGGTATGCACCGCAGCCGAAAAAAGCGAGTATGGCAAGGTCACGGTAAGGATGGCTGCCTGCGAAAGCCTCCTGTTCAAAGGGATCCCGGCTGAGAGCGTCTGCTGGATGAGCCACACCGACTACGTCAGGACAGTCCCTGAGGGTTTTGCTGTTACCGCGGTCACCGGCGCCTGCCCCTGCGCAGCAATGGAGAACGCCGAAAAGAAACTGTACGGAGTGCAGTTCCACCCGGAGGTCACGCACACCGAGTTCGGCACCGCCATGCTCCGCAATTTCGCACTCGGCATCTGCGGATGCGCCCGGGACTGGCGCATGGACGACTTCTGCAAAAAGTCCGTCGAAAAGCTGCGCGAAAAGATCGGTTCCGGAAGAGTGCTGCTTGCCCTTTCCGGCGGGGTGGATTCCTCCGTATGCGCCGCCCTTCTTGCCGAGGCGGTGGGCAGCAGGCTCACCTGCGTCTTCGTGGACCACGGAATGATGCGGAAAAACGAGCCCTCTGAAGTCCGAAACGCCTTCTCGAAATGGAATATCAACTTCATGGGAATAGATGCGTCAGAGCGCTTTTTAGAGCGTCTGAAGGGGGTTGCAGAGCCGGAGCGCAAGAGAAAAATAATAGGAGAAGAGTTCATCCGCGTCTTCGAGGATGCCGCAAAGCAGATCGGCAGCGTGGACTACCTCGCGCAGGGCACCATATACCCGGATGTGATAGAATCCGGCCTCGGCGATGCCGCTGTCATCAAGAGCCACCACAACGTTGGAGGGCTTCCGGATCTCGTGGATTTCAAGGAGATCTTAGAGCCTCTGCGCCTGCTGTTCAAAGACGAGGTAAGGCAGCTCGGCCGCGAGCTGGGTCTTCCCGAGTATCTCGTCAGCCGCCAGCCCTTCCCGGGGCCCGGCCTTGCGATACGCATAATGGGTGAGATCACGCGCGAAAAGCTTGACATCCTGCGTGAAGCCGATGCCATATTCCGCGAGGAGGTGGAGTATTTCGCGGCTGCCGGCAGCCTCCCCGAGGCTGCCAGCCAGTTCTTCGCAGTGCTTCTCAACACCCGCAGCGTAGGCGTCATGGGCGACGCGCGCACTTACGGATACACTGTAGCCCTGCGTTCCGTCACCACGGACGACTTCATGACCGCCGACTGGACGCGCCTGCCTTACGAGCTTCTGGCGCACGTTGGCACACGCATCCCCAACGAGGTCCGCAGCGTGGGCCGCGTCGTCTACGATATCACGAGCAAACCCCCGGCCACGGTGGAGTGGGAGTAAGGAATATCAACACTTTTTATTGACTTTAAAGCTTAACAGGCGTATATTTTAAATGATGGGCAAAGGCGTTCATCTCAGGTGTTTTTGGCACCGGGATGGCGCTTTTTTCTTTTGCAGGGAGTTCCGTTTTACCGGAACGGAGGATCGCTATGACTAAGTACATATTCGTTACAGGCGGCGTGGTATCGGGCCTGGGAAAAGGCATAACCGCAGCGTCCCTGGGAAGGCTGCTCAAGGCCAGAGGCCTTAAGGTAGCCGCGCAGAAGCTGGATCCGTACATAAATGTCGATCCCGGCACCATGAGTCCCTACCAGCACGGCGAGGTCTTCGTTACCGAAGACGGCGCGGAGACAGATCTGGATCTTGGTCATTACGAACGCTTCATAGACGAGGACCTGAACAAGTACTCCAACCTGACGACCGGCAAAGTCTACTGGAACGTTCTTAACAAAGAAAGACGCGGAGAGTACCTCGGTTCCACGGTACAGGTGATACCGCACATAACCAACGAGATCAAGGAATTCGTGTACAGCGTGGGCAGAAAGACCGCTGCGGACGTGGTAATAACGGAGATCGGCGGCACCATAGGCGACATAGAATCCCAACCCTTCATAGAGGCGGTAAGGCAGATCTCACTGGAAGTGGGCCGCGAAAACAGCCTGTTCATACATGTAACTCTCGTGCCTTATCTCAGCGGCTCCGAGGAACACAAATCCAAGCCCACCCAGCACTCCGTAAAGGAACTGCAGGGCATGGGCATCAACCCGAACATCATAGTGCTCCGCTGCGACAGACATCTGGAGCCGTCCATCTTCCAGAAGATAGCGCTGTTCTGCAACGTTAAGCCGGACTGCGTAATAGAGAACATAACGGTGCCCAACCTCTACGAGGCGCCGCTGATGCTGGAGAGCTCAAACTTTTCCGATGTGGTCTGCAGGGAGCTTGGCATCACTGCTCCTGAGCCGGACCTTGCCGAGTGGAAGGAGATGGTGGAGCGCATAAACGGAGCAAGATCTCGCTGCGTGGAGATAGGCCTGGTAGGAAAGTACGTAGGCCTGCACGATGCTTACCTTTCCGTTGCGGAAGCGCTGCACCACGCGGGCTTCTACCACAACGTCCACATCAACATCCATTGGATAGACTCGGAAGAGATAAAGCCTGACACCGTCTGCAGCATGCTCGGCGGTCTGAACGGAATAATAGTTCCGGGAGGCTTCGGAAGCAGAGGGATCGAAGGCATGATACTTGCCGCAAAATATGCAAGAGAGAACGATATCCCCTACTTTGGGATTTGCCTAGGCATGCAGATAGAAGTAATAGAGTTCGCAAGGAACGTGGCCGGCATTGCGGACGCCAACTCCGGTGAGTTCGACGAACAGTGCAGGAACAAAGTCATAGATTTCATGCCCGGCCAGAGCGAAGACATAGACAAAGGAGGCACGCTGCGCCTGGGCGCCTACCCCTGCGAGATCCGGCCCGGCACCACCATGGAGCGCTGCTACGGAACGCTTAAGATAAGCGAGAGGCACCGCCACCGCTACGAGTTCAACAACGATTACAGGGAGAAACTGCAAAGCTGCGGAATGTGCCTCAGCGGCATCTCGCCGGACGGCAGGCTCGTTGAGACCATTGAACTGACCGACAAGCCGTTCTTTGTAGGCGTTCAGTACCATCCGGAATTCAAGAGCCGTCCTAACAGGCCTCAGCCCCTGTTCCTCGGCTTCATAGGCGCTGCAATGAAAGGAGCTTCAAATGCTGTTCACTAAGATGCAGGGGCTTGGGAACGACTATCTGTATGTTTACGGAGAAGTGCCGGAAGACGTTGCAAAGCTGTCTGAAAAACTATCCGACAGACATTTCGGCGCAGGATCCGACGGGATGATATACATCTCCCCTTCCGGCTCCGCGGATTTTAAGATGCGCATATTCAACGCGGACGGAAGCGAAGCCAAGATGTGCGGCAACGGCATACGCTGCGTGGGAAAGTACGTCTACGATAAAGGCTATACGGACAAGACCCGCCTGACTGTCGAAACGCTGTCCGGGATCAAGACTCTGGAGCTGGACATAAGGTGCGGCAAAGTGCGCTCGGTAACTGTAGACATGGGCCGCGCGGAAGTACAAGGAGACATGGAGATCCCTGTCGGAGAAGACATAGTGATATGCACACCGGTAAGCGTCGGCAACCCGCACGCGGTCATATTCATTACCGACATGGAAAAAGCATCGGTATCAGTTCTCGGTCCGCAGATAGAAAAACACAGCCTGTTCCCTGACGGCGTAAACGTGGAGTTCGTTCAGGTCATCTCGGACCGGAAGCTCCGCATGCGGGTATGGGAACGCGGCAGCGGCATAACCATGGCCTGCGGTACCGGCGCCTGTGCATCGGCCGCAGCAGCAGTCAGAAAAGGCTTCTGCAAGTCCGGCGAACCGGTGACCGTAGTTTTAGACGGCGGTGAGCTGAAGATAACCGTTGATCCGGATAACTGTATCAGCATGTGCGGCCCGGCAGAATTCGTCTACGAAGGAGAAATGCCGGTATGACGACGCCTAACATGCATTATGCGGATCTTAAGGATTCCTACCTTTTCTTTCATATAGCTCAGAAGACCAAGGCTTTTCTGGAGACTCACCCGGGGGCGCACCTTTACCGCATGGGCATAGGTGACGTTTCTCTGCCTTTATGCGATGCGGTGATAAAAGCTCTCCACAAGGCTGTGGACGATCAGGCCGCAAAAGAGACTTTCCACGGATATGTGTCCGAACTTGGCCTGCTGGAGCTGCGCATGGCAATTGCAGAGCACTACAGAAACAGGGGCCTGGATCTTTCCGACGACGAGGTATTCGTTTCCAGCGGCGCCAGCGATGAACTTGGAGACATACTGGATCTTTTCGATAGATCGAGCAGCGCGCTTGTGATAGAGCCGGCTTACCCGGCCTATGTGGACGCCAACGTGATCGCAGGCAGAGAGATAATCCACCTGGCATCCGGACGTGATAACGGATTCCTACCCTCTCCCGACAGCAGCGCTAAAGCAGACATCATTTACATCTGTTCTCCGAACAACCCCACAGGAGCCGTATTCAGCAGGAAACAGCTTAAGGAATGGGTGGACTTTGCTAACGCGAATTCCTCCGTAATACTGTTTGACGCAGCCTACGAAGCATTCATCGAGGATGATGATCTTCCCAGAAGCATCTTTGAGATCGAAGGAG
The DNA here is from genome assembly GCA_024689865.1 of Clostridia bacterium. GTDB lineage: Bacteria > Bacillota > Clostridia > Peptostreptococcales > Anaerovoracaceae > RUG13409. The sequence continues at coordinate 24,734 of JAILDA010000083.1, read as the reverse complement.
CAAAGACCTGTGCCATAGAGATTTGCTCTTTGTCTAAAACAGCAGGGTTCACCGGAACGCGGCTAGGGTATACTGTCATCCCTAAAGACCTTGTCAGAAAGGGACTGTGTTTCAACGAAATGTGGATACGCAACAGGACCACCAAGACCAACGGCGTATCCTACATCATCCAGAAAGGCGGAACGGCTGTCTTTACCGAGGAAGGACAGCGACAGATCCGCGAAAACATTGGATTCTATAAGGAAAACGCCCGAATACTTACGGGCGCCTTGGATAAACTGGGGATCTGGTACTGCGGCGGTAAAAACGCACCGTACATATGGCTTCGCTGCCCGGACGGCATGGGAAGCTGGGAGTTTTTCGACTATCTATTAAACGAGATCCAGGTGGTAGGGACCCCGGGAGAAGGCTTCGGCGCATGCGGAGAAGGCTATTTCAGGTTCTCTACTTTCGGAAGCCGGGAAGATACGGTCGAAGCCGCAAAGAGACTAGTCAATCTGTTGGGCGGATCCTAGCCGCATGCCAAAGCAACTCTGTTACTGCTATTCCGCTATCGCCAGGGCCACTTTCATCATGTCGTGGAATGCGTTCTGGCGCTGCTCCGCAGTGGTGGCCTCCGAGCTTCCGATTATATCCGAGATGGTGCATATCGCAAGGGCTTTCTTGCCTGCGCGCAGAGCGTTCATGTACAGCGCCGCCGCTTCCATCTCTACGGCCAGCACACCCATCTTGCGCCACTCCAGCGTTCCGGCCATGCCGCTCTCTCCATAGAACACGTCGGAGGAATACAGGTTGCCCACCTTGTAGTTGAGACCGCGCTTCTCGCACTCCTCCTGGGCCTTCTTAAGCAGCCCGAAATCCGCTATTGGAGCAAAGTTTCCGCGGATCCCGAAGTTGGTAAAGTAGCTGCTGTCCGTGCAGGCGCCCATGCCCAGGGCTATGTCGAAAAGCTTAAGGTCCGGGTCTATAGCGCCGGCGGAGCCAATGCGTATTATGGACTCCACGCCGAAAATATTGAACAGCTCGTAGGAATATATGCCCATGGACGGCATGCCCATGCCGCTGGCCATTACGGAAACTCGCTTGCCTTCGTAATAGCCGGTGTATCCCTGCACGCCGCGGGTGTTGTTTACAAGCTCCGCGTCCTTAAGGTAGGTCTCCGCTATCATCTTGGAACGCAGCGGATCGCCTGGCATAAGCACGGTCTTTGCGAAGTCACCGGGGGAACAAGTAATGTGCGGTGTAAGGTTTGCGTGAGTCATTACAGACATCTCCTTTCGAAATACAGTATAAAGCGGATCTGCCGCATCCGCAGATGCTTACAAAAGATCTGACGTATCCGCCGGCGGGTGCATAATCTCTGCCGCGTCCGCAGGCGTTTACAGCAGCTCTGCCAGTTTTGCGATCTCCTCGTCCGAGGTAGCCCAGTTTACGGCAAAACGGACTATCCAGCGGCCGTCCGGAACCGGTGCCCAGCGGCTGAAGCCCACCTTTCCGTCCAGATCGTCCAGCTGCTTTTGCGTAAGCAGGACGAACACCTGGTTGGTGGGAGACGGCGCGGCAAGCTCAACGCCCTTTGAGGCAAACACCGCTTTAAGCTTTTCTGCGGTCTCGTTTGCTTTGCGGCCTATCTTTTCGTAGAGACCGTCCGTAAACAGAGCGTCGAACTGGGTTCCTATCACCTTGCCTTTGGCAAACAGCGCGCCGTGCTGCTTAAGTATGGTGGTAAAGCTCTTTATTCCGCCCCCGGGGAATACCGCAGCCTCACCGAACAGCGCGCCGCACTTTGCACCGCCTATGTAGAACGCGTCGCACAGAGACGCAATGTCCGCAAGGGACACATCGTTTTCCGGGCAGCCCAGTGCGTAAGCCATCCTTGCGCCGTCCAGATAGAGCTTAAGCCCGTACTTGCGGCACACCTCGCTTATCGCCTTAAGCTCCGCAAGCGGATAAAGCGTTCCGAGCTCCGTGGGATGCGAAATGTACACCATGCCGGGCATCACCACGTGCTCCCGGCTCTCGTCCGATAGCCAGGCCTCCATGGTGTCCCTTATGGAATCCGCGTTAATCCTGCCGTCCTTTGCCGGGACTGAGATCACCTTGTGACCGCAGAACTCTACGGCTCCGGCCTCGTGGGTGTTTATGTGAGCGCTTTCCGCGCCTATCACGCCCTGGTACGGAGCTATGAGAGTGTCTATCATTACGGCGTTGGTCTGCGTTCCGCCGGACAGAAAGTAAACTTGCGCATCCGGCGCATTGCATGCCTTGCGTATCCTTACGCGGGCGCTCTCCGAATAACTGTCCGCTCCGTAGGCGGCTCCTCTTTCCAGATTCGTTTCAAGAAGGCGCCTCATCACCTCCGGATGGGCGCCCTCCATGTAGTCCGAAACGAAGCTTGGGCTTATGTCCTTGTTTTGTCCGGATAAGTCGTTCATTTTATTTCCTCGACAACAGCTCTTCCGCGAGCTTTTCCAGCTGGGCGCGGACAGCGTCGTCCGGGCGTCCCAGCATCTTTACCTGAGTTTGCGCAAAGGTAATGTCCTTGCACGTTCCAAGCAGTTCCGCCATGCGCTTTGCGCTTGCCGGGGCCCACATTCCGGACTCTATCAGAGCCACGAAACGGTTCTGGTAATTATGCGCTGCAAGGGCTTCTATGTATGTCCTCATGTCCGGGAACACGTCGCCGTTGATCGTAGGCGAAGCAAGTACCAGCTTGGAGGACCTGAACGCTCCCTCCAGCGCCTCCGTGGTGTCGTCGCGGGCAAGATCGAACACTTCTATCTTGTCCAGACCCTTGCCTTCCAGCATGCCTGCAAGCTCCTCCGCCAGAGCCTTGGTAGCTCCGTATACGGACGAGTAAGCGATCACCACGCCGTTCCTTTCGGGAACATAGGAAGACCATGTGTTGTAAAGAGCCACGCAGTCCGCGATCTCTTCCTTAAGCACAGGGCCGTGCAGCGGGCAGATGATATCCACCGGCAGCGCCGACACCTTCTTAAGAAGCGCCTGGACCTGGGCTCCGAACTTTCCTACTATTCCGAAGTAGTACCTTGCGGCCTCGCAGGCCCAGTCCTCGTGATCTTCGAAGGTCCCGAACTTGCCGAAAGCATCCGCGGAGAACAGGATCTTGTTCCGTTCCTCGTACGATACCAGTACCTCCGGCCAGTGCACCATGGGAGCGCCGAAGAAGCGCAGCGTGTGGATGCCGAGGCACAGAGTGTCGCCCTCTTTAACTATTACCGCGCGGGCGCTGATGTCCTTCTTGAAAAGATTCTGAGCCATCTTAACGCCCTGGGCGCTTGTAACGATCTTAGCCTCCGGATACTTTTCCATGAAAAGCCCGAGGCTTGCGCTGTGATCCGGCTCCATGTGGTGCACCACCATGTAGGCCGGGGTCTTTTCGCCCAGCAGTTCCGTTATGCCGTCCAGCCACTTTTGCGCAAAGCGTCCGTCCACGCCGTCCATTACGGCTGTCTGCTCGTCGCAGATGATGTATGAATTATACGTAATACCATCGGGGACCGGGTACTGGCCCTCGAAAAGGTCTATGTCCCGGTCCTCGACTCCTGCGTATAATATGTCTTTAGCAATGTTTAAAGCCATATTATCTGTATTCCTTTTATTGTCCGAATACTACTCGGTAACTTCCTCTGCGGCTTCCTCTACCTTCTCTACGATGCCCTCTTCCACCTTCTTGGGCTTGTCGTCGTCTGCAAGAGATGCGATGACAGCCTTGGCAGCCTCGATGGCGCCCTGGAACTCGCCTATCTTGCCGATCTGTTCGGGGAACTTTTCCTTAGCAAGATCCGGGAACTGCTCGAACAGCAGCTTACCTATGGAAGTATAGATATCCTTGATGCCCTTTTCTGCCTCGGCGATCTTAGCCTTCTGCTTTGTGGTCTCCGCGAAGTCCTGAGCCTTATCCTTTGCTACGGCAAAACCTTCCTTCGCCTTTTCTCCGGCCTGACCGGCAACTTCCTTTACCTTATCGAAAAAACCCATCTTAATTCCTCCTTAAAAAACAAAATGGCGATATTTCTCTAACATTATGATTATACTTTATTTCGAAGCTTTTGTTAATAAATTGTTATGCTTTGCGGAAGAAAAATTCTTCAGCATGCCGCCGGGACGTAACGTTGCTGCTCTGCAGCAGGCTGACCGCGGTCTTAGGATGAAGCGCCGTCCTCAGTACTCTGTGAAAGCGCACCGTTTATCGCGCCGAGCATCGAAAGCGCCGCCCTGCAGGCCGTATCGTTCTTTTTCATTACCAGCGATATCCTGGGCGACATTCCCCCGTATATCGTAAGCGCCGGTCCGAAATCGTCCATAAGCGCCGCGAAAGCCTCCGGCTTAAGAGCGTTGCGTTCCTCGAACTCCAGCAGCACCTTGTTCTGCTGCCTTACCACCCTTTGCACGCCCATGCTGCTTGCAATGTTGCGTATCAGCGCCACGTCCAGAAGGTTCTCTGCCTCCGCGGGCGGATCTCCGAAGCGGTCTATTAGTTCACCTTCCGCCTCCAGACGGTCCTCCTCCGAGGAGACCGCGGATATCCTCTTGTACATGGCAAGTCTGGTAAGCTCATCGGATATGTATTTCTCCGGAATGTAGGCGGAAACGCCCAGCTCCACCTGAGTATCGGCCTTTATCGGAGCCTCTTCCGGCTTCTGGCCCTTAAGCTCCGCCGCGGCTTCTTCCACAAGCCTGCAGTAGAGCTCGTAGCCTATGGAGAGCATGTGTCCGGACTGCTCCACGCCCAGGATGTTTCCGGCGCCTCTAAGCTCCAAATCTCTCATGGCAACGCGGAAGCCCGAACCGAACTCCGTAAATTCCTTTATGGCGCGAAGGCGCTTTTCGGCTATCTCCGTAAGCACCTTGTCCTTCTTATAGAACAGATACGCGTAGGCCATGCGGCTGCTGCGCCCCACCCTGCCGCGAAGCTGGTAGAGCTGCGAAAGGCCGAATCGGTCCGCGTCCAGGACTATGAGCGTGTTGACGTTGGGGATGTCCAGACCGGACTCTATTATGGTGGTGGACACCAGAACGTCGAAACGCCCGGAGGTAAAGTCCATCATAACGTCTTCCAGCTGTTTTTCGCCCATCTGGCCGTGAGCCGCTGCAACGCGCGCCTCCGGCACAAGTTCTTCTATCTTGTCCGCTATGCGGTTTATTCCGCGCACGCGGTTATACACAACGTATACCTGGCCTCCGCGGCCAAGCTCCCTCTTTACAGCGTCCGCTATCAGTTCGTCGTCCTGCTCCATTACGTAGGTCTGCACGGGGTAGCGGTCCTCCGGCGGCTCCTCGATAACGGACATGTCGCGCACGCCTATGAGGCTCATGTGAAGGGTCCTCGGTATTGGTGTAGCGGACAGCGTAAGCACATCCACGTTCTCGCGGAGCATCTTTATGGCTTCCTTGTGCTCCACGCCGAAGCGCTGCTCTTCGTCTATCACCAGCAGTCCAAGGTCCTTAAACTCCACGTCCGCGGAAAGCAGCCTGTGCGTGCCGACCACAAGATCCACTTCTCCGGTCTTGATCTTTTTAACGATCTCGTCCTGCTGCTTATCCGTGCGGAAGCGCGAGAGCATCTCCACGTTGAAAGGATATCCCGAGAACCTGTCCTTAAAGGTGTTGTAGTGCTGGTTTGCCAGTATGGTCGTAGGCACAAGAACCGCGGCCTGCTTGCCCTCTTCCAGACACTTGAATATGGCCCTGGCGGCTACTTCCGTCTTGCCGTAGCCTACGTCGCCGCAGAGCAGCCTGTCCATGGGGACGGGTCTTTGCATGTCCTTCTTGATCTCCTCGGCGCAGCGCAGCTGGTCGTCCGTCTCCTGATACGGGAAGGCGTCCTCGAACTCTCTCTGCCACGTGGTGTCCGGTCCGAACTCGTAGCCTTGGGCAAGCTGCCTCTTGGCGGACAGCTGTATGTACTCCTCCGCCATGTCCTTTATGGCCGCCTTGGCCCTGGCCTTTGTCTGCTGCCACTCCGTGCCGGAGAGCTTGTTTATCTTGGGCTCCAGACCCTCGGATCCCACGTATTTCTGGATGTTATCCAGCTGGTCCACGGGTACGTACAGCACGTCCGCTCCGGCGTACTGGATCTTAAGGTAGTCCATGGTGCTGCCGTCCACGGTAAGCTTTTCTATGCCGGTAAAGCGGCCCACACCGTGTGCGTCGTGCACCACGTAGTCGCCCTTCTTGATGTCCGTAAAGACCTTTATCTCCGCGCCTTTTGCGCGCTTGCGCCTGGTCTTTTTGCTCCGCGCGAATATGTCGTTTTCGGAAAGGAATACTTCCTTTTCTTTGGGAAAGACCGTGCCGCAGATAAGGCTTCCGTCCTTAAGCTCCACCTTGCCGGCAAGACCTGCTCTGGACAGGAATTCCTTAAGGTTTACCAGTCTGTCCGGGGTCTGGCAGGCTATGACTATCCTGTATCCTTCCGTGATGAAGTGCTTAAGCTCGCGCTCGAAATCGTCCATGTGGCCCGCAAAGACAGGCGCCTGACGGGCTTCCACGTGCTCTATGCTGTCCAGCTGCGGAGCGGATCTTATGCTCTGTGAAAACGGCGTGCACCAGTATATGCCGGACGCCGCCTCCATGTCGTTTATTCTGAGGAGGTCTTCCGGATCCGGGTGACTGGCAGTATCGGAGACCGCGCCGCTGCGCTTTTCCAGACTCTGCTTTATTATCTCTTCCTGTTCTTTTTTATAGAAATCCAGGACCTCGCCTATCCTTGCCGGATCGTCCGCCATTATCACGGACGGCTTTGTAAAGTAATCGAATATAAGGCCGGGCTTTTCGTAGAAGTACGACACGAAGCCTTCCAGATACTGGTCGTTAATGCCGTTTTCTATGCAGTCTAAAAGATAATCCCTGCGGTCCGGAACATCCTTAAGGGCATCCTCCACTGCCGCGGCGGCGCGTGCGTTCTCCGCCGGTCCGCGGACCACCAGCTGTGCAGGATAAATGCTTATGGAGTCCGGCGTCTGAGCGGATCTCTGCGTTGCAGGATCGTACATCCTTAAGGAGTCAACCTCATCGTCGAAGAACTCTATCCTTACAGGCATCCCGGCGCCCGGAACGAACACGTCCACTATGTCGCCGCGGACAGCAAACTGGCCGCAGGCTTCAGCGGAATAGGACCTTTCGTAGCCCATCTCGGTAAGAGCGGCAACAAAGTCCGCACGGTCTATTACGTCGCCGGGCTTGACCGTCCTGGCGCGGCGCAGGAAAATATCCCTGGGAGCTATCTTTCTGAGCGCGCCCAGGACCGGTGCCACCACTATGGCTCCTTCGTCCTCGCAAAGCGCCCTCAGAGCCGCAAGTTCGCTGTCCAGTTCCGTGCGGCTCTTGGCCTCGTAGCGCAGCGCGGCAACGTCCAGTTCCGGCAGCACAAAAATGCTCCGGTCCGTAAAGAACGCAAGATCGGATGCTACCCTTTTGGCCCTTGTAAGGCTGGGGCAAAGTATAAGCGCCTGTCCCGGCGTCCGGTTAAGAAGACGCGCGCAGACCGGCGCAAGCTGATTGTCTGTTATTCCTGTAAGGTTGATCCTTTTCATTTACACTATGTTCTGTATGTATTCGCCGCTTTCCGGATCCTTGTAATCCGAAGGGTCCAAAACGTCCGCAAGCGGATCCGCTTCTTCGGCAAGCTCGGCGGAATGGTCCCTGGCTCCGGCAAGATGCATTCCCGCTACCGCATTTCTGGCCTCTTGCAGGACCTCCGGGTAGTGTTTTTCCAGATACCTTATCTCTTCGTGGCCTATGTGGCCCAGCTCTATCTTGTTGGTACCGTATTCTATGGCATAAGACACAAGTATGAGTGCAAAGCCCAGAACTATCTCGTATACGGATATCTCCAGCACCATGAACGGGCTGCGTATTCCTGCGTAGGCTACGGCGCTTATTATCCACGCCACGATTGGAAGAAGTATGCTCTCCAGGCCCAGGATGTGTATCTCCTTTGCACCTTCGTGCGTAAAGGGCACACCGTGTTTAAGCGAGTGTATGAAGAACTTGGACACAAAGAAGTAATGCACGCCCAGCACCAGACCTTCCGCAATCTCCGTTACCACGGGGGCCACTGCCGCGCGGACTGCCTGCCCGGAGGAGATCAGATGCACAAGCCCGGCTACTCCTTTGGCTGTTATGTAGATGCCTGCGGCGCATGCCGCAACCGCCGCGACAGTCATGAATACCGCAAGCACTTTCATTTTTTCTCTGGTGGCCTTCATTTACCGGATGCTCCTATATGGTATCGCCTACAGGTATGGTTAGCTGGTCCGGCATGGGCTCCTCGAAGTCCTCGTCGTCCAGCGTTAAGCTGTCTATGTCTTCTATCAGCGGAAGATCCGAGAGGCTCTCGAATCCGAAGAGCTCCAGGAAGCGCCTGGTGGTGCCGTATAGGTACGGACGGCCTATGCCGCTGCTGCGGCCCCTCTCTTCTACCAGTTCCCTGCGCATAAGGCTCTCAAGGACTCTGTCGGAGCGAATGCCGCGGACTGCGTCTATCTGAGCCTTGGTGACGGGCTGTTTGTAAGCTATTATCGCCAGAACTTCCAGCGAGGACTGCGAGAGCCTGCGTTCCTTGACCGGCGTGCAGAGCATGCGTATGTAGTCGTCGTTCTCCGCGTTGGTGCAGAGCTGGAAGCACTTGTCCATCTCGCGTATCCTGAGGCCGCTGCCGCGCTCCTCGTACTCTTCCGCAAGATCTCTGAAAATCTTTACTATGTCCGAGGTCGGTTCGCTTAAAAGCTCCGCCGCTGTCTTTGCGGAGACGGGCTCTCCCAGAACGAACATCAGGGATTCCAGGACCGATTTTATCTTTTCTTTAGTCATTTGCTTCTCCCGTTTCAACACGCTTTATGGTTATGTCGCCGAAGCGCTTCTTCTGCTCCGCCGTAACGGAACGCTGCTTAAGAAGCTCCAGCAGGGACATGAATGTTATTACCCTGTTGAAGGGCGAATCGTCGTTCTTTATCATCTCGGAGAACTTTACTACCTTTCTGGTGCGGAACAGTTCCGTCATCTGGGTTATGCGGTTCTCCATGGACATCCTTGCGCGTTCTACGCGTTCGTAGGTGCGGTGCATCTCCTCCAGGCGCTGCTTTTTAAGCAGGAACGCCATGAATGCGTTGGCAAACTGGTCCATGTCGCTCTTGAGCAGCTCTTCGCCCTCCCCGGTATACTCGGAAAGGTCCTCCGCGGGCTTTGTGTGGATGTGAAGGTTCAGTTCCTCCTGCTCCTTTAAGAAGTCCGCGATCTCCTTGAACTGCTTGTACTCCAGTATCCTGGCAACAAGGCTGCTGCGCGGGTCCTCCATCAGCTCTTCGCCGGGCTCTTCCGGAGCTCTGGGCAGGAGCATGCGCGACTTTATCTCGATCAGCTCAGCGGCCATTACCATGAATTCCTGAGCCACTTCCACGTCGTACTTCTTTGCCTCGCGTATGTACTCCATGTATTGACTTGTTATCTCCGAGACCTTTATGTCGTAGACGCTCATCCGGTTCTGCTCTATCAGATAGACGAGCAGATCGAACGGCCCTTCGAAGGACTGGAGCTTTACTTTATATACCATTTGTCTCCTGCTGCGGAGCTTCCGTCTCCGGCTCCATAAGAGTTATCTGTTCCACGAAATGGGTGCCGTAGCCTTTGGACGCCAGCCAGTCCGCAAGCTGACCCTGACGGCGCGTCACCACGTTGGTGTAGCCTGTATGATGGTTCGGTCCGCTGACTCTGGCAGGTCCCATGTTGTACGCGGCCAGTGCGGATACCACGTTTCCGTTGAAGCGCTTTATAAGAGAATCCAGGAAGTACGCTCCATACTCCAGATTGTGATGCGGATCCAGAAGCATTGCCGCGGTGTAGCCCTTTGCTGCCGCGTACTTGGGCAGAGCCTGCATCAGACCCAGGGCGTTGGTGCCTGCGTTGTAGACGAAGGTACTCTCCGTCCACACCACCGCGAAGATCAGCGACGGGTCCAGCGTCTTGTACTGTCCGGCAACGTGGCAGAACAGATAGCTGTATTCCAGCGCCGTCTTTTCCGGGATCCTGCGGTTTATCACCCTTATGTACTCGGCTACGCCGGGTATGAAGGTCTCGTTGGGGTTGGAGTCCGCCCAGCGCTTGGCGCTTACGGACGGATCCGTACTTATGTAAAGGCCGCAGACGTCCGTGTAATAAACGTCTATTCCCAGACTCTTCTTAAGGAAATCCTCCGAACCGTACCATACGCCTTTGTCGCTCCGGATAATGTCCCTGGAATCCTTTAAAAGCGTACCGTTAACGCTCTTAAATCCCGCCGCGGCGTTAAAGCTGCCGGAAGTATCGTGCTTTACAAGCCCCGGGGTCTTTTCCAGGTGCAGGGAGAAGAAACTGAAATCTTCCGCAGCGCTCTGCTGCTCGTCTTCCCCGGTGAACCTTGCGATGACGTCCCCTATGCTTCCTGAACTGTCCGCAGCATTTTCTTCCGCCTTGTTGTCCGCGCCGCTCAGCGCGTCTGCTTCCGGCGATGAAGACTGCTGCACGGCAGTTTCCGAAGCATCTTCCTGCGCCGTATCCGGAAGCGCCACGATCGTGCTGCCCTCCACTGAGGAGGCAACTGCGGCGAACGTGCTCTTTACATCTGCCCCGATGCTCTCTTCCGCAAGTTTTAGCGGTATGTACAAGGTGCCGTCAACTACGACGGCGGGATCCTCCATGGTCCAGCCGTATATCAGCTTTCCGTCTACGTAGACGTCGCCCTTCATGTATTCGGCATGCACGGTGTCCACCCTCTCCGGATCCGCCGTCTCGGCTTCCGCATAGGGAACAAGCAGCGCGGCGGAAAAGACCACGCTGCAGACAGCTACCGCTATCAGACTGAACAAGGCACGTCCCATGCCTTTTAATGCTTTTTTGATCAACTGACTGTCGTCCTTTTGCCGGGCCTACAGGCTGAAGCACTCAGCAAGCACTGCCGCGATCACGTCGCTGGCGTGACCGTCGCCGTAGGGCGTACTGAACTGCGACATGGCCTTGTACACATCGGCGTTGGTTATAAGCGTCCTGATGCTGCTGATGATGTTCTCCGGGTCCGTACCTACGAGCATTACGTTGCCCGCAGCCACCGCTTCCGGCCTTTCCGTAGTATCTCTGGTAAGGAGGACGGGCTTTCCGAGCGTGGGAGCCTCCTCCTGTATTCCGCCGGAATCCGTTACCAGAAAGCTGCATCCCTTTATAAGATCCAGCATCTGCTTGTACGGTACGGGTTCAATTATCTTGAAGTTCTTAGGCACTGCAGTCTGCGATACCGCCTGCCTTACTTCCGGGCTCGGATGCATAAGATATACGAAATCCATGGCGCCGAACTCTGCGGCCGCGGCCGCCACCGCGCCTATTATGTCCGCGATGTGCAGCAATATGTTCTCTTTTCTGTGGCAGGTGACCAGCGCGTAAGGCCTTGCAGGTTTTTGGGGAGCTCCGCCCCCGGCCAGCCTTAAAGCATCTATCCCTGTGTTTCCGGTAACGATTATGCGTTCCGGCTGTATGCCTTCGTCCACAAGGTTCTTCTTTGCACCTTCGGTCGGCGCAAAGTGAAGGTCCGCTATCCTGGAGGTAAGCTGCCTGTTGAGTTCCTCGGGATACGGAGACGTTTTGATGCCTGTCCTGAGCCCCGCTTCCACATGAGCCACGGGTATGCCGCGATAGAACGCGCAGAGCGCCGCGGCAACGCTGGTGGCTGTGTCGCCGTGCACGAGGATCAGGTCCGGCATATATGCGTTAAGGTACTCGTCCAGGCCAAGCATCACCTTGCCGGCTACTTCCGAAAAACCCTGGCCGTCGCGCATTACGTTAAGATCGTGGTCCGGTACTATGGAAAAGTCCTTAAGGACTCCGTCCAGAAGCTCTCTGTGCTGTCCGCTTACGCAGACCTTGCACTCGAAGCGTCTGTCCTGCTTAAGACGCAGTATCACCGGAGCCATCTTTATGGCTTCCGGGCGCGTGCCGAATACCGCGAGTATCTTTACGAGCGAAGCCGGAACTTCCGAAGTTTCCCGAACTATTTGCTGTTCGGGATCCTTTCCGTCCGACGCCGCCAGAGCTTTCTTTAATCTTGTAAGACCGCTATTTGCTTTCGATAACATCTATCTTAAGTCCTGCCTCTTCCGCCATCTTCTGTGCCAGTTCGTCCGGATAGGACTCTTTTATGACGACCCTTTTAATGCCGGCGTTGATTATCATCTTGGTGCATATGATGCAAGGCTGCGTAGTGCAGTAGAGAGTTCCGCCCTCTATGGCGTGGCCCATGCATGCCGCCTGGATTATGGCGTTCTGCTCCGCGTGGAGTCCTCTGCAGAGCTCGTGCATCTTGCCGGAAGGTACTCCCAGCTGTTCGCGCAGGCATCCTGCCTCCGAGCAGTGCTTTATGCCTTTGGGGACGCCGTTGTAGCCTGTTGCTATTACTCTGTTATCCTTAACGATGACGGCACCCACGCCGCGCCTTATGCAGGTGGTGCGCTTGCGGGCAAGTTCCGCCATCTCCATGAAATACTCGTCCCAGTCGGGTCTTTTCTGTTCCATGTCAACGCTCCTGATAAAACACCTCGTCCAGCCACAGTCCTCCGGCAGGCGCTATTATTCCTGCGTTTGACCTGTCCTTGGACGCGATGATCTGTTCCATATCTTCCGGTTTGCGCTTTCCGAGACCTGTCTCCACAAGCGTTCCGGTTATTATCCTTACCATGTTGTAGAGGAACGCGCTGCCCTCTATCGTTATCAGTATCTCCGAGGGATCGTCCTCCAGACGCTTAACATCCAGGCTGTAGACCTCGCGGACGGTGCTTCCTTCCTGACTGCCGCTGCTGCGGAAACACGCGAAATCGTGCTCGCCCTCCACATACGGACATGCCGCTCTCATAGCGTCTATGTCGAGCGGCCTGGTTATCTGCCAGCGGTAACGCTTAAGGAAGATGTCCGGCGTTTCGCTGTTGCGTATTCTGTATATGTATCTTTTGCCTTTGGAATCGAATCTGGCGTGAAAGCCTTCCGGCATCTCGCGCGCGTCCAGCACCCTGATGTCGCTCAGACACTCTGTGCGGTCGTCCGCAAGGGCCGTGTTGAACACCATGGGGACCTTGTCCGTGGGCACCCCGAGCTCCGTAAGCAGCGTGGCTGCCTGACCGTTGGCATGCACGCCCGCATCGGTCCTGCTGGCGCCCGCAAGCTCCACGGGAACGGAGAAATACTCCGAAAGAACTTCCTCCATCCTGCCGCAAACGGTCCTGAGTCCCGGCTGCCTTGCCCAACCGTGGTAGAGCGAGCCGTCGTACTGTATCTTAAGCAGCAGATTCCTCATGACGGATCATCTGAACTCGCCTATCGCGCCGTAGCCGGGCTTAAGGACGTACTTGCCCTCGGTGGTTATTACGCCGTAGGATCCGTTGAGCTTAAACGAAATGTAGCCGCCGCAAACTGCCATTACCGGGCACTCGTCTGCTTCGGCAGCCATTATGATGTTGTTTTCCTGATCTATGAATCCCCAGTACTTGCCCTTGGAAACAACGGCTATGCCGCTGCTGAAAGCGCCCTTGTCGCTGTCCGCTCCGCTGCATCCGGTCTTGAGCGCCGCAACGTTGTCGTACTCGCAGGGGATGACGGTCTCGCCTATGTCGTTTATGAATCCCCAGCCTTCGCCGTCGTTAACCGCGGCAAGACCTTCGGAGAACGGCATGGCGTCCTTGTATATGCATCCGATCACTCTGTGACCGCTCTTGTTCATGTATCCGTAAAGACCATCGGCATCCTGCACCAGGTACATTCCGCCTTCGCAGTGAGCGATGCTCTTGTAGACGCAGGGAGCCACCAGAGCCCCGGCATCGGAGGCCAGTCCGTAGAGACCGTCCCCGTTCTTTACTACTACCAGCATGTTGTCGTCGAATCCCGCGGGCGAAGCGTCCATGCCCGCAGGCAGCGGAGCGAGGACCATTCCGGTGCTGTCCAGAACGTAAGCCATCTCCGGATACCTGTCTTCGTTGGTGGCAACTAGAGTAGCGTTGGTGGTGCGCATTATTACTGCCTTGCCGTCTCTGAACGGCGAAGCAAGCTCAACATACTGGAGAGTCTTGTAGTTTACGCCTCTGGTTGCCGGGAGCTTTTTTAAGGTTATCGCGGACTTTCCTTCCGCGTTGATGTAAAACGATTTCTGTACCTGCTCCATTGCAGTGGAAACAGCTGCCATGCCGTCCGAGAACACGGTAGCGGACCTAATGGGCTTCTTGTCTACGGCGCTGAGAACTTCTTCACCGTCCCTGTTTACATAGATGCAGTCGTCGTAATTGTTGTTGACTATGGCGTAGTCTCCGCTGAAGACTCCTGCGGTCTTGTATTTAGGCGCCACCTTCCATTCGCCCTGAAGGGTAATGTAGCCCCACAGTCCCGATGAGGCGTCCTGCGCGGGAGCTAAAAGATCCGCGCTGTAATCCGTTGCGGGGACCAGCTCCACTACGGTCTTGTAAGCCATCTTCTCTTCCAGCGTCAGCTCCTCGTAAGGAGTCGGGCCGTCCGGACCGTCGTTGCTGCCGGGCCTGCCCGGAATGGTATTGGTGGTGCTGAGCTGTATGGTGCACGCGCTCATGCCTAATATCATTGCTGCTGCTAATAAGATCGATAATACTTTTTTCATGTCATAACTCCGAAATTACTGAACTTCGTTATTACTCTGTTTCTGATGTTTTGTTGATATCCTGCTTTCGAAAGCCGCTCCGCAGCATTACTTCTGCTCGGGCTTCCAGGACGACTTAAGGCCTACGATCTGGTTGAACACAGGCGCTCCGTCCTTGCTTAATCTGCTGTCCGCTATGTAATATCCGCTTCTGAAGAACTGGAAGCGCTCTCCGGCCTTCGCCTGCGCCACGGAAGGTTCCGCGTACGCCGTAAGCTCCGTCCTGGAGTTCGGATCGAACTCGTTCCTGCCGGTCTCCTCGCTGGGGTAAGCAAGATATCCGTACTCTCTTACCGGAACTACTACAGCGCTGTACGCTTCCACCCAGTGGATGGTGCCCTTTACCTTGCGGCTGTCCGCTCCGGGCGTTCCGCTCTTGGTGTCCGGATCGTAGGTGCAAAGTACTTCCGTAACATTTCCGGCTTCGTCCTTTACCACGCCCGTGCAGGTAACGAAGTATGCTCCCTTAAGGCGCACTTCGTTGCCGGGGTACAGGCGGAAATACTTCTTCGCAGGAACTTCCATGAAATCTTCCTGCTCTATGTACAGATGTCCGCCGAAGGGCACCTTGCGGCTGCCCATCTCCGGCACGTTGGGGTTGTTCTCTATCTCGCAGAGCTCCGTCCTGCCTTCCGGCCAGTTCGTGATCGTAAGCTTGAGCGGCCTGGAGATCACGAAACGGCTCTCGACCTTGTTCTTAAGGTCGTCGCGCACGAAGTACTCCAGCTGGCTCATGTCTATAAGGCTGTTTGCCTTTGCAACGCCTATCGCGTCGCAGAAAGCGCGTATGGCTTCCGGCGTGTAGCCGCGGCGTCTCATGCCTGCTATGGTGCAGAGTCTGGGATCGTCCCAGCCCTCGACAAGACCTTCTTCCACAAGCTTCTTTATGTTGCGCTTGCTCATTATGGTGTTGGTAAGGTTGAGCTTGGCGAACTCTATCTGCTGGGGAGGCTCCGGCCAGTCCAGACTCCTGAGAGTCCAGTCGTAGAACGGTCTGTGGTCCTCGAACTCCAGCGTGCAGAGGGAGTGCGTGATCCCCTCTATGGCGTCCTCCAGCGGGTGCGCGAAGTCGTACATGGGATAGATGCACCACTTGTCGCCGGTGTTCTGGTGTGAAACGTGAAGCACACGATAGATGACAGGATCCCTCATGTTCATGTTGGGAGAGGCCATGTCTATCTTGGCGCGTATGCACATCTCGCCGTCCGCGTACTTTCCGGCGCGCATGTCCTGGAATATCTTAAGAGATTCCTCCGGGCTGCGCTCCCTGTTCCTGTCGTTTGTGCCGGGCTCCGTAAGGGTCCCGCGGGTGGCGCGCTGCTCTTCCTGGGTCATGTCCGAAGCGTATGCCAGGCCCTTCTTTATAAGGGTGCAGCAGCACTCGTACATCTTTTCGAAATAGTCCGAGGCATGGTGGAGCTCCGCCCACTCGAATCCCAGCCACCTTACGTCCTCTTCTATGGATCCTACGAACTCGTCGTCTTCCTTAACGGGGTTTGTATCGTCGTAGCGCAGGTTGCAGCGTCCGCCGTACTTTGCAGCCGTACCGAAATTAAGGCATATGGACTTTGCGTGACCCACGTGCAGATAGCCGTTGGGTTCCGGCGGGAAACGTGTTATGATGCAGTGCGAATACTTACCTTCCGCGATGTCTTTGTCTATGATGTCGTGAATGAAATTACCTTCCACGTGTTGTTCTCCTTACAAGGTATTTAGTTGCCTCCGGACGGCGCCTGGCCGTACGAAAACAGATGCCTAGACTATTCCACCTTAAATAATCTTGACGATATATTATAACCTAACTTATATATACTTGCAAATGGTTTAATCAAAGTGCCCGGCCAGCATTATGCACGACATTTGCTCGATAAAATTATTTCGGCTTTTTTGCAAAAGTACTTGATTTATTTTGCCTTCTTTGCTATTTATTTATATATCCAACATGTTTAGCCGGTGCAGGAAGATCGCCTGATACGACCGGCCGGGACCGCACGGTCCGCTAACCCGGAGGATGTCATGACCATAGACGCAATAGACGCAAAAATACTGGAAGTACTGCAGGAGAACGCCAGAGTATCCATCTCCGAACTCTCAAAAAGGATAAATCTATCGCTGTCCGCCGTAAGCGAACGCCTTAAGAAACTGGAGGCCAGCGGAATAATCAAGCAGTACACCGCAGTCCTGGACCCCATAGCCATGGACAAGGAACTCAGCGCGTACATGATGATCAACGTTGACAACTCCGGCAGCATTACCGAATTGATAAAGCTGATAGACCAGTCCGAGGAGATCCTGGAGGCCTACTTCGTAGCCGGCGACTGCGACTACATCCTGCGGATCGCTACCAAGAATACCGCTACCCTGGCCGAGCTCGTAAACAAGGTAAAGGCCGTCAAGAGCGTAAAGCGCACCGAGACCACCATACTCCTCAACAAATACAAGCAGCTCTACAGCGTACCGCCCCAGGCGAACAAGCTGTAAACGCAGCGGCGCAGCGCTGCAGGATCGGCCGGGACATGAACCTCGCAGTCCGATGCAGCCAGCCCCAGCGCCGCGGGGTCGGCCGTAACATGAAGCTCGCGGCCCGGTGCAGCCAGCCCTCCTAAGTAAAACGGAGGCAGCCGGTTTCGCTCTACCCGGGCACATCTTTGATCATGGATATTTCAAGGCTTAAGCAAATTTCAGCTTAAGCTTTTGTCTTTTTCAAAAGTAATAAACGCCGTTAGTTTGCTTATATCTGAGTAAATAACGCCGTTAGTTTGCTTATATTAGAGTTACAAACGCCGTTTATTTGCTTAACGCTGAGCGCTCTGTGATGTGTCACGGCAACTGGCTTATTCCTGTATCTTTTTCATACTGTGATGATAAATGGTAAAAACAGCACAGATGTTTGTCATCGTTATTGCCGCAGTAATGTGATTTTGCTATCCTTGCTTTAACTGAAAACCTTAAAGATGACAACATGGGCCATTCAAATGAATTATGTCATCCTTTTTCATAATATCGGTGACAAAATCATTATACTATAACGCTTAATATCATCATGGCTCAAGAAGAACACCCGAATGGTAAAAAAAAGATGGAAATTACGGCCATATTCGATCAAATGATGACAGAAATCGAAAAAAAGCGAAAAGCCGTCATCTTGGAACTTAATAATTGTCCTGAAGGACGGATGATCATGACTCGCGCTCATGGTAAGCCTGTGATCATGCATATTATTGGGCAAAATAACAGCAGAAAACGGAGCATTATTACACAAGACCGGAAACTGCAGGTAAAGCTGGCGCAAAGGTGCGTGCTGATAGAAGAATTGCGGTCGCTGGATCTTAGACACAGCATCCTGGAGCAAGCGAACCGTTCGCTCACTGAACTTGGATCTTTCAACCGGAAGCGTTTCGCGATAGAGAACTTCGGGTGGCTGAGCAACGAGGAGATCGATGCGTGCTGTTTCCCGAAAAGCGGCGGCGCCTGGGAACGCGGACCGTACGAAAAACTGAACTACCGGCCGGAAGAACTGCGGCACACCACGAGCCGGGGTCTTCGGGTCCGCTCTAAATCCGAGCTTCTGATAGCCGAGGCACTGTACAGATATGATCTGCCGTTCCGCTACGAGCAGGTCTACCGGACAGGCAACATATCCATATCCGCAGATTTTACGATCCGGCGGGCGGACGGCAAAGTGTTCATCTGGGAACACGAGGGCTTGATCAACAAAAGATCTTACATTGAGTGGCAGCGGAAAAAGGCGGAACTATACGCATCGGTCGGCTTTTATCTGTGGGACAACCTGATCGTTACGTACGATACAGGCGACGGCAGCATAGACCTTCGGATAGTGGAGTCCGAGATCCGCAGCAAACTGATGATCTGATCTGCCGCGGACGCCACGATACTGGCATGCAGGGCCCGGGGCATTCTGCGGACGCCGCGGTACGGGTATGCATTAACAAAGACCATGAAAACAACAAGACCGCCACAAGCCCTCCCGGAAACATCAAATAAAAAAGGCCGCCGGATATCTTCCGGCGGCCTTTTATATCGTCCTTATTATCCCGGTTTCCTGTTTCCTAAGACCCGGGCAGTCGGGTTAGTCCGGGAAACGTTTATTTCTTGGACTTCTTGCCCTTGGCGTTCTGAGCGCGCTGCTTTTCGGCAGCTTTTGCGGCCTCTTCCTTGGCCTTGGATCTGTTCCTTACGGAACGGGGGATCCTTCCGCCGGCTTCCTTAACGGAGCGCGGTCCCTTTACTTTGAACACGCTTGCGTCGTGGGCGGCGGCCATCTCGGCCTCTATCCTGGCGGCCGCGGCGGCCATCTCGGCCTCCTTGGCAGCCTGAGCCTTAGCCTTTTCCGCGTTTGCTTTGTCCACGGCCTTCTGTGCCTTGGCCTTTTCCTTATCGCAGTATGCCATGGCCTCCTCCAGCGAGATGCCCTTCTGCTTGGCTATCTTGTAGGGATTAAGCTTCTTGGCAGCCTCGAGCGCGTAGTAAACATCCGTCTGGGCAGCCTGCTTCTTGGTCTCGCGCTGTCCCATGAAAAACATGAGTCCGAACATTACCAGCATGAAGGCCATGCTTACATAGCTGTCCGTCTGGACGTTTCTGGTCTTGAAAGTGGTCGTCATGGGATCGGCAGTCTTGTTTCCAGCCGCGGAAACTATGCCGTCCTTGATCTCTACCTTGTATTCCGTGTTGGAAGTAAGCTCTCCGGTAAGGACTATCCAGAGCTCGTCCGGATATTTATCGGAGTGGACTATCGTAAAGTCTATGGTCTTGCCTTCGGGATCCGAGATGACGAACTTGTCCTTGTTGGCAGCGTCCGCTGTCTCTCCGCCGTCCATGGCTTCCGAGAACTTGATCTTTACGGCCATGTTGCTGGGCTGCATTCCCTTGGCGCCGTCCTTGGGCGTTACTTTAACTATGCTCAGACCCGCTGCGGACGCCGATACGGCCGATGCGAGTATTAATACCAATGCTGCGATGATCGCGGCGAGTTTTTTCATTTTATTCCTCCGCCTTTGTGTTTTTATTTCTGAGTTCCCTGAAGAACTCCTTTAATATTGCGCTGCATTCCTGCTGAAGGATGCCGGCGTGAAGCTCCACCTGGTGGTTGAGCCTGTCGTCCGAGGGTATGCTTGCCAGCGACAGGCAGGCTCCGGATTTGGGATCCAGGGTGCCGATGTACAGGTCGTCCAGCCTTGCCAGAACTATTGCTCCGGCGCACATGCTGCAGGGCTCCAGCGTTACGTACATGCTGCATCCCGACAGCCTCCAGCCGCCCAGCGTTTGGGCTGCCTCGCGTATGGCCTTTATCTCTGCGTGGCTTGTAGGATCCTTGTCGGTCTCCGTGCTGTTGAAGCCTCTTCCGACTATCTGTCCGTCTTTTACGACAACGGCTCCGACCGGTACTTCCCCCGCGTCGTAAGCCATCCGCGCGAGCCTTAATGCTTCCTGCATAAACTGTTCGTGCATGCCGCTCCTCCAAAATGCACTGTATATACTAACACAAAAACGCTTGACTTAGCAAGCACTTTAGGAGCATAATAAATTGCTTATCCGCCCTCATAGTTAAACGGATATAACGGAGGTTTCCTAAACCTTTGTTCGTGGTTCGATTCCGCGTGGGGGTACCATAACAAAAACACCCGGGCTCTTAAGAGTCCGGGTCTTTATTTCCGTATCGTTTTGCTTACTTCAGCCCCAGGAATTCCGCTATCTCCGCGGCGTTGGTATCCGGCTTTACCTTAGGCATCACCTTAAGGATCACGCCGTTTTCGTCTATTATGAAGGTGCTGCGCACTACGCCCATGGATACCTTGCCGTAGTTCTTCTTTTCCTGCCAGACGCCGTATGCCTCTATGGCGCTGCGCTCCGGATCCGACAGCAGCATGAACGGCAGACCGTTGTTCTCTGCGAACCTTCTGTGCGACGCCTCGGAGTCCTTGCTCACCCCTATTATCACAATGTTGTTTTCCGTAAATATGTCGTAAGCAGCGGCGAACGCGCAGGCCTGCCTTGTGCATCCCGGAGTGCTGTCCTTGGGGTAGAAATACAGCACCACTTTCTTACCGAGGAAACTGCTGAGGCGGACCTCGTTTCCGTCTTTATCCTTAAGCGCGAATTCCGGCGCTCTCATTCCTTCTTTAAGCATTTTCCGCTCCTTTTTACATCCACTTTTTCTTTTTAAAGAATACAAGGCAGCCCACAGCTATGGCCAGGCACACCAGGAACACCGCCGGGTACGACCAGCGGTACTCCAGTTCCGGCATGTAATGGAAGTTCATTCCGTACCAGCCGGTTATGAGAGTAAGCGGCATGAATATCGTTGCGATGACCGTAAGCAGCGTCATGGTGCGGTTCTGGCGCACGTCCAGCTGGGTCTGGTAGAGCTCGCGCACCTGAGTGGTGTGGTCGCGGACGGACGTTGCTATGTCCGAAAGGCGCAGCATGCGGTTCATGAACAGGTGCAGGTAGCGAAGATCCTTTTCCTTAAAGAATCCGTTCTCGTTCTCTTCCAGCTCCTGGGTCATGTCTATCAGCTGCTCGTAGTGAATGCGCAGCTCCCTCATCTGCGCGCGCATGTGGTTGATGCGCTTAAGGTCCAGCTTGTCCTCTTCCGCAAGTATGCGGTCCTCGAACTCGTCCAGTTCCTTCTCCATCTTTTCCATGAGGTGAAGGTCATCCTTAACGATCTCCTCCAGAAAATCGTAGAGGAAACGCTCCAGGCAAGGCCTGTTGGTCTGCTTGCTGCGGGCTATCGAATCCGTCATCTCCGCGGCTTTGCCGGTAGCGTCTATGAATACTATGCCCTTCTCGTCCAGAGCGAAGGAGAATCGCCAGTCCCTCTCCCCCAGCGCCTTGCGGTCCGGTATAAGGAAGTTTCCGGTAAGCGAGTCGAAGTTGACCTCGGCCTTGGTGCTTACGATCTCCTGCACCGCAGGGTCCAGCTCCAGACCCATGTCGAAAAGGCCGCGCTTTTCCTCCCACTCCCCGGGAGTTACGACTACCACGTACTGTCCGGGCTTGGGACCGCCTTCGCCGAACACATCTTCCGGGGGACAAGGCGTTATGTTTTCGCTGAGTTTGTATGTAAGCATCTTGTGATCCTCTAAAATATACTGCGTTCTTGCTGGTATTATACCATGCTTGCGCTTTTTGTTTGCGGCAAAAAAGCGTATAATTAAAAGATAATTACATAATTAACACAAGGATCTGCCGTCTGCGGCAGGACCTCTTATATCATATCAGCGAGGACCATACCATGCAGTACAGAACAGAGCACGACACGATGGGCGAAGTCCGTGTGCCCGCAGACAGATACTGGGGCGCGCAGACTCAGCGCAGTCTGGAGAATTTCCCGATAGGCAAAGGCAAAGAGACCATGCCGGAAGAGATCATACGCGCCTTCGGCATCCTTAAGGAAGCTGCGGCAAAGGCCAACCACGCACTTAAGCCGGACAGGATGACGGAAGAAAAGCTTTCCTTCATTACGGGGGCTGCAAGGCAGGTAAGCTCCGGAGAGCTTACGGATCACTTCCCGCTGGTAGTCTGGCAGACAGGAAGCGGCACCCAGTCCAACATGAACGTAAACGAAGTGATAGCCGCCCGCGCAAACGAACTTGCAGGCAGAAAGCTCTGCCATCCCAACGACGACGTAAACATGTCGCAGTCCACCAACGACACCTTCCCTACGGCCGCGCATATTGCGGCGGTGATCGCCCTGGAAGACGAGCTGCTCCCCGCAGCCCGGCGCCTTATTAAAGAATTCCGAAGGCTGGAAGAAGAAAACAAAGGAATAGTAAAGAGCGGGCGCACGCACCTGCAGGACGCCGTCCCCATAGCATTTTCCCAGGAGATAAGCGGCTGGCGCGCGTCCGTCGAGCGCAGCTGCGAACTGATAGAAAGATCCATCCCGCCCCTCTGCGAGCTTGCTCTGGGAGGGACCGCTGTAGGGACAGGACTGAACGCGCCGGAAGGATTTGCCGAAGCTGCAGCCCGGGAGATAGCAGACATCACCGGAAAACCTTTCGTTTCCGCGCAGAACAAGTTCCACGCGCTCACCAGCTGGGACGAATTCGTTGCCGCACACGGCGCCGTAAAGGCTCTGGCCTGCGACCTTATGAAGACAGCAAACGACGTGCGCTGGCTGGCAAGCGGTCCGCGCTGCGGCCTGGGAGAGATACGCATACCGGAGAACGAGCCCGGAAGCTCCATAATGCCCGGAAAGGTAAATCCCACACAGTGCGAACAGGTGACCATGGTGGCGGTGCAGGTAATGGGCAACGATGCCGCGATAGGCTTTGCGGCAAGCCAGGGCAACCTGGAACTTAACGTGTTCATGCCGGTGATAGCCTATAACTTCCTTCAGTCCGTCCGCCTTCTGGCAGATTCAGTCGATTCGTTTACCCAGCGCTGCGTCTGCGGCATAGTCCCCTGCAAGGAAAAGATGCAGCACAACCTTAATAACTCTCTGATGACCGTAACGGCGCTTGCCCCTTACATAGGCTACGAAAAAGCCGCAGAAACGGCAAAGCTTGCCGCCCGCGAAGGCATTACGCTGAAAGAAGCCTGCTTAAAGCTCGGCTTTATGACTGCAGAAAAGTTCGGCGAAGTCTACCGTCCGGAAGAAATGGTCTGATGCGCGGCCGTTCCGGCACGGCTTGGCATAAAAATTCGCAATTATTCAATAAAAATGCATAAAATTGTATGATTTATGCATAATTTGTGTAAAAATATGCAAGTTTTCTATTGACATCCACCGGCAGTTTCTATAGTATACGCATATACTTTTCGGGAGGAACAGAAAATGGATAAAAATACGATAAAAAAAGTAGTGCTCGCGTATTCCGGAGGTCTCGATACTTCCATAATCATTCCCTGGCTTAAAGAGAATTACAACAACTGCGAAGTGGTAGCCGTTTCCGGCAACGTAGGACAGGCGGACGAACTGGAAGGCCTGGAGGAAAAGGCCCTTAAGACCGGAGCCTCCAAGCTCTACGTCCTGGATCTTACGGACGACTACGTAGACAACTACATAATCCCCTGCGTAAAGGCAGGAGCCGCTTACGAAGACTACCTTCTGGGCACCAGCCACGCAAGACCCTGCATAGCCAAAGGTCTGGTGGAGATAGCCCTTAAGGAAAAGGCGGACGCCATAGTACACGGCTGCACAGGCAAGGGCAACGACCAGGTACGTTTCGAGCTGGCCATCAAGCACTTTGCTCCCAGCATGCCGATAATCGCCCCCTGGAGGGAATGGGACATCAAGTCCAGGGACGAAGAGATGGACTACGCGGAAGCGCACAACATTCCGCTTAAGATAAACCGTCAGACCAACTATTCCAAGGACAAGAACCTCTGGCACCTTTCGCACGAGGGCATGGACCTGGAGGATCCGGGCAACGAGCCCCAGTACGAAAAGCCGGGCTTCCTGGAGATGAGCGTTTCCCCGCTGCAAGCACCGGACACACCCACCTACGTGGAGCTGGAGTTCGAAAAAGGCGCGCCCGTAGCTCTGGACGGCAAGAAGATGAGCGCCAAGGACATCATCCTTAAGCTCAACGAGATAGGCGGAGCCAACGGCATAGGCCTTCTGGACATAGTCGAGAACAGGCTCGTGGGAATGAAGTCCCGCGGCGTGTACGAGACCCCGGGCGGAACCATACTCTACAAGGCCCACCAGGTGCTGGAGACCATTACGCTGGACAAGATGACCATGCACGAAAAGCAGAAGCTGGCCATAACCTTCGGAGAACTGGTATACAACGGCCAGTGGTTCACACCCTTAAGGGAAGCGCTGTCCGCATTCGTGGACAAGACCCAGGAAGCCGTAAACGGCAAGGTAAAGCTTAAGCTCTACAAGGGCAACATCATAAATGCCGGCGTATGGAGCCCCAACTCCCTCTACAGCGAGGACATAGCCACCTTCGGCGAGAGCGACTACGACCAGAAGGATTCCGCGGGATTCATAAACCTCTTCGGACTTCCGATAAAGGTCCAGGCGCTGGTAAACGGAAAATAAACGATATTAGTC
>JAILDA010000071.1 GCA_024689865.1 Clostridia bacterium | reverse complement strand
TATCTGAACAGATCCAGCAGAGACGATGCCTCCGGCAGACCGTCCTTTCCGAGCCTCGGGGAGATGCGGAGAACGGAGCTTCCGGCCTCCTTGAACTCCGGCGACATGATGTTCTCTATCTTTTCGTCCGTTACCGCGAACGATACCAGCGTAGGCGGAACGTGTATGTCCTCGAAGGATCCGCTCATGGAATCCTTGCCGCCTATGGCCGCCACTCCCAGTTCTTTCTGAGCCCTGAACGCTCCCAGCAGAGCAGCCAGCGGCTTCCCCCACTTTTCGCTGTCGTGTCCGAGCTTTTCGAAGTATTCCTGGAAGGTAAGGTATACATCCTTGAACTCCGCGCCGGTGGCTACCAGCTTGCTTACGGACTCGACCACCGCTGTGTAAGCGCCGTGATACGGCGAGCTCTCGGTGAGGAAGGGGTTGTAGCCCCAGGACATTACGGAACAGGTGTCCGTATCCTTATCTTCCACGGATATCTTGTGGACCATGGCCTGTACAGGCGTAAGCTGGTTCTTTCCGCCGAAGGGCATCAGGACCGTACCGGCGCCTATGGTGGAGTCGAAACGTTCCGAAAGGCCTCGCCTGGAGCAGCAATTGAGGCTCTCGGCCATGCCTATGTATTTTTCCGCGAAGGTCTCGCCTGTTATCTTGCGCCTTGCGGACCAGGTCTTCTTTACTTCTATGTCTATGTGTTTTTCCGCTCCGTTGGAATTAAGGAACTCGCGGCTTAAGTCTACGATCTTTTCGCCGTTCCAGTTGAGGACCAGCCTGGGATCTTCGGTGACCTCCGCCACCTTAACAGCCTGAAGGTTCTCCGCAGCTGCCAGATCCAGGAACTTCTGCATGTCGCCCGCGGCTACTACCACGGCCATGCGCTCCTGACTCTCGCTTATGGCAAGCTCGGTACCGTCCAGACCTTCGTACTTCTTGGGCACCGCGTTAAGATCCACGCAAAGACCGTCCGCAAGCTCGCCTATGGCAACGGATACGCCGCCGGCTCCGAAGTCGTTGCAGCGCTTTATAAGCCTTGAAGCGGCCGGATTCCTGAACAGTCTCTGGAGCTTTCTTTCTTCGGGCGCATTACCTTTCTGTACCTCGGCTCCGCAGTTCTCGACGGAGTGGACGTCGTGAGCCTTGGAAGAACCTGTGGCTCCGCCTATTCCGTCGCGGCCCGTGCTTCCGCCCAGCAGTATCACAACGTCGCCGGATTCGGGTCTTTCCCTGCGCACGTTAGCTTCCGGAGCTGCCGCTATTACAGCGCCTATCTCCATGTGCTTTGCGGCGTAGCCGGGATGATAAAGTTCGTCTACTATTCCTGTAGCAAGGCCTATCTGGTTGCCGTAGGAAGAATATCCCGCGGCTGTGGTAGCAACCAGCTTTCTCTGCGGAAGCTTGCCCGGTATGGTCTCGCTGATGGGAACGGTCGGGTCCGCCGCGCCCGTAACGCGCATTGCGGCGTAAACGTAGGAACGTCCGGAGAGCGGGTCTCTTATGGCTCCGCCGATGCATGTGGCGGCGCCGCCGAATGGCTCTATCTCCGTAGGATGATTGT
Source organism: Clostridia bacterium (assembly GCA_024689865.1). Classification (GTDB taxonomy): domain Bacteria; phylum Bacillota; class Clostridia; order Peptostreptococcales; family Anaerovoracaceae; genus RUG13409. The sequence continues at coordinate 20,293 of JAILDA010000071.1, read as the reverse complement.
GTGTCTCGTTCTTGAACAGAAGCAGCCAGGGCTCCTTCTTTCCTTCTATCTCTACCTGCAGCTTAACGGTGCAGGCGTTTATCTCTTCGGATTCGTCCAGCTTGTCCAGCTTACCGTGAGCCTTAAGATACTTGGCGCCTATGGTTCCCAGATCCATAAGGCATATGGGCTTTGTGCGGCCCAGCTCTTTGCGGACGGCAAGATAGTCTTCCCATGTCCTCTGCAGCAGAGGATCCTCGAAGCTTACGCTGTCGATTATGGTACCGAAGGTCGTATGTCTGCAGTGATCGGACCAGTAGGTGTCGATCACCTTTATCTCCGTGATGGTGGGGCAGCGGCCCTCGGTCCTGAAGTAGTCCTGGCAGAACTTAATGTCCGCAAGGTCCATGGCAAGGCCGTTGGCCTTTATGAAGTCCGCAAGCTGCTCCTCGGAAAGATCGTTGAAGCCGTCCAGGACGGCAACCTTATCCGGAACCGCGTACTCCATGGCAAGAGTCTCGGGCAGTTTAAGCGAAGCCTCGCGGGCCTCCACCGGGTTTATTACGTATTTCTTGATCTCCGCAAGTTCCGTGTCGCTAATGCTTCCGTAGAGCGCATAGACCTTGGCGGAACGGATGAGAGGCCTTTCTTCCTGGGAGATCAGCTGTATGCACTGCGCGGCGGAGTCGGCCCTCTGGTCGAACTGACCGGGCAGGAACTCCACTGCGAATACCCTTGCGCCTTCAAGGTCCGGAGCTTCGGAGCAGACGTCCACCTGAGGCTCGGAAAAGACCGTGGTCTTGGCGTACTCAAACAGATCCGGCCTTATGCCTTCCGCGTCGTAGCGGTTTATCACCCGTACGCCGGTAAGCCCTCCTATTCCGAGAAGCCTGCGCGCGTCCGAAAGCAGCGCGTTTGCCTCGTGAGCGAATTCCTTCTTCTTTTCCGAATAAACTCTGTAGACCATGATCTCTCCTTGACGACCGAAACTTTGGTTTTCCGTGCTGTCCGTTTATTCCAGCGCTTTAAGCGCCTTGGCGCCTATGTCGTGACGGAAGTATGCGTTGTCGAAGTGGACCTTTTCCACTACTTCGTACGCAGCTTTGATTGCGGACGGAAGGTCTTCCGCTGTAGCGGTGCATCCAAGCACCCGACCGCCGTTGGTGACCAGCACACCATCCTTGAACGCCGCGCCGGCAACGAACACCTTGTCCTTAACTTCGTCTTCTATTACAAGGGGCCTGCCCTTTTCGTAGCTTCCGGGGTAGCCGTCCGACGCCACTACCACGCAGCACGCGGCACCGTCCGAGAACTCTACTTCCACGTCCGCCAGCCTCTCGTCCGTAACAGCCTGCATTATGGTAAGCAGGTCGCTCTTAAGAAGCGGCAGCACCACCTGGGTCTCCGGGTCGCCGAAGCGGCAGTTGTACTCTATTACCTTGGGACCGTCCGCGCAGAGCATCAGTCCGAAGTACAGGCAGCCCTTGAAAGTGCGGCCTTCCTTGTTCATGGCGTGCATCGTGGGGAGGAATATCTCCTTCATGCAGCGCTCGGCTATCTCCGGCGTGTAGTACGGGTTGGGAGCTATGGTCCCCATGCCGCCGGTGTTAAGACCCTTGTCGCCGTCCAGAGCGCGCTTGTGGTCCATGGAAGATACCATCGGGACCACCACTTTGCCGTCCGTAAAGGACAGAACGGAAACTTCCGGACCGGTAAGGAACTCCTCTATTACGATGCTGTCGCCGCTGGCGCCGAACTTCTTGTCTTCCATTATGGAGACGATCGCGGCCTGTGCGTCTTCGCGGGTCTCGGCTATTACTACGCCCTTGCCCAGAGCCAGGCCGTCGGCCTTTACTACAGTGGGTATGGGGCAGGTCTTAACGTATTCCAAAGCATCCGCGGCGCTGGTAAATACCTCGTACGCAGCCGTGGGGATGCCGTATTTCTTCATAAGGTTCTTGGAGAAGACTTTGCTGCCTTCTATTATCGCTGCGTTTGCCCTGGGGCCGAAGCTCGGGATACCGGCTTCTTCCAGCTTATCCACACAGCCATCCACCAGCGGGTTATCCGGAGCTACCACAGCGTAATCAACGAAATGGCTCTTGGCGAAATCCACTATGGCATCCAGGTCCGACACGCTGATCTTTACGCATTCGGCATCCTCCGCCATTCCGGCGTTTCCGGGCACCGCGTAGATGACGTCTACCGCCGGGTTCTCGTTAAGCTTCTTGATTATGGCGTGCTCTCTGCCGCCTCCTCCTACTACAAGGATCTTCATGTTTGCCTCTCCTCTCTGTGAACGGTCTGTCTAATTATACGGGCAGAGCGGATCCTGCACCGAGTCGTCGTGCGGCTCGTACAGAGGATCCATCCAGTAGAACACATAATCCGTGCCGCCTTCCGGATAGTGATATCCCATCTGCTCTCTGAGAAGAGCATATCTGGGGTAATAGTTCTTGTCCTTGTCCCAGCGCCAGTCTTCGTGGGAATCTATGCTGTAATCGTTAACTACGCAGTTGGGATGGAGCCTCCTGAACTCTTCTATCTGCTCCTTGGGCACCTCGTTTATTATGCCTATCCAGAGCCTTTCCAGATCCAGTCCGTACAGCGGAGTTATGTCTTTAAGATGATGGTTCCAGTTTATGTTTAGATGCTTCAGTTCCTTCGCGTTCGCCAGCGGCGAGAGGTCCGTTATTCTGTTGGTGAACAGTTCGCAGAATTCCAGATGAGGACAGTTCTCCAGCGGCGATATGTCGCTGATGGTGCCGTCCATCACTATGAAGACCTCAAGGTTGGGCATGTATCTTACGAAGTCTATGTTGTACAGGTACTCGTTGTGGCCTATGTCCAGGTACTTTACGTCGGTGCAGTACTTGAGCGACGCGGCGGATGAGGGTGTAAGGCTGCCTGCGTTCTCGGGAGCGCTGGCAAGTACCCTTAACACGTTGGTCCTTACGGAGTAAGTCTTGCGGACTCCGAACCATACGCGCCATACCACCTTAACATCCGGGAAGTCATCGCGGATGGCGGCCATATGCTCGTCGTCCACTCCGCAGCTGTCCATGTCGAGCCACTTAAGGTCCGGCATGCAGGAAATGACTTCGCGGACTTCCTCGCCCTGGTCCGTCATCTTCCTGTGGTTGAGGTCCAGCTTAATGTCGTGTATGCCGGGGGTGCGGTCGAATATAGTAAACTTGTAATCCACTTTAAGATCCGGATTTTCCTTAAGGAAAGCGTAGACCTCCGGCAGATTTGCATGACCTTCCGCATCCTCTCCGAAGTCCACGGACTTGAGCGCTGCCATGTAAGGAGCCGCAACGCTGAGGTGCTTTACCGCACCTTTATCCGAACCGTCGAACTTTACGCTCTCAGCATCCGCGGACACGGTAGTAAGACCTATCTCTATGTCAGCTTTTATCTGCGCGTCCGGCATGGCTTTTCTGTACGAAGCGAACTCTTCCGGGCTTACGCGGCCCAGGTCTTTGGTTCCTATGACTTTCCACTCCGGATAAGCCGCCGCATAGGAAGCCATTTCATCCATGCTCCATTTTGAAAGGTCCAGCTTTACCGCCTCGAGCCCCAGAATGTAACGCGCGAACAGATTGGAGGCGGCATCCGCCGTCTGCGGATCCAGCGCCGTAAAGTCCGCCGTACGGGTCTCCTCGTCGTAGGAGGTCCCCTGCGGCATAGCAACGGTGTAATGAACGTCCACTTCCGGATGAGCCTTTGCCCACTCGTATACTTCCTGGTAGCAGCTGCTCTGCTTAAAGTCCGCGCGCTCAAGATCCGGCAGATATGCAAGCTTTGCGGTCTCCCCGGATTCCAGCTTGTGCGCAATGCTCGAAGCGTTCTTAAAGTGCACGCCGTGGCGGAACCACACCAGATCATGCGTAGCGGAAAGCACGCCCACGGCTATCGCGGCCGCGGCGATAACTATTATTATAGCCACCGGAAACTTTGCCGGCTTCTTCCTTTCTGCCGCATGCCTTGCGGACCGGGATGCTGTTTCCGGCTGCTGATCTGTTACTGTTGTTTCTTTGTTTTCGATGCTGTCCATTAAAACCGCCTCGCAAGGTAATTCCGCGTGCTAGTCGTGCGGATAGTATTTCGGGTCGTTCCAAGGCATGGAATACTTTTTTCCTCTGTATCCAAGCTGCTGTATAAGCAGACGGTATCTGGGGGTAAGGTTCTTCGGCTCGTCGTCGTCCGGATCTCCGTACCAGCGCCAGTTGTAATGCGGATTCCCGCAGGTAGTGTTTACCTCGCAGTCCGGGGCCAGTTCCTTAAAGTGCTGTATCTGCTCTTTCGGGATCTGCGTGTACCTGCCTATCCACAGCCTCTCCAGCTGGGTAAGCCCGTAGAGAGGAGTCATGTCCTTCAGATTCTTATTGTAACATATGTTGAGGTGCTTTAGTTCGTGCATCTCGGCAAGCGGACTCAGGTCCGTAATGTCGTTGGTGAATATCTCCAGGAACTCCATGTGCTTGCAGTTGGCAAGCGGGGAGATGTCCGTAACGTTGCCCATCATGATTATCAGAACTTCCAGGTCCGGCATGTAAGCCGTAAACGAAATGTCCTTAAGATAGTTCATGTGGCCTATGTCCAGGTACTTCATCTTGGTGCAGTACTTAAGGCCCTTGGTGTTCTCCGGCGTAAGCTCGCCGCCCAGCCAGCTGGCGCTTGCGAGTATCCTGGTCTCGTCCGTCCTTGCGGTAAACCTGTCGCCGAACCATATGCGCCAGTCCACGGTTATGTCCGGGAAGTCCTCCCTGATGGCCGCCATGTGGTCGTCGTCCACTTCGCAGAAGTCCATGTCCAGGTAACTCAGCTTGGGCATGCAGGCGATTATCTCGCGCACCTCCGCGCCCTGGTCGCTCATGGGTATGTGGTTGAGATCCAGGACTTCGTCGTAAAGATCTATCTCCTTGCCGAACGCGGTGAATCCGTACGAGACCCCGGTGTCCGGGTTGGCTTTAAGGAACGCGTATACATCCTTAAGTTTTCCGTGGCCTTCTTCCTTGCCGAAATCAACGGCTGAGTACTCCGTTATGCCGTCGGTCAGCTCCATAAGGACAGGAAAACCGTCCGGAGCCATGCGGCTCAGATCCAGGCTTCCGCCCGACAGCGGAAGCTCTGCGCCTCCCGCGTTTACAGAACCGCTGAACACTATCTGAGGCAATACCTTCCGCAGTTCCGTAAGATAACGGGGATCCTCATTGTTCAGGACAAGCGGACCGCCTTCGATGCTCAGATCCGGGCATTTTCCGCGGAACTCCAGGAGCTGCCTTACAGTCCAGCCGGAAAGGTCCAGCTTAACGCTTTCAGCACCCCGCACGGAGGCCGCGTCGGCTGCCTTTGCCAGAGCTTCTTCCGGGCTCATACCGGTAAAGTCCAGTTCGCAGGAAGCAGCGTCGTACTTAAGACCGTAGGTCCGTACCGGAACGCCGTCCTTCCATGCTACAGTCCCGCTGACGGAAAGTGCGGCGACGGCAGCGATCAGCACTACCTGCGCGGCAAGTATGATGCGCCATATTATGCTGTTAGTCCTTTCTCTGTCCGCAGCCAAATCCTGTCCGTCTCTTTTCGAAAATCAATGATGGAAGAGCCTCATTCCTGTAAACGCCATTACCATGCCGTACTTGTCCGCGGTCTCGATAACGTTGTCGTCCCTTATGGATCCGCCCGGCTCCGCAATGTACTGAGCACCGGACTTCCTGGCTCTTTCTATGTTGTCACCGAACGGGAAGAACGCGTCGGAACCTACGGTGAGGCCCTTCTGCGTAGCTATCCAGGCCTTCTTTTCCTCTGCCGTGAATACTTCCGGCTTTCTGGTGAATACCTTCTGCCATTCGCCGTCGCGGAGAACGTCTTCGTACTCGTCGGAGATGTAGACGTCTATCGCGTTGTCCCTGTCGGGTCTGCGTACGCCTTCCTTCCAGGGAAGCTCCAGGACCTTGGGGCTCTGGCGCAGATACCAGTTGTCGGCCTTGCTTCCGGCAAGCCTGGTGCAGTGTATGCGGCTCTGCTGGCCGGCGCCTACGCCTATGGCCATGCCGTCCTTAACGTAGCATACGGAATTGCTCTGCGTGTACTTAAGGGTTATGAGAGAAAGTATCATGTCCCTTACGGCTTCTTCCGGAAGGTCCTTGTTCTTTGTAACGATGTTGGCCAGCAGCTCCTTGTTGATCTTGAAGTTGTTGTGGCCCTGCTCGAAGCTGATGCCGTATACGTCCTTGATCTCCTGAGGAGCGCATACGTAAGCAGCGTCGATCTTGATTATATTGTAATTCCCCTTTTTCTTTGTTTTGAGTATCTCCAGCGCCTCGTCCGTGTATCCGGGAGCGATAACTCCGTCGGAGACTTCGTCCTTAAGATACCTTGCGGTGGAGGCGTCGCAGACATCGGAAAGAGCAGCCCAGTCGCCGTAGGAGCAGAGTCTGTCGGCGCCGCGCGCCCTTATGTAAGCGCTTGCCAGAGGAGAAACGTCCTCCTGCTCCACGAAATACATCCTGCGGTCGGTGGCGGTAAGCGGTCTTGCAACTGCAGCGCCTGCCGGAGACACGTGCTTGAAGCTTGCCGCGGAAGGAAGGCCGGTAGCCTCCTTCAGTTCCATCACCAGCTGCCAGGAATTAAGAGCGTCCATGAAGTTTATGTATCCGGGACGTCCGTTGAGCACCTCGAAAGGAAGGTCGGAGCCGTCTCTCATGAACACCTTGGCCGGCTTCTGGTTGGGATTGCATCCGTATTTGAGCTGGAATTCTTTCATCGTAGTTCCTCCGTAAAAGTTAGTAGTTTAATTATAGACTATTTTTGACTCAGTTGTGCAATATCTTATCTGGTGTAATGGCCGAAGACGTCGAAGTACAGATCCTCAGAGTCCCTGTAGGTCCCGTAGGCCTTTAAAGCGGCTATTATAAAGTCCGCAATGTACCAGAAACCGCCGAGGCCGCCGGTGAACAGCTTAATGAGTCCAAGCCCTATCTGTCCTCTTGCGAAACGGTCCACGCCCAGTACGCCGAAGATGAAGGAGCATACCCAGACGAATATGTGCTTGTTTATGCACCTTGGACCTTCCGGAGCGCCTTCCCGGTAGACCTCTTCGTATCCACTGCCGTTCGTGGTGCCGCCGCCGTAATACTTGTAGCCGTTTCCGGAAGGCTGCCTGCTTGTTCCGTTATCGTAGCCGCTCTGGCGGTAGCTGCTGCCGGAACTGCTCTGACGGTATGTGCTGCCGGAGCTCTGGCTGTACTTGTTCTCGGTAAAGCTGTCCAGCTTGGGGTCGTACTCGTTCTTTTTCTTTGCGCTGTCAAGGAACGACACGGTGTCCGTAGTCGGAGACTGGTCCGCGGCCTTTATGAAATACTCCAGAAACGTCTGGTATTCGTCTTCCCTGCACGGGATGCGGATGTCCCTGCCTTTGTAGCCGAACCTGAAGACCGGCTGCTCCTCGAACGACTGAGTTATGTGCTCCATGTCGCGGTAGTAGATGGTGACCCCGTCCAGTTCCAGACAGTTCTCGTAGAAGATCAATCTTTTGCCTTTGATTTCGGTATCGTACATAGCTATAAATGCTTTCCGATCGTTTAGATACGTTCGATGCTTCTGTTGCTCCGGGGTGCAGATCAGTCGCCCAGATGCTTGTTGAATATTCTTACTTCGCCGTTTACATTGGTGTACAGCGAAACTTTGTTGTCGGTGTTGAGAGCCTTCCAGAGCTCGTCCGGAGTCGGAAGATCTACTTCTATGGGCTCGCCCTTAAAGCTGGGGAGAGGCTTGCCGTCGCCCTGGTAGGTGCTTATGAAGTAGCCCTTGCCCTCGGCGGCCTTCTCGTAGCAGAAGAACTCGCGCAGGCAGGTACCGTTCAGGTGCTTAAGGATGGAGATGTCGAAGCTTCCGTCCTTGTAGATCATGGCGGAGATGCGCGGGGTCCAGTTCGGTTCGTCCGGCTCGTACTCGCGGGTCATGAGCGCCTTCTTGAAGCATCCCATGTCGGCTATGGTATCGGTCTGGTTGCCGTTGGTGACGATCAGTCCCTTTTCGGTTTCGCGCACAGGGTGATAGATTATGAGGCTGGGGTCCGCTACCTTGCTCTCGTCGAATGCACGGGTCTCGATGCCGTCCTCGGTGAGGGCGAAGATGCGGTTGCGGCTGTTCTCGGAACGGCCCATTATCCAGTAGTATGCCACGTTGTTGCCGATCACGATGCCGCGTCCGGGGTAGCTGGTTTCCTTTAAAAACTTGATGAGGTCCATGTTGTTTCTCCTTTTATCTATTGAATAGTTCGGCCCGAAGGCTGCTGAATGTTTTTTCTCTGCCCACTCCGCGGCTTCACGCTGAGCCTTTCCGAGTTCCTGCAGCGCTCGGCACGTACCTAACGGCCTCGCGCGCAGGTGCTTAGCGGAAAGTCTCCTCTACCGCTCCGGAGCGCTTCGAAAAAACATCCTCAGCTGCCTCCGGACCGGACAGTAATAAACGATTAAAAACAGAGTCCGCTAACTGCGGGTACCGGCAAGTTTTGAACTTACCAGCTCCACTGCCTGCGGCAGAATGATCCACTCGGCCTGCTCCATTACGCGGCGCTGCAGCACCTCTGGGGTGTCGCCGTCTTCTATGTATACCGCCTTCTGAAGTATTATCTTACCGCCGTCGGGTATCTCGTTCACGAAATGCACCGTGGCGCCGGTCACCTTTACACCGTAATCAAGAGCTCTCTCGTGCACCGTAAGTCCGTAGAAGCCCTCGCCGCAGAAGCTGGGGATCAGCGACGGGTGAACGTTTATGATGCGCTCAGGATACTTAGAAGTGAAGTCCGCGCTCAGTATCGCAAGGAAGCCGGCCAGAACGATAAGGTCTATCTTCTCTGCCTCCAGCAGTTCCGCCAGGGCTTTCTCGAAGCCTTCCCTGCCGCCGCAGTCCTTGCGGGTAAGCGTTACGGCCTTGATGCCGGCCTTGGCTGCCCTTTCCAGTGCGTAGGCGCCGGTCTTGTTTGAAACGACCAGGACTATCTCGCCGCTCTTTATGATGCCGGATCTCTGCGCGTCTATAAGGGCCTGAAGGTTGGTGCCGCCGCCGGATACCAGGACGGCTATTCGTGCTTTTGTTTTCATGGTCTATCCTTTTACGCGGCGCATGTGAGTCGCCCGGATGCCTGCGGGACGATCAGGGAACCCGGTCCTTAGCGATCGGCGAGCCGCAGGTGAAGACGGAGCTTAGGACCGCTGGGAGGGTGCCCTGTTAGCGGGAGCGTGTCCCGGGGCACCGGCGCGAACGAATGCGCCGTAAATGCATTACTTGATAACGATCTTGTCGCCGCCTTTTATTATGCGGCCTATAACGTAAGCGTCCTCGCCGTTTGCCTTAAGCACCTCGAGCGCCTTGTCCGCGTCCGCTGCAGCCACGATCACCGCCATGCCCACACCCATATTGTAGGTGTTGAACATGTCGCGCTCGGGAATGTTTCCGCTCTTCTGAAGAAGGCCGAAGATCGCGGGGATCTTTATCGCAGACCTGTCGATCTCGGCGCAGAGTCCGTCGGGAACGGATCTGGGAACGTTCTCGTAGAAGCCGCCGCCGGTTATGTGGCTTATGCCCTTTACATCGGCAGCCTTAAGCAGAGCCAGCACGGGCTTTACGTAGATCCTGGTAGGCGTAAGCAGCGCCTCGCCAAGGGTCTGTCCGCCCAGTTCTTCCGGCTTTGCGTCAAGATCCGCGTCCTCTATGCCGAACACCTTGCGCACCAGCGAATAACCGTTGGAATGTATGCCGCTGGACGGCAGCGCGATCACAACGTCGCCCTCCGCCATGCGGCTGTTGTCCACAAGATCCTTTTTGTCCACGATGCCTACGGAGAATCCCGCAAGATCGTAGTCGTCCGCGGCCATAACTCCCGGATGCTCCGCGGTCTCGCCGCCTATAAGAGCGCATCCTGCCCGGACACAGCCCTCGGCCACGCCCTTTACCAGCTCCGCCACCTTTTCCGGAACGTTCTTGCCAATGGCTATGTAGTCCAGGAAGAACAGCGGCTTTGCTCCGCAGCATATGATGTCGTTTACGCACATGGCGACGCAGTCTATGCCTACGGTATCGTGCTTGTCCATAAGCTGCGCGATGCGCTGCTTGGTGCCCACGCCGTCGGTGCCGGAGACTAGTATCGGCTCCTCCATGCCCTTAACGTCCGGGGCGAACAGTCCGCCGAAGCCGCCTATTCCGGAGACCACACCGGGTATGTTGGTGCGCTCCACGTAGGGCTTCATGAGCTTTACGCCTTTGTAGCCGGCCTCGATGTCGACGCCCGCGTTTGCATAGGATATGGACTGACTTTTCATGTATTATTCCTTTCCTGTCCAGCAGTACGTGCAGACCTTTTCGCGGGGGAGCCCTATTGCATCGAGCAGCCCGTCAAGAGTCTGGTACCCCAGAGAATCAAAACCCATTTTTTCGCAGATGGTCTTAAGCAGACACTTGCCGCGCTCGGTGTTTGCGTCCGCGTATTCGTCCACGTGCTTCTGTCCTTCGTTGCCCTCTATCTCCTGGATGATCCTTCTGGCCAGAAGGTCCATGTCGGAGTTGCCGCGGCTGAAGTTCAGGTACTTGCACGCGTACATTATAGGCGGGCAGGCCGAGCGCATATGCACTTCCTTGGCGCCGGACTCGTAGAGGAAGTCTACGGTCTCGCGGAGCTGGGTACCGCGCACTATGGAGTCGTCCACGAAGAGAAGCTTCTTGCCGCGGATAAGACGGTCCACGGGCAGCTGCTTCATCTTGGCCACCTGATTGCGCACCGACTGGTCGTTAGGCATGAAGGACCTTGGCCATGTGGGCGTATATTTTACGAACGGCCTTGCGAAGGTCTTGCGGCTCCTGGTGGAGTAGCCTATGGCATGAGGTATTCCGGAATCCGGAACGCCGGCAACGTAGTCCACGTCCGGAAGCGTTCCGCGGTCGATCTCCGTCTGAGCCATGCTCTCGCCGTTGTGGTAGCGCATAAGCTCCACGTTTACGCCCTCGTAGTCCGAGTTGGGATAGCCGTAGTAGCTCCAGAGGAATGCGCAGATCTTCATGTCCTTGCCGGGCCCGCGCAGAACTTCCACCCTGTCCGGAGTTATCCTTACGATCTCTCCGGGCCCAAGTTCCTTGTAGTCGTGGTAACCAAGCTTTTCGTAGGCGAAAGACTCGAAGGATATGCAGTAACCGTCGTCGCGCTTTCCGATGTGGACCGGAGTCCTGCCCAGAATGTCGCGCGCGGCTATAAGCTCGCCTTTGTCCGTCATGAGGATGAGGCTCATGGAACCCTCTATGCGTTCCTGAGCGCTCCTTATGCCGTCCTCAAAAGAGGCCGCCTGGTTTATGAGCGCGCTGGCAAGCTCCGTAACGTTTATGCGTCCGGAGCTCATCATCTGGAACTGATTGTGGTCCTGCGAAAAGACATCCGCTATCAGTTCCTCCGCGTTGTTTATTATTCCTGTTGTAGTAATGGCATATACTCCAAGCTGAGACCTTATCAGCAAAGGCTGGGGATCCGTGTCGCTTATCACGCCTATGCCGCAGCTGCCGGAGAACTTGTACAGATCGTTCTCGAACTTGGTCCTGAAAGGAGTGTTCGAGATGTTGTGGAGCTCCCTGGAAAAGCCTTTTTCGCTGTCCCAGAAGGTAAGCCCCGCGCTCTGCGTTCCCAGGTGGCTGTGGTAGTCCGTGCCGAAGAACACGTCCAGCACAACGCTGCGTCCGCTTGAAACTGCCCCGAAAAAGCCGCCCATTACGCGAAAAAGAGCTTGCTGAGCGTCATGGGATCGATGTACTCGCCGTTCTTGTAGACGCGCATGTTGCCGGAAGCGATCTCGTCGATCAGCATTACCTTGCCGTCTGCGTCGTAGCCGTACTCGAACTTGATGTCGTAGAGGTCCATGCCGCGCTTGGTCATCTCGTCGGCAACGATCTTTGTGATCTTTTGGGTCATCTCTACGATGGCGTCGTACTGCTCTGCGGTCATTATTCCGAGAACGATGAGGCCTTCCTTGGTAACGAGCGGATCGCCCTTCTCGTCGTTCTTGAATGTCATCTCTACGTAAGCCGGCAAATCCTGGCCCAGCGTGCAGTACTGCTCGTAACGGCGGAAGAAGCTGCCTACGGCCTTGTAGCGGCAGATGACCTCAAGACCCTTGCCGAACACCTTTGCCGGAAGGACTTCCATGGTGGTGTCTTCGAAGTTGGCCTTTACGAAGTGGGTGCGGATGCCTGCCTCGTTGATCAGCTTGAAGAAATAGTCGGTCATGCGGAGGTTTACGTCGCCTACGCCCTCTATGGTGAGGCCCACGGTGTTCATTCCGGGATCGAACACGCCGTCAGCGCCGGTGCAGTCGTCCTTGAACTTCAGAAGGTAATGACCGTTGGGCAGTTCATATACGTTCTTGGTCTTTCCTGTGTAAACGAGCTTGTTTTCCATTGTTTTTCTCCTTTGAATGGTATATTGAAATGTTTTATAAACTAATCGATCCGCGGCCTTGCCGTGCCGCTGTACGCGTCCGCTTCTACAGAGCCAGCGCGTCGTTCTTGGCAAGGACCTTGGCAGCGTCCGCCCTGCGCTTGGCGTCAAGCTTTTCCGCAAGCTCCGCGTCCTCCACGGCTATTATCTGAGCTGCCAGAAGAGCTGCGTTTCCTCCTCCGTCTATGGCGACCGTAGCCACAGGAATTCCTGTGGGCATCTGCACAGTGGCAAGGAGTGCGTCCATGCCTGCCAGAGGACCGGACTTGCAAGGTATGCCTATTACGGGGATGGTGGTGTTGGCCGCGATCGCGCCGGCCAGATGGGCCGCCATGCCTGCCATGGCTATTATTGCTCCGAAGCCGTTCTTCCTTGCGTTAAGGGAGAAGTCGCGCGCCTCCACAGGAGTTCTGTGCGCGGAGTAGATATGCACCTCGTAAGGCACATCCAAAGACTTAAGCATGTCTATTGCTTTCTGAGCGACGGGCATGTCGCTGTCGCTGCCCATTATGATTCCGACCTTTTTCATCTTTCCCTCCGGGAAGCCAGCGCGGCTTTGCCGCGGGCTGCTCAAAAACGTGAATAAAAGACATAAGGGAACACCCCCGCGTGTTTTAATGCTGCGGCAGGCATCCCTTTTGACGCTTTCATTATACTCTTTGGACAGTCGTCCATAAACAGATCGTTCGATTAAATCGGACCGATATTTTAAAAAGCAAAATCAATGTTCGAAGTATTACGAATGTTATTCTGACATACACGCAAATACATTCAAGTCTTTAAAGATGCTGCCCCGGCGCTTGCACACAAGCGCCTTTACGCTTAAGACCCGCCGGTCCGCCGCAGAATGTTGTTGCCTGATCATCCGGAATTATTTACAATTAATCCATAGATAGGGAGGTCCGAAATGTCTTACGAATTTAAGAAGATAACAGATTTTGAAGTCGGCATGTCCAACTCCGTTACAAGGACCATGACCGAAGCAGACGTAGCAGCGTTCGGCGGTCTGAGCATGGATTTCAACCCGGTCCATTTCAACCACGAATACGCTAAGACCACCATGTTCAAAGCGCCCATCGTGCAGGGAAATCTTGTGGCAAGCCTTCTTACCGGAGCCGGCGCGCCGTTTACCGGAATGGCTTCCATTTACGTTAAGGACGAGCGTTTCTTTGCCGCTCCAGTCTTCATCGGGGATACCATTACCGCCACCGTGGAAGTAGCGGACCTTAACGTGGAGAAGAAGAACATGCACCTTAAGGCCACCTGCACCAACCAGAAAGGCGAAGTGGTAGTAAGCGGAAAGATAACGATAAAGTTCATCGACTGATCCCGCCGGCCGGAAAACAGATCACAGCTCAGGGGATCGTTCACCCCAGACCATGTTTAACTTAAGCTTCCTGTCAGCGCAATCTGTAAGATACAGATTCATAAGAGTCTGATAGGGGATCCCTGTTTCTGCTGACATTTCCTTAAAGTACTCTATGGCTGAGATACTGATGTTTATTGTTGTCTGTTTCTTTATGTTCCTGACGTAAGGATTAGGCCTTGGGTCCAGCTTCTCAATGTCGTAATGGTCTCTCATCTTTTCCACCCGTAAACATGTGATCGAAGTATACACGCTGTTCCTGTTTATCGGCTTTTCTGGCAGATATGATCCTTATTACCGACCTGTTCCTCACACAATGGCAGATGACCAGGATCTTTGAGGTTTCGGACATACCGATCAAAAGGAACCGCTCTTCATCCAAAGAATGGTCGGGGTCGTTGAACAGCAAAGCGTTGGTGTCATCAAAAGCAGTTGACGCCTCCTCGAAACTGATGCCGTGCTTTATGATGTTCCGCTTATTCTTGCTGATGTCCCACTCGAATAATAAATTGTCCATAATTATTTTATAATTATATAATATCTATGTCAAGCATCACATCCCCTTACCGGTATTTTACTAAAGATCCGACCCAAAAACGGCACACACTTTACACGAAAAAGCGGGAGCGCTGAGGCTCCCGCTTATTAAGCGATAAGCTATAAAATTACAGTCCGATGTCCGGGATGCTGGCGAAGCCCTTCGCAAGGTCTTCGTCGGTGGGGATGTAGTCGCTCATCTCGCCGTCGTTGTACTTCTGGTAAGCTACAAGGTCGAAGTATCCGGTGCCGGTAAGACCAAAGATTATGATCTTTTCTTCGCCGGTCTCCTTGCACTTAAGAGCCTCGTCTATGGCGCCTTTTATGGCGTGAGCGGATTCCGGAGCGGGGAGTATTCCCTCTACCCTGGCGAACTGTACGGCAGCGTCGAACACCGCAGTCTGCTCGTAGGATCTGGCCTCCATAAGACCTTCGTGGTAGAGCTCGGAAAGCACCGGGCTCATGCCGTGATACCTCAGGCCGCCCGCGTGGTTGGCGGACGGGATGAAGTCGTGGCCCAGAGTGTACATCTTTGCCATGGGGCACACCTTGCCGGTGTCCGCGAAGTCGTATACGTACTTGCCGCGGGTGAAGCTGGGGCAGGAAGCCGGCTCTACGGCGATTATCCTGTAATCCTTTTCTCCGCGGAGCTTTTCTCCCATGAACGGAGCGATGAGTCCGCCCAGGTTGGAGCCGCCGCCTGCGCAGCCGATTATGATGTCCGGAACTATTCCGTACTTGTCGCAGGCCGCCTTGGTCTCAAGGCCTATTATGGACTGATGCAGCAGCACCTGGTTGAGCACGCTGCCCAGCTCGTATCTGTAGCCGGGTGTGCTTACGGCAACTTCCACAGCCTCGGAGATGGCGCATCCCAGAGATCCGGTGGTTCCCGGGTGCTCCGCGTTGATCCTGCGGCCCACCTCGGTATCCATGGACGGAGACGGAGTAACGTTGGCGCCGTAGGTGCGCATCACTTCGCGGCGGAAAGGCTTCTGCTCGTAGGACACTTTAACCATGTATACCTTGCAGTCCAGGTCGAAGTAGGAGCACGCCATGGAAAGCGCGGTGCCCCACTGGCCGGCTCCGGTCTCCGTGGTGACGCCCTTAAGGCCCTGAGCCTTGGCGTAGTATGCCTGGGCTATCGCGGAGTTTAGCTTGTGGCTTCCGGATGTATTGTTGCCCTCGAACTTGTAGTAGATCTTTGCCGGGGTGTCCAGGAGCTTTTCCAGGAACTCCGCGTGTACCAGCGGCGAAGGTCTGTACATCTTGTAGAAGTCCATTACCGGTTCCGGGATGGGGATGAACTGAGTTTCGTTGTCCAGTTCCTGCTTTATTAGCTCGTCGCAGAATATGGGCTGCATGTCTTCGAACTTAAGGGGCTGGAGCGTTCCCGGGTGGAGCAGCGGAGCGGGCTTGGTCTTCATGTCCGCCCTAAGGTTATACCAACTAGTAGGAAGCTCGTTCTCTGTAAGATAGATCTTGTACGGTGCTGTTTCTTTCTTAGCCATTTCTTTTACCTCTTTCCTTTTTGCCGCGGATCCGTTCTGCCGCGGCCCGACTCTGTACTTGCGCGCCCGCGTTACGCCGCGCGCCGGTGTCTGATGGAATGTGGGATAAAAAAGCGCTTTCATCCACGGTCTCCCGGGACAAAAGCGCCTGCTTCTGCGTTGCCACCCGAGTTGCGCTTGCGCGCCTCTCACTTATGCCTGCCATCACAGGCACCCCGATTTGTAACAGGAGGGATCCCGTCGGTCCCTACTGAGCGCTCCTTACGGATGCTTTTCGGTCCGCCCTCAGAAGTCCATTCGCCTGCCGCGCCGCGCTCCGCTTCCACCGTCCGGAGCTAGCTATAGCTTTGCAATGCAGGGTACTACTCTTCCTCACAGGTTTAGTATATTAAATTGGTGTTATTATGCGCTTCGGAACAGCGGATGTCAAGCGTGATTTTACTCAATTAAAGTTTAATTTGCCGATGATACACAGCTGTCCATATCTCCGGGGTCCGCGGCTGCCGCCGGCCGCGATGCTGTCCGGAAAACAAAAAGGCGGCTTTCTTTAAGCCGCCCTTAAGTTTTATTGTCTTAGAGGTTTATTATGAAGAATTGTGTTCGCTTCTGATGGTTAAAGAATAACCGGTCAATATGTGGAGCGCGGCAAGCCTTCGTGAAATCCTCTTGGAACAATTTTGTACTTTCTGTGAATGCAGCAGCTCTCAGGAATAAAACTCGTTTTTCCGCATCCCTTGTAAAAAACCTGATTATTTCAGCAATTCGACTATCTTAGGTTCCATCCTTTCCGGAGTTACCGTAGGAGCGTAGCGTTCCACGACGTTGCCTTCACGGTCCACCAGGAACTTGGTGAAGTTCCACTTTATCTTAGTGCCCAGAATGCCGCCCTTTTCGCCTTTCAGATAGGTGTAGAGCGGCGCTTCGCTCTCTCCGTTTACGTCTATCTTGGAGAACTGCTTAAAGCTTACGCCGAAGTTGATGGTGCAAAACTCCGTTATCTCCGCGTCCGTGCCGGGAGCCTGTCCGCCGAACTGGTTGCAGGGAAAGTCCAGGATCTCGAAGCCCTTGTCCTTATACTTTTCGTACAGCTCTTCCAGAGCGTTGTACTGCGGGGTAAATCCGCAGCCGGTGGCGGTGTTGACTATAAGCAATACCTTGCCCTTGTAATCCGCAAGGGATACATCCGCGCCTTCCGCGTCCTTCATTACAAAATCGTATACAGACATATGCTGCTCCTTTCTGCCCGCCTCCCGGCCGCCTGCCTTCCGGTCCGCGGGATCTTATGAATGCGGCCCGCGCTCTGCGCAGGGGTCAGCGGACCGTTTCTTTTGCCCGCAGTATCCTTAATACGCTCTCGTCTATGCGGCTCTCGGGGATCCTTCCGCTCTCGACCGCAGCAACTACCGCATCGAAACTTTTTACGTAGTCCAATGGCATCAGCAGGACGTCCACGCCTGCCTCGACCGCAAGCACGGCCGACTCTTCCTGGGAATACTGGTCCGTTATTGCTTCCATAGCCAGGGAATCTGTCGTTACCAGGCCGCTGAATCCCAGCTCCCCGCGGAGCTTATCCGTTATGAGTTCCTTCGAAAGGGAAGCCGGACGCCCGTCGGACGTTGCGTTAGGCAGATTTATGTGGGCTATCATTACAAAGTCCGTGGTGCCGAAGCTTGCCTCGAACGGTATAAGCTCCGCTTCCTTAAGCTGCTCCCAGGTCTTCTTTACCGCCACCATGCCGTAGTGTGTGTCCGCCGTGGTATCTCCGTGGCCGGGGAAGTGTTTTACACTGGAAAGCACCTTGCTCTCGTGCAGCCCGTCTATGAACGCGCAGACCATCTTAGCAACAAGTTCCGGGTCCGAGCCGAACGCGCGGTCCCCTATTATTACGTTCCTGGGATTGGTGTTTATGTCCGAAACAGGCGCAAAGTCCAGGTTAAATCCGTACTCTTCAAGGTATTTCCCTATGGTCTGGCCGGCCTCCAGAGCGTTTGCGGGATCGCCGGTCTTGCCTATGGCGCCCATGCTCTTGTATGTCTTTACGCGTATGCCCTTGTCCGTGGAGCCCGCAAGCCTTGTTACCTTGCCGCCCTCCTCGTCTATGGCAACGAAAGGCAGATATTTGGAGACTTCGCGGACCTGCGCGGTGAACTTCATTATCTGGGCCTTGCTCTCTATGTTCTTGTCGAAGAATATGAACCCGCCCGCGGGGTAGTCCTCCAGGACCTTTATCATGGCGGGGGACAGTGTCTTTGCCTTGCTGTTCTTGCTGGTGTGAGTGCCTGCCGGCGCGATGCTCAGGTCCAGCTGGTCCGGACGGATTATGAACATCTGGCCCACTTTTTCCCTCAGGGTCATTTTTGCGAGTATCTGCGAGCACATGTCGTCCTGATCGTCCTTCCCGTCCGTATCACCGTGTCCCTGCGGCGTTAAATCCTCCGGCGCGCTGTTGTTCTGAGCGTTTCCGGACGGCGACCCGTTGTTTGAGGGAGCTCCGCAGGCGCTCAGAAGCAGCACGAGCGCCGCAAGAAGCGCAGCGACTGCTGTTATATTAAGTTTTCCCGAATGCTTTTTCATGTTGCTCAGGACCGGTCCTTCTGTTTGATAGGTCATTATACCACACTACCGCCGCGCAATCAAAATGGGTATGCCTGCTTCTTTATTTCCCCAGCGTTTTGGTATATACTTAAATAGTTGAGACATGCGCCGGGGGATATGCGGCGCAGTTAACGGAACTAAAGCTTTTAAAGCGTTTACGGAGGAATAACAATGTTTGACAAACTGATCGAAAAAGTAAAAGCCCAGCCGAAGACCATCGTATTTACCGAAGGTACCGACGCGCGCATCCAGAGCGCAGCTGCACGTCTTCTTAAGGAAGGCCTGATGAACGTAGTGCTCGTAGGAAACGCGGACGAAGTAAAGGCTTCGTCGGAAAAAGGCGGCTTCGACATAAGCAAGGCCCAGATCCTGGACCCCGCCACCTATCCCGACATGGACAGCATGGTAGACACCATGGTACAGCTCCGCAAGGGCAAGATGACCCCGGAAGAATGCCGCGCCGCGCTTCTTAAGGGCAACTACTTCGGCACCATGCTCGTAAAGATAGGCAAGGCAGACTGCCTGCTGGGCGGAGCCACCTACTCCACCGCGGACACCATCCGTCCGGCTCTGCAGCTGGTAAAGACCAAGCCCGGTTCGCACCTTGTTTCTTCCTGCTTCATCCTCAACCGCGAGGAAGGCCCGGAAGAGCTCCGCACCATAGCCATGGGCGACTGCGCCGTAAATCTGGACTACACGGACACCGTTGACAAGGACGGAAACGTTACCCTGTCCGGCGCCGCAAAGCTTGCGGAAGTTGCCGTAGAAGTAGAAAAATGCGCAAGGATATTCGGCATAGAGCCTAAGGTAGCAATGCTCAGCTTCTCCACCAAGGGTTCCGGCAAGGGCGGCACGGTAGCGCTCTCTCAGGAAGCAACAAAGATAGCAAAGGAACTTAACCCGGACATGGCAATAGACGGCGAGATGCAGTTCGACGCTGCGGTATCCCCCACCGTGGGCCAGCTGAAGTTCCCGGGATCCAAGGTAGCAGGCTACGCCAACACCTTCGTGTTCCCGCTGATCGAGGCAGGCAACATAGGCTACAAGATCGCCCAGAGGCTCGGCGGCTACGCGGCCTACGGCCCCATACTCCTTGGTCTTAACGCCCCGATCAACGACCTCTCCCGCGGCTGCGACGCAGAAGAAGTCTACAAGATGGCGATAATCACCGCAGCGCTGTAAAGAACAGATCGGACTGTTCAGCATTGCTGCCGGACAGCGGCAGCTGCATTACTTTCAAAAAAAGGGTCCCGCTTTTGCGGGACCTTTTATTGCGCATTATTCCGCCATCAGGTGCATTGCTCTTAGCTGCGGGTCCTTTATGCGGCGCTGTATGTCTTCGCCGTGCTGCAGAAGGAAGTCCGAGCCGGAGGTCGAGAGGCCTTCTGCCTTAAGCTCTTCTATTATCAGGGAGCTTATCTCTTCTATTACGTCCACCTTAACGTGGAACGGGGTCTCCTGAGCGCCGGACGCGCCCGTGCCGCCTGCGATCAGTTCCACCTTGGGGGCAAGCTTTGCGCCGAGGATCGGCAGGTCCTTCATTGCCCTGTGGGTCCACTTGTAGTACGGGCGGTACTGCTTGTTGAGCAAGAAGACTATGGCCTGAACATGGCTCACGAACTCCGCGGAAGCCAGGAACGCAGCCACCATCTCGCCTCTGTGGGCGCAGCGTGCGTAGTTGTACTGTCCGGACTGAGCCGCAAAAGCGCAGTGCATCGCAAGCTTCTTCTTGCGAAGATCCTCCGGATAGAACTCCTTAAGACCGCGGCGGATCTCCGTAAACAGACCTTCGTTATTTACGAAAAGCTCGCCGTTGGTGACCACAGA
>JAILDA010000068.1 GCA_024689865.1 Clostridia bacterium | reverse complement strand
AATGTCCAGACCGTTAAGATCGTTCATGTAGTTTCTCCGATTTTCGAAAAAGTAATATTAAATATGTATTATATTACTTTGTTTTCGATTTTTAAAGTGTTTTGTTCCTCACAAATAAACATTTGTGTAATTTTTTGTGATATAAACCTTATTACAGCAGGTTCCTCTGGATCTTGCCGCTTATGGTCTTTGGCAGCGATTCGCGGAACTCCACTATTCTGGGATACTTGTAAGGCGCGGTGTGCGTCTTTACGTAATCCTGGATCTCTTTCTTGAGGGCTTCTGTAGGCTCGGTGCCCTTTACGAGCACTATGCAGGCTTTTACCACCTGGCCGCGGACTTCGTCCGGGGCAGGGCAGACTCCGCATTCCAGAACGTACGGGAGCTCCATTATTACGCTCTCGATCTCGAACGGTCCGATGCGGTATCCGGAGGACTTTATTACGTCGTCCACGCGTCCCACGAACCAGAAGAAACCGTCCTCGTCCTTCCATGCCACGTCGCCGGTGTGGTAGTAGCCGTCGTGCCAGGCCTTCTTAGTGGCCTCTTCATCCCTGTAGTAGCCCTTGAACAGGCCGCAGGGAACGCCGTTCTGCGTGTTGATGCAGATCTCGCCGGGTTCGCCGACGGGAGCCTCGTTGCCGTCGTGGTCCAGTATGCGCACGTCGTAGAGCGGGGTAGGCTTGCCCATGGAACCCAGCTTGTGTGTGCCGCCGATCAGGTTGCCTATTGTAAGCGTGGTCTCGGTCTGGCCGTAGCCCTCCATTATCTGAAGGCCGGTGGCCTTTTCGAACAGTTTGTACACCTCCGGGTTGAGCGCTTCGCCTGCCGTTGTCATGTGGACTATGGAGGAGAGATCGTATTTGGAGATGTCTTCTCTTATGAGCATCCTCAGCATGGTCGGAGGTGCGCAGAAGGTCTTTATGTTGTACTTCTTGAACATCGGCAGTATCTCTTCCGCCTTGAAGCGGTCGAAATCGTACACGAAAACGGCGCATTCCTGCATCCACTGGCCGTAGAACTTGCCCCACAGGGACTTTCCCCAGCCTGTCTCGGATATCGTAAAGTGCAGACCGTCCTCGTAGGCTCCGTGCCAGTACTTCGCAGTGTGGTAGTGTCCCAGGGCGTATTTGTAGGAATGGTCCGCTATCTTGGGATAACCCGTGGTTCCGGAACTGAAGAACATTACCATTGAATCGTCGCCGCAGGGGGTGTCCTCGGTCCTGTAGAAGTGGGCGCTGTAAAGGCCGTACTCCTCGTCGAAGTTTCTCCATCCTTCGCGCTCGCCGCCGACGAGTATCTTAAGCTCAAGCTCGGGGCAGGTCTTTGCGGCCTCTTCCACGTGCTGCGGAACGTTGTCGTCCATAGTGGCGATTATCGCCTTTACCCCGGCTTTCTGGAACCTGTACACAAAGTCGTGCGGCTGCAGCTGGGCCGTGGCCGGGATGGCTATGGCGCCCAGCTTGTGAAGGGCCAGCATGGAGAACCAGAACTGGTAGTGGCGCTTAAGCACCAGCATCACCTTGTCGCCTTTTTTGATGCCTAAAGACTTGAAGTAATTGGCGCACTGGGCGGAGGCTCTCTTCATCTGACGGAAGGTGAACTTTCTTTCCACGCCGTATTTGTCTATGTGGATCATAGCCAGCTTGTCGGCTTCGCGCTTGGAGATGGCGTCCACTATGTCGAATGCGAAATTGAACTTATCCTCGTTTTTGAATGTGATCTTTTTGAGCAGGCCGTTTTCGTCGGTCTCTGTCTCCACGAACTTGTCTATAGCAAGCTTTCTGCTCTGGATCTTGGACGGGATCAGTGTGTCGCGGATGACAGTTTCCTTAACGTTGCTGCCGCCGGCCACTACTATGGCGATGAAAACGCAGTCGCGTCCGTCCACGGCTATCATGCCGTGGGGCAGGGAAGAGTTGTAGAATATGCTGTCGCCCTCGGACAGGTATTCTACGTTGTCGCCTATCTGGAACTTAAGGCGTCCGCTTACGACAAAGTCGAACTCCTGTCCGGAGTGTTTCGTGGTGTGTATAGGCTTGTCCTGAAGCTCCTCGCTGTACTGGTAGGTAACGTAGTAGGGTTCCGCCAGCTTGTTTACGAACCAGGGCGCCATGTTCTGTATCATTATGCCGTCTTCTTTGGCTGTGTCCACGCCGTGTCCCTTGCGGGTAACGGTGTAAGTGGAGAGCTTGGCGCTGCGTCCTTCCAGAAGGTCCGCCATGCCTACGCCGTAGGCCAGGGCGCACTTGTGGATGAAAGTAAAGGGGAGATCTACGGTCCCGGATTCGTACAACAGGTACTGATCTTCGGATACTTCGGTCTTATCGGCCATCTCGGCTGCGGAGAAGCCCATTATCTCGCGCATTTCCTTTATGCGCTGCGCTACCTCCATAAGGTTTCCGTCTGCTTGTGCTGTCATTTCTGAAACTCCTTTTTCCGCGCCCGCGAAGGCGCTTTTCTTAAGGGCGTCTGCATGATGGCCTGCAAAAAAACGCCCGTCTCAAAACGATAACGCATTGAGACGAGCGTATAATACACCCGCGGTACCACTCAATTTGCCGTGCCGCAAAGCACAGCCTCTCTGCGGGGTCCATCAACCCCTGTGCATTAACGCAGCCTCACGGAAGGAGCCTAGTAGGTGATAGTCCTTTCGGTCCTCCGGCTCGGAGGTGATGGGCCGTTGGAGATCTTTTCGATGGCTTGCAGCAACCGCCAACTCTCTTAAGAAAAGTGTTCTCCGGCCGTCCTCGTCACAGCCTTTAGAGAATATGTAATTTCCAACAATGTTAGCACTACCGTATTTGTTTGTCAACAACAACCTGCGTCGTTTTGAGTATTATGTATAATATGTTTGACTGCCGCCGTATCTTATGGTAAATTCAGCAAATGTGAAATAGTTATCATCATTAGTTTTCAGGAGAAAAGCATGGACAACAAGACGATCTATAAAAGAACGCTCGGCTTCTCGCTCAGACGGATATTCTGGGACATAGTCTCGGTGATCGTGATGCTGGCTATAGCCACGCTGGGTTTCATGCTCGGCGAGAAGTTCTTCGAGAACGGGATCATCGGCCTTGTGATCGGCGCGATCGTAGGCCTCGTGATAATGGCGATATTGCTTCGCTTTGTCTCGTACAGGCTTAAGGCCGGTCAGATAGCTATGATGACCCGTGCGATCACGGAGGGAGACCTTCCGGATGACGTCATATCAGAAGGCAAGCGCACCGTTAAGGAGCGTTTTGTCACCGTAGCTGCTTACTTTGCCGTGACCGGGGCAATAAAGGGCATATTCAGCCAGCTGGGACGCGGCATTACCAAGGTCGGCGACCGGCTCGGAGGTGATACCGGAAACGCAATTGGAAGCGCTGTAAGCACCGCGATACAGACCCTTGTAGCTTATCTCTGCGACTGCTGCCTGGGCTGGGTATTCTACCGCAGGAACGTGAAGGCCGGGAAGGCCACCTGCGAAGGTGCCGTGCTGTTCTTCAGGCACGGAAAGACGCTGGCCAGAAACATGGGACGCATCTTCGGATTCGGCCTGGCTTCCCTGGTAGTTATCGGAGGCGTGTTCACGGGCATATTCTATGTTGTTCTTAAGCAGTTCGACCAGGCGCTCTCCGGGATCTACGCCGCGATAGCGGAACTTGCCGCGGATTCCGACAGCACTATCATCCGCATCCTTCAGGATCCCGCTACGCTGCCGATAGTTTTCGCCGTCATTCTGGCTCTTATAGTCTGGGGTATCATACACGGAACGTTCATCAAGCCTTTCGTTCTTACAGGCGTGCTTCGCAACTATCTCGAATCCGGAATGGACGAAGTTCCCGACGAATCAAGCTTCAATGCTCTTGATTCCAGATCCGCCAAGTTCAGAAAGCTCCACGCTTCGCTTTGAGGCCGCCGGCCCGGTCATTTGGTATACGCTTCTGCGTACGGAACGTGAACAGCAAAGAAAAAGCCCTGCGCACTAGCGCGGGGCTTTGTTTTGTCTGTGCATTTTGCGCTGCATTACTATGCTGCCGTTCTCTTATGGTCAGCCTGCCTCTCCGCCGGCCTCACCTGAACCATCAACTGCGTCAGCACCTGCACCTTCTCCGCCGTATTCGCCGGCATCGGAACTTCCGTATCCTTCGAATTCCTCGGAAAGGCCCTCGGTAAACTCTTCGGAACCTTCCTTTTCGTCGGATCCTTCCTGCAGCGCTGCGCTGTTTTTCTGGGATGTGTCTTCGTTTGCGGCGTTTTCGTCCTTATCCTTGGATGTTGAAATGACTACCATTCCCCATTCTATTATCGCGAAGAATGCAATAAGCATGATGTTTGAATGCAGTTCATCGAAAGTCTTCCCGCCAAAAAGATCTTTGACGAGATTGTAAGCAAGGATCAGCAGCACTATCCCGAACAGCACTGCGGCTATCTTTGCATCTCGTTTTTTCAGTGGTTTGAAAAAGCCTTTGAACATGTTCTTCCCCGTCTAATTCTCTGTATCGTCGTTTTCCTCGCTGTCTGCTTTACGGAATGCAATGTTCAACATGCTCCATTCCACTATGCCTACGGCGATTATTATCAGAATGTCCATCTTCAGGTCGTTGAAGACCGCACCGGCCTTTATCGATTTTACGAGGTCGATCACAAGGTAGATCAGTGCGGCGCCGAATAATACGGCGACGATGCCTGCCTCGCGTTTTTTTATTGGTCTGGACATTCCTTTAAACATGTTTCTTCTCCGTCTTTATTTGTCGAGGCCCAGCATCTTTACTGCGTCTTCGCGCATCTTGTATTTGAGGATCTTTCCCGCGGCGTTCATGGGGAAGGAGTCCACGAAACTAATATACCGCGGCACCTTGTGGCGCGCAAGTCTTTCTATGCAGAACTGCTTTATGTCTTCCTCGGTAGCCGTGCTGCCGTCGTGGAGGACTATGCATGCCATGGCTTCCTCGCCGTACTTCTTGTCCGGAACGCCTATCACCTGAACGTCCTTAACGTCCGGATAGGTGTAGAGGAACTC
>JAILDA010000066.1 GCA_024689865.1 Clostridia bacterium | reverse complement strand
CATTGAAGGATAGCGCGCTGAAAGAGCGTGGTACTATTATTCCGAAAGGCTGTCAGTAGCGGTAGGCGGTTAGCCCTCCGGAGAGGGGGTGATGCTTATGGATATCGCGGATCTAATGACTTTGATCGGTCTTCTGATCACAGTCTTTATGACTGGGTATACGATAGGCAAAAGAAAATAGCCGCCCACCAGCCTGAATAGGGGCGACTATTTTATAGTAAAACCATTTGGGCTGACCGTCTATCCGGCAGCCTTTCACTATCTGTATTGTACTACTTCTTTTTTGAATCGTCAACGTGCATGCGGCGACGCAAAGGCGTTCCCCCGAAACTAATAGGCACGTAATCAAAAAACCGCAAAAAATTTGCATATACGGCGATTTTATGCTATTATAGCCTAGTCAAACAGCAAAGTCCGCTGCCCGCGGGCGGCGAGAAAGATAACCCGGAGGTATTAAAATGGAAAGAAAGCACATTACGACTCTTCAGACTCGTGATCTCTGCAGCAAGAACGGCGGATGCGGCGAGTGCCAGACATCCTGTCAGTCCGCTTGCAAAACAAGCTGCGGCATAGCCAACCAGAGCTGCGAGAACAAGGAAGAAAAGTAACTCAGACTCAGAAACGAAATGCCGCCTATAACGGGCGGCATTTTTGTTAGAACGCATGATACATCAGTATAAGTTAAACGGATACAACATAGTCCTGGATGTGGATTCCGGCGCGGTGCACGCGGTGGACGACCTTGCGTACGACGTAATAGAGCTCGTAAACGAATGCGGCCCGGAGCTTTCCCCGGGAGACCTTGCGGAAAAGATCACCGGTCCCGTGCTCAAGAAGTACGCGGAGGATCCGGACGTGGACGCCGCAATGATAAGCGAGGTCCTGGACGAGGTACTGGAACTGAAGGCCGCAGGCAAGCTGTTCTCCGACGGAGGCTACGCGCCTCTGGCCGGAAGCCTTAAGGAGCGCAGCAAGGGCATAGTAAAGGCTCTGTGCCTGCATGTTGCGCACAGCTGCAACCTCAACTGCTCGTACTGCTTTGCCAGCCAGGGCAACTTTAAGGGCGAAAGAGCGCTCATGAGCTTCGAGGTAGGCAAGCGCGCGCTGGACTTTCTTGTGGAGAACTCCGGCACCAGACATAATCTGGAGGTGGACTTCTTCGGCGGCGAGCCTCTGCTCAACTGGGACGTCTGCAAGCGGCTGGTGGCGTATGCCCGCAGCATAGAAAAGGAAGCCGGCAAGAACTTCCGCTTCACCCTTACCACCAACGGCGTGCTTCTGGACGACGAGGTAACGGAGTTCGCGAACAAAGAGATGAACAACGTGGTCCTTAGTCTGGACGGCCGCAAGGAAGTCCACGACCGCTACAGAGTGGACTACGCGGGAAACGGCAGTTGGGAGCGCATAGTGCCAAGATTCCAACGCTTTGTGGAAAAGCGCGGAAACAAGAGCTACTACATGCGTGGTACCTTTACCCACCAGAACCCGGACTTCCTTAAGGACATAGAAGAAATGCTGCGACTTGGCTTTACGGAGCTCTCCATGGAGCCCGTGGTTTGCGCCCCGGACGATCCGTGCGCGCTCACAGACAGCGACGTGGAGATCGTAAAGGATCAGTACGAAAAGCTGGCGGAGCTTATGCTTAAAAGAGAGCGCGATGGCAGTTCCTTTACGTTCTACCACTACATGATAGACCTTACCGGCGGTCCCTGCATCTTCAAGAGGATCTCCGGCTGCGGCTCCGGCACGGAGTACATGGCTGTCACCCCGTGGGGCGACCTGTACCCCTGTCACCAGTTCGTGTCGGACCCTTCGTACAAGCTGGGCGACATCTGGAAAGGTGTAACTAACGAAGGACTGCAGGAGCAGTTCAGAAACTGCAACGTGTACGCAAAGCCGGAATGCGCGGACTGCTGGGCAAAGCTCTACTGTTCCGGCGGCTGCGCGGCTAACTGTCTGCACGCTTCCGGGTCCATAACCGGAGTTTACCCGCAGGGCTGCGAGCTGTTCAAAAAACGCATGGAGTGCGCAATAATGCTCAACGTTGCCCGCCAGGAAGACAAGCAGAAGGCCGCGGATCAGGCGGAAGTCCGCTGAACGGTAAGCATCATGAAGCACCCGTTCTTTAAAAAGGCAGACATAATTCTTGCAGCAGCGCTGCTTGTAATAGGAGCTCTGGGGCTTTTGGCGTTCCGGCCGGCGGAGGCAGCCGGCGCGTACGCGGTGATAACGGTAGACGGCGAAGAGCTAGACCGCATGGACCTGTCCGCCGACCAGTCACGTATAATAGAAACGAGCTACGGCACAAATACCGTAACTATTAAGGACGGCTGCGCGTTCGTTGCCGAGTCGGACTGCAGAGGCGGGGACTGCGTGCGCATGGGAAAGATATCCCGCGAAGGCCAGATGATAGTGTGTCTTCCGCATCACCTTACAGTGCTCATCGAAGGTCCGTGCAGCGCTCCGGATGCAGTAATAAAGTAGGTGGTGGGCATGTCGGACGCAAAAGCATTCAGCAGCACCAAAAAGCTGACCACCTGCGCGCTTCTTACCGCGCTTGCGCTTATCTTTTCGTACATAGAGTTCCTTGTGCCGCTCAGCCTTGGGATCCCGGGGATAAAGATAGGCCTTGCAAACATAGTGATAGTAATGGCGCTGTACAGCCTGGGACCGGGCTATGCGCTTGTAATAAATCTTGTCAGGATAGCGCTTTCCGCGCTGCTGTTCGGGAACCTGTTCTCAGCGCTGTACGCGCTGTGCGGAGGCCTTGTAAGCCTTGCGGTAATGGCGCTGCTTAAGAAGACGGACATCTTCAGCCTTACCGGCGTATCGATGGCCGGGGGCGCGGCTCACAACATTGCGCAGCTTGCGGCTGCGGCGGTGATCGTGGGCTCTTCGAAAGTGTTTATGTACATGCCGGTGCTGGTGCTTGCGGGAATGGCCGCGGGCATATTCAACGGCATAGTTTGCAGCCTTGTAATGAGGAAGATAAAATGAACCATCTGGATGAGATCAAAAAGGAACTCGACAGGCTCGGCGCTGATTCCGGCCTTCGTTCGAGCGGGGAACCCATCCCCAGCAGGCTGGAGGTAAGGGCGATAGTCCTGGACACCTTAAGCGTGCTTTTCCCCAACTACTTTACGGCGGAAAAGGACGCGTCGCTGTCGCTGATAGAAGCCAGGCTGGCAAGGCAGATAGCCATGGCCTGCCACTTCTCCGACACGCAGAGCGCATGCTCCCCGGAGGAGACCGCAAGGCTCTTCATAAGATGCCTTCCGGAAGTAAAGAGGCTTCTGCTTACGGACATGGAAGCTCTCTACGAGGGTGACCCTGCCGCTAAGCTGCGCGACGAGGTAATAATCTGCTACCCCGGATTCTTCGCTACGGCGGTATACAGGATGGCGCACGTGCTCTACGACATGAAAGTGCCCCTGGTGCCCCGCATGATGACGGAATTCGCCCACGAAAAGACCGGAGTGGACATACACGCAGGCGCTAAGATAGGGGAGTATTTCTTCATAGACCACGCAACAGGCATAGTAATAGGTGAGACCACCGAGATAGGGGATCACGTTAAGCTCTACCAAGGCGTTACCCTGGGCGCCAAGAGCTTCGAGCTGGACGCGAACGGCAACCCCATCAAGAACATAAAGCGCCACCCCAACATAGGCAGCAATGTCGTCATCTACGCCAACGCCACCATACTGGGCGGCAATACGTACATAGGCGATAACAGCATAATAGGAGCCAGCACCTGGATAATCGAATCCGTGCCGGAAGGCAGCCGCGTATTCTACTCCGCGGACACCGCGAAGGCCATGGAGTTCTGGGGCGACTACGGTTCCGGCATATAACAGTAAGATCCCGGGGAACACCCGGCAGAATGAAAATGGACCCGGCGGACAGCCCGGAGCCCGGAAACGAAAAACATGAAAAAGACAGTACTAAGAAAGTACGCGCATCTTATCGCAGCCAAGGGCGTAAACGTCCAGAAGGGCCAGGAGGTATTCATCCAGACCGAGTTCGATCAGCCGGAATTCGTTAAGATGCTGGTGGAAGAGTGCTACAAGCTGGGAGCAAAGTCCGTAAAGGTAGACTGGACTTATCAGCCCCTCACCAAGGTCCACACCAGATACATGAGCCTCAAGACCCTCTCCACACTTCCCAACTACGAAGAAGCCCGCTGGCAGCACTACGTGGACGTCATTCCCTGCCGCATTTACCTTGAATCCGAGGATCCGGACGGCCTTAAGGGAATGGATCAGAAAAAGTACTCCAAGGCCCTGCAGAAGCTCATGCCGGTCATCCGCAGCTACAGGGACCAGATAGAGAACAAGTACCAGTGGTGCATCGCAGCCGTCCCCGGAGAGAAGTGGGCAAAGAAGCTCTTCCCCGGGCTCAGCAAGCACCAGGCCGTTGAAAAGCTCTGGGAGGCAATACTTACCTGCGCAAGAGTTACCGACGACCCGATCGCATCCTGGGACGCTCACAACAAGGACCTCAAGGCCCGCTGCGCTTACCTCAACTCCCTTGGCATCGAGAGCCTGGAGTACAAGAGCGCTAACGGCACGGACTTTAAGGTATGGATGATAGAGGGCGCGCACTTCAACGGCGGCGCGGACACCAGCCTTCTGGGCAATGTATACAACCCCAACATGCCCTCCGAGGAATGCTTCATCTCCCCGCTGGCGGGCCACGCGGAAGGCATCGTATACGCCACCAAGCCGCTGTCCTACAACGGTCAGCTGATAGAGAACTTCTGGGTACGCTTCGAGAACGGCAAGGCCGTCGAATGGGACGCCGAAAAGGGCAAGGACGTGCTCGGCGAGATAATCAACATGGACGAGGGTTCCTGCATGCTGGGCGAAGTAGCTCTGGTGCCTTACGATTCCCCGATCAACAACAGCGGACTGCTTTTCTACAACACTCTGTTCGATGAGAACGCGGCATGCCACCTGGCTCTTGGCTTCGGTTTCGCGGACTGCCTGGACGACTTCGAGAAGCTGGAGTCTCTGCAGGAAGCATACGACAAGGGCGTAAACAAGTCCTTCATGCACGTAGATTTCATGATAGGCTCCAAGGACCTGAGCATCGTAGCCAACACCCGCGAAGGC
>JAILDA010000057.1 GCA_024689865.1 Clostridia bacterium | reverse complement strand
GTTGTTGGACCATATTACGTCCCCGGCTCTGGATACTACGCATACCAGCAGCGGAGCGCCGTTGCTGAATGCCTCAACGTATCCTTCGTGCTCTTTTATTACGGTCTTTTCGTTCTTTTCCAGTGTCCTTTCCACGTAGTTAACGGTGTAGCGAAGGTGGAAAAAGTAGACTGCCGCAGCGATGAACAACGCCGCAAGTCCAACGTACATGTTGAACCACATTATTACGGCGCCCATCACGAGCATTACGATCAGCCCTATCAGCATAAAGGGCTGCGATAATTCTTTTGCCAGTTTTTTATTCATGTATACGTCCTTGCTTTGCGCATGAAACAAAATGACATCATATTATATCACAAACTGCGCAATTATGGGGGCGATTATGGTATAATAACCGACATGAGGATCAGAAAATTTCCAAGCTCTCTTCCTCCGGAAGAGATACAACTAATAACCAAGGCTTCCGACGCCCTGGCGCACCCGCTGCGCGTGGAGATGTTCCGCTACATCTACACGGAGAATCTGGCGCGCAGATCCGTATGCAACAAGGATCTTGTGGCGCGTTTCGGCTATTCCCAGTCCACGGTGTCCCAGCACATGCGTAAGCTTCTGGTGTCCGGCCTGATAGAAGCAAAGAACCGGGAGACCTACGCCTACTACTTTGTTAATCTGGGCGTTTTGGGCAAGTACCTGGACTGCGTCCGCAAGCTTAACGTTCCGCTGCAGGACCCGCACTGACGGACAGTTGCATAGATCTCATATAAACCAAGCGCTCCGCTTTTGCCGCGGAGCGTTGTTTTATTTGTGGTAGGTCTCGCC
Source organism: Clostridia bacterium (assembly GCA_024689865.1). Lineage (GTDB taxonomy): Bacteria > Bacillota > Clostridia > Peptostreptococcales > Anaerovoracaceae > RUG13409. The sequence goes on along the minus strand of JAILDA010000057.1, from coordinate 3,513 downwards.
TGCGTTTATCTTGAACGCCCTGTACACCTGCTCCAGAAGTATCACCCTCATAAGCTGGTGCGGGAAAGTAAAGTCCGAAAACGAAAGCCGCAGGTCAGAAGCCTTAAGCACATCATCCGAAAGCCCCAAAGACCCTCCTATTACGAACGCTATTCGGCTCTTTCCTTCCAGCGCAAGGCCTGCGATCTTTTCCGCAAGGCTCTCCGACGTCATCCGTTTGCCGTTCACCGCCAGCGCAATTATATAGCTTTGCCGGCCCGGAAGGAGCTTAGCCAGTATGGCTTCGCCTTCCGCCTTTATTACCGCCGCCTCGTCCGACGGGGAATTGCCGCGCAGCCGTTCCTCCGCAAGCTCCGTTATCGAAACCTTGGCAAAACGGCCGAGCCTTTTAATGTACTCGTCCGCCGCGTCCTGCCAGTACCTTTCCTTTAGTTTTCCTACGCAGATTATTTCTATGTTCATTGGTCCGCGCGGCTGTCTCCGGACTTCTTCCGCCGGGCGCCGCAGTCGTAAGCTGTTGTTTGTGTGTAAAAGAGACGGCTGACGCCGCAAAAGCATCAGCCGCCCGTGTTTCCGTTATTATTCGAGTGCTCCGGTAAGCACTACCTGCGTGCTGTACTCAACGCCGGCCCTTACGTAGACTACGTTTACGGCATCGCCTTCCTTATAGGCAACGAGCACGGTGTTGATCTTGTTCATGGTGCCGACTTCCGTGCCGGCAACGTTTATTACTATGTCCCCCTTCTGAAGCCCGGCCGCAGCCGCGCCGCCGTTCTCGGCAACGCTGTAGACGTAGATGCCTCTGGCCGTACCGTAGCGGGTCTTGTATTCGTTGGCGTCGTAGTTGTTGCTCTCTTCAAGACCTATGCCGGTAATGCCCAGATACGCTCTTTTGAACTGTCCGGTCTGCTTTATCTGGTCTACGATCGGTTTGGCGGAATTGATGGGTATCGCAAAGCCCATTCCCTCGCCGGAAGTTGCCTTTGCAGAGTTTATGGCAATGACCTGGCCGCTGCTGTTTACGAGCGGTCCGCCGGAGTTGCCGGAGTTTATGGTCGCGTCTGTCTGGAGCAGACCTTCCATTGTAGTAGTGTTATATCCTGTGCCGGAGGACACTTCTATGGTCCTTTCCAGACCGGAGATTATGCCCTGGCTCATGGAGAACTTGAACTGAAGTCCCAGCGGGTTGCCTATCGCCGCGGCGTAGGAGCCCACCTTAACGGTGTCGGAATCCCCGAGCTCCGCCGCAACAAGACCTGCTGCCTCTATCTTAACTATCGCCATGTCCAGCGTAGGATCGTTCCAAAGCACGGTGCCGGAGAACTCTCTGCCATCGTAGAGAAGCACTGTAACCGTTCTGTAGTTGCCGTCGTTGACCACGTGGGAATTGGTGAGTATGTAACCCGCCTCATCCACCACGAAGCCAGTTCCCTGGGCGGTAGTTAAGGTCTTGCCGCCGCCTCCGCCGAAGAAGTAGGAGTAACCTCCGCCGATGCTTACCTCGTAGGAAGTCTCTATGCCGACGACGGACGGAAGCACCTTATCCGCAATGGCTTCGCCAATGTTGGGATCCTGCGTATGCACCACCGTGGTCTGCTGCTGCGCCGCCGCAGTTGTCCCGGTGTCTTCGGGTGCCTGTTCTACAGGAGTTGTCGTTTCGTTCCCCACCCGGGGTCCGAACAGCGATGTCTGCAGCTGCTGCATGTCGATGTGCGACGCAAGCAGGCCGCCGGCAAAACCGCAGCCCAGCGCCAGCACCGCTACAAGTATCAGTATTAAAACTCTTCTTCTTCCTTCCATGTCTACCGCCTCGAATCATAATATGTACAGCGGACTGCGCTCCGTCCTGGAAAGGACCTCTATCCGGAGCCTGTCTCCGGGCGCAAAGCCTTCCGCCGCAAGTATGTTGCTCATGGTCGCCAGCGCCATCTGCGGGAAATTGTTTTCCTTGCTCAGGTGCGCCAGCAGCACAAGTCTGCTTCTTTCCGTGCCTTCCAGCTGCTCCAGTTTGAGAAGCTTAAGCACTGCGTTCGCAGCAGCCTCGTTGGACAGATGACCGCGGTCGCTGAGGATCCTCTGTTTAAGGAACCACGGGTAGCGGCCCATCTTAAGGACGCTTTCGTCGTGGTTGGATTCCAGCACCAGCACGTCCGCCCGGCGCATGCAGCTGAAGCACTCGTCCGTAACGTAACCTGTATCCGTTACTATGGCCGCGCTTCTTCCGCCCGCCGAGAAAACGAAGCCCGAAGGCTCCGCCGCATCGTGCGAAGTAGGGAACGTGCCGACTTCTATGCTGCCGATCCGGAAGGAGTCTCCCGGGCAGAACGCCCGTACGTCTTCCAGCTCCTCCGCGAACTGTATGCCCGAGATGGTCCCCCGCGTGGCGTAGACAGCCGCGCCGGATGCGCTGCAGACCGCCTTGAGCCCCTTTATGTGATCCGTGTGCTCGTGCGTTATGAGCACCGCGTCCACATCCTTAAGCTCCAGCCCCAAAGACGCAAGGTCCCGGTCCGTCTGCTTTGCGCTTATTCCCGCGTCCACAAGCAGCATCGTGTCTTCGTTTTTAATAAGAAAACTGTTTCCGCTGCTGCCGCTCGCCAGGGAGCATATCGCCAAATTCATCTGCTGCACGTTAATTATCCCTTTTAGTTGTGAAGAATGCGTGTTTTTAATATCAACACTTAGTATAAATTATCCCGATTTTGCAGAAAAAAAGCAATAGCCGATTGAAAATAGCCTGACGGGCTTACTGCGGCGGACGTTTTGCAACAGGCGATCAGCTATAATGGTTCCGGCGCCGGGCATTCAGCGCACATTATTCCGACGGCCGCCGGCGGCTGCCGGCAGAGCGATCGTCCGGGCCGCTCAATAATCTTGCGCCGCGCTCGGCGTTTAAGGTATAATTAAGTGTTATGAAGACAGTAAACATCTACACCGACGGCGCATGCGCCGGAAATCAGGAGAAGGACAACATAGGCGGATGGGGCTGCGTGCTGGAATACGCCGGCCGCGAAAAAGAACTGAGCGGCGGCGAGATCAACACCACCAACAACCGCATGGAGCTTACCGCGCTGATAGAGGCGCTGTCCGCGCTTAAGGAGCGCGGGCTTAGGCTGCGCATCTTTTCCGACAGCTCGTACCTTGTCAACTGCTTTCGCAGCAAATGGTATGTTTCCTGGCAGAAGAACGGCTGGAAGAATTCCAAGAAACAGCCTGTCGAGAACCGGGAGCTCTGGGAGAAACTGCTTGCCCTTTTGGAGGGAAACAGTGCGGAATTCTACCTCGTAAAAGGACATCAGAAACTTAAAGAAGGCGGTGAAAGCACTAACTCCATCGCCTATCGGCGATTTACGGATAACAACGGCGCCGGATTCTCCTACGAGGACTTCGAAAGAGTAGTCGAGTATAACATCCACTGCGATGCATTGGCCAACGTATTCATTAACGAACACCGCGGCGAACTGCCCGATGCGGACGACGGAAACGAAGTGCCATGGGATTGATCAAGCTTAT
>JAILDA010000077.1 GCA_024689865.1 Clostridia bacterium | reverse complement strand
AGGACCAGGCTGGTGCTGGAAGAGGGCACGGCGGACAAGCCGGAAAAGCTCTCATCCGAGTATTACATCTACAAAAAAGAGGAGATCAGCAAGGACATTAAGAAAAAACTAGGCCGCAAGCCGGACGCTGTCAGGTCCAGGAACAAGGAAGCGGACGCACCGCTTAAGGACCTTGCTGCTTTGGAGGACTAGAGTTTGAACATAAGGATCGACGAGATCGGATTCGGCGGGATGAAGCTGCTGCAGGACACGGAAGCGTTCTGCTACGGCGTGGATTCCGTGCTGGCTGCGGACATGTGCAGTGTAAAGCATTCCGACAGGGTTCTGGATCTTTGCTGCGGCAACGGTGTCATAACGCTTATAGTCTGCGCGGTATATTCTCCGGAACACGTCACCGGGCTCGAGATCCTTAAGGATGCCGTGGGTCTGGCAAAACAGAGCGCACAGCTTAACGGGCTGTCGGACAAGACGGACTTCATCTGCGGCGATGCGGCGCAAATTGAGGAGTACGTAAAGGCTGCATCTTTCGACGCGGTGGTATGCAATCCTCCGTATTTCGAAAGAGGGAGGGGCGTAAGCTGCGACGCATCCGTAAAGGACTCGGCAAGGCACGAGAGCAGCGCAGGACTGGAGGATTTCTTCCGGGCTGCGGCTTACGCGCTCAGGGCCGGAGGCAGCTTCTATCTGGTGCACCGGCCTCAGAGACTGGCGGACATAATGGAATGCGCCAGGAAGACCGGCCTTGAACCCAAGCTGCTGAGGATGGTCTGCCCGCACGAAGGCGACGCGCCCAATCTTTTTCTGCTTAAATGCGTAAAGGGCGGAGGCACGGAACTGAAGGTGCTGCCGTCTCTTGCCGTAAGGAACCGGGACGGAAGCTTTACGGAAGAGATAGACCGGATATATCGGAGGAAATAAAAAAACAGACCTCAGGGCCTGTTTTTTTCGTGTATGATCACTTTTTCTTATCGTCTTTGCTTCTGAGCAGCGTTACGAATCCGGTCATTGCGTTTACGAAACTGGTTGCTGCTCTGACCGGTCCGCGGTTCTCGTCCGTAGCCTGCTTTATGCCTGCCAATGCTGCGCCGGCTTTAACTACTACGTTCTTTCCCGCGCTGGAAATGGTCTCGACGTCACCGATAATTCCATCCACGTGCTCCATGGTGCTGGGAAGAGTCTTGAGAGCCTTTATGATCTTTATCATAAGTACGATAAGTACTATTACCGCAATGATCGCGACGACCAGCAGTATGGTCCTGAGCAAGCTGTCGAGTGTTATTGTTAATGTCATGTCTGCACCTCCGATCAAATCTAATTATGCAATAATCCGTGTGTTTTTACAAGCGCATTTTGACATTGAAAAGCCTTATGATATAATATACATACTATGGCTAAATACATTGTTGAAAATTCAGGCCCGCTTTACGGCGAGGTCGAGATAAGCGGCGCAAAGAACGCCGCGCTTCCGATACTTGCGGCTACCGTTCTTACGGACGGAGTCTGCGAGATCAACGAGGTCCCCAGGCTCAAGGACATAGACGTCATGTGCCGCATCCTGCGCAGTCTGGGAGCAAAGGTAGAAGAGAACTGGGATGAACACACTGTCACAGTGGACGGAAGCGGAATAAACGTTTCCGAAGTGCCTTACGATCTGGTAAAGCTCATGAGAGCCTCCATATTCGTAATGGGCCCGCTGCTTGCAAGGCTAGGTAAGGCTACCATCGCCCAGCCGGGAGGCTGCGCGATAGGCAACCGCCCGATAGACCTTCACGCTAAGGGATTAAGGACCCTGGGCGCAAGGGTGATGATCAGCGAAGGCATGGTATACGCAGCCGCGGACAAACTTACCGGAGCTCTGGTATATCTGGATTTCCCGAGCGTAGGCGCAACGGAGAACATAATGATGGCCGCCGCTGTAGCGGAAGGTACCACAATAATAGAGAACGCCGCCGAAGAACCGGAGATCGTAGACCTTGCTTCCTTCCTTAACAGGATGGGAGCTAAGATAAAAGGCGCAGGTACCGATACGATAAGGATAGAAGGCGTTGAAAAACTGCACGGCGCAAGGCATGCCGTGATCCCGGACAGGATAGAGACCGGCACATTCATGGTGGCGGCCGCCATCACAAGAGGCAACGTTCTTATCAAGAACTGCCTGCCGGACCATGTAAGGCCTGTCATCGCCAAACTCATAGAGTGCGGCGCTGTCATCCAGGACGAAATGGAAGGCATGCGGGTAAGAGGCGACATCAACAGGCTTGTTGCCACGGACATAAAGACTCTGCCTTATCCGGGGTTCCCCACGGACATGCAGGCTCCGTTCATGGCGCTGCTTACTACAGTTTCCGGATCCAGCACGGTAATAGAAACTGTATTCGAGAACCGCTTCATGCACGCTCAGGAGCTCTCAAAGATGGGCGCCAACATCCGCGTGGACGGAAGAGTTGCCAGCATCCCCGGAGACAAGTGTCCGCTGGAGGGCGCTCAGGTAGTGTCCACGGACCTCAGGGCAGGCGCCGCGCTGGTGCTTGCAGGTCTTGTTGCCAAGGGAACTACCGAGGTCTCGCAGATCTATCATGTTGAACGCGGCTACGAGAACTTCGTGGAGAAGATGTCCAAACTGGGCGCTAAGATAAGACTGGTGGAAGATTGAACGGCGGTCTTAACAGAAATCAGATAAAATATATCGTAATACTTGCCATGCTTGTGGACCACATAGCATGGCTTTTTGTCTATACTTACTCCGTGCAGGGCGAGCTGATGCACTTTTTCGGAAGGCTTACTGGCCCTACCATGGCGGTGTTCATAGCGGAAGGGTACAGATATACAAAGAACGTTAAACATTACCTTGCGAGGCTGGGTGTGTTCGCGCTGATATCCTGGCCGTGCTTTTCCCTCATGGAGACAGGCAGGATACTGCCGCTGTTCAGCGTCATCTATACTTACTTCCTTGCTCTTCTGGCACTTATTGTCTGGGACAGCAAGACGGACATAGTGGTCCGCATCGTAATAATAGGCGGGCTTATTTACCTTTCCAAATGGGGAGACTGGCCGTACATGGGAATCCTTTTCGCGCTTGCCGCCCACATCTGGCACGACAACAAGACTGTTCGCTGGTCCCTGCACACGCTTATTTGTCTGGTATTTCTGTTCATAGAAACGAGTAAGGCTTTAAGCTACGGATGGCCCTGGTGGACGCAGATGTTCCAGGCAGGGACGCTTATGGTGGCGCCAATGATGCTCTTCCTGTACAACGGGGAGTCCGGCAGCAAGGCGCCGTTCCACAAATGGTTCTTCTACGTGTTCTACCCGCTGCACATGCTGGTGCTGTGGTATCTGCGGTTCGTGTTGTTCCGGTAGGTCGGTGCAGGAATGAAAGATCTTTTTGTCACAAGTTTTCTTCTCGGCATAGGGCTGGCCATGGACGCGTTCAGCGTTTCGCTTGCGAGCGGGCTTAAGGAGCCGGACATGAGCGCCGGACGGTCGATCACCATCTCCGGAGCTTTCGGGGCATTCCAGTTCGCCATGCCGCTCATAGGCTGGCTGTGCGTACATACAATAGCAAGCTGGTTCGGGTGGTTCGAGAAGCTTGTGCCGTGGATAGCGCTGGCATTGCTGGGCTTCATAGGCATAAAGATGATAATAGAGGGCTTTAAGGGCGGCGAAGGCAAGTCCGCGGGAATGACTGCGGGAACGCTATTCGTAATGGGCATTGCCACGTCCATAGACGCTCTGTCCGTAGGTTTTGCCATAGAGCATTACGGCATCAAAGATGCGATCATCAGTTCCGTGATCATAGGCATAGTAACGCTGCTGATATGCCTGGCCGGAACGTACATCGGCAGAAAGCTTGGACCGAAACTTGCAGGAAAAGCTTCCGTGCTGGGAGGCATAATACTCATTGCGATCGGAATAGAGATATTCGTCAAGGGTATTTTCTGAGAGCGGTCATTTGAAAGGCGATCATCCGCATGGGATCCGATATTGAAAAACTGAGAGGCAGGGCACCGGGCATAATACTGCAGGAAGGATGCAGAAGGTCTGCCGTCATAATACCGTTAATTAAAGAAGTTGACGGATTATTCATTCTGTTTGAGCGACGTTCCGAGAAGATCGCCAGACAGCCGGGAGACATATGCTTCCCCGGCGGAGCGATCCAGGACGGAGAGACTCCCGAACAGACAGCCGTGCGCGAAGCATGCGAAGAGCTGCTCATAATCCCCGGTCAGCTGGACGTGATCTGCAGCTGCGACGTGTTCCACAACGCAAGCGGAATAGTCTATCCGTTCGCCGCGTGGCTCTCGGATTACAACGGACGCTTTTCCGAAGAAGAAGTAGCGGAGACGTTTAAGGTGCCTCTTACGTTTTTTACCGGCACTGATCCAATCGTGTGCACGTCTAGGATGGTAAGGGTCCAGGACGATGATTTCCCTTATCATCTTATCCGCGGAGGCAGGGACTACAAGTGGCCTGAGCGGACGGACAAGGAGCTGTTCTATTCTTGGGAAGGCAGGGCCATCTGGGTAATTACGGCACGTATCCTTAAGGGGTTTTTGGATATTCTCCGGTAGATCGTTCCGGGTTTTGACTGCAGGACATGTAGCGTGTTCTGCTTTTTTCTTATACTATATATTGGTGAAATTTTAAATGCCAAAAAACAAAAATAGGCTTTCATTTTCCCCTGTATTATGTATAATAACTATATACCCCTATCGGTCTTGCAACCGGTGCTGATAGGGGGCAGCAGCCAGCCGGAGCGAAAAGGAGGTTATACTCTCAATACAGATTAAAAAGGGGAATAGCTGATGGAAACGATTGTTAGTATCAACGATGCTGTAAACAGCTTTGTCTGGGGATGGCCCGCCATCATTCTTATCTTCGGTGTAGGTATCTACCTTACCATTCGTCTTAAGGGGATCCAGTTCAGAAACATAGGATTCCAGATCCGCGAAACTTACGTAAAGACATTTAAAGATGCCAAGAAAGGCTCCAAGGAAGCCGGAGAAGGAGAGATAACTTCCTTCCAGGCAGCCATGGCGTCTGTTTCTGCTGTCGTAGGTTCCGGTAACATCGCCGGCGTAGCTACTGCGATAGTAGCGGGCGGTCCGGGCGCACTGTTCTGGATGCTTGTAGCTGCGATCATAGGAATGGCTACCAAGTACGGCGAGATAGCCCTCGGCATGAAGTACCGCGAAAAGGCGGACGACGGAACGTACGTCAGCGGCCCCATGTATTACATATCCAAGGGCCTTAAAGCTCCGTGGCTTGGCAAGATAGTAGCCGTGCTGTTCATATTCTTCAGCATAGTCATCTCTGCCGTAGTCGACACCAACACCATGTCCCAGGCTCTCAACGAGACCTTCGGACTCAACCCGATCATTGCAGGCGCAATATTCGCCGTAATTACCGGCATAGTAATATTCGGCGGCATCAAGAGGATAGGCGAGGTCTGCGGACTTCTTTCGCCGTTCATGGCAGGCGCTTATCTCCTCTGCGGACTGCTGATCATAATCCTTAACATCGGTCAGGTACCCGCAGCCATAGGCCTTATAGTAAGAGCGGCCTTTAACCCGACCGCTGCTCTGGGAGGAGCCGCAGGATTCGGCATAATGACCGCCATCCGCTACGGAATGGCCCGCGGAATATTCTCCAACGAAGCCGGTATCGGATCCGCTTCCGTAACCCACGCGTCCGCCAAGGTAAACGAGCCCGGCGAGCAGGCCATCTGGGGACCGCTGGAAGTATTCGTAGATACTTGCGTAGTATGCCTCGTTACCGGTCTTACGATAGTTCTCTCCGGACTTTGGGACGGCGGAGCGGAAGGCGTAGGTCTCACCATGGCAGCGTTCAGTAAGATGCTTCCCGGAAACTGGGGCCAGTACGTTGTACTGTGCGCGTCCATACTGTTCGGTTTCTCCTGCCTCATCACCTACTATAACTACCTGGAGAAGGGCTGGCTGGCTCTCTTCGGAAAGGTGATGCACGCAAAGGTAAGCAAGCTGATCGTAAGGATAATCTGGCTGGTATTCATAATGGTCGGTTCCTACAGCACTCTGGGCTTTGTCTGGGATCTGGCAGATACCTGCAACGGTATCATAATCATCCCGAACCTCATAGCGCTTGCAGTTCTTGCCGGTCAGATCGTAAAGATCAAGGAAGATTACTGGAAGAAGAACCTTCCGCTCTACAAGGAAGAGAAGGCTGCAAAGAAGAAGTAATCAGCATTAAACGTTATCAGGGCCCGGGCATGATCGCCCGGGCTTTTTTATTCAGCGCCCGGCCTTCCGGATAATACTCAGAATGCACTTGACAATCCGGCCGTTCATGGTTATCTTTACAACGGCACGGGACTTTCGGCCATCTTGCCTGCGTTCCGGAGAAAACAAATGGATAATAGCAAAATAAACATAAACATTCCCCGCATGGGACAGAGGATAATAAAGACCACAGTCGCAGTTTTGATCTGCCTGTTCGTTTGTTACGCGCTGGGCTACAGAGGCGCCCAGATGCCGTCCGAAGCCTGCATAACAGCCATAATATGCATGCAGCCTCTGGTTCGCGACACCCGTCAGTACGCGATATCGCGCGTCATAGGCACGATGATAGGTTCCGTCTGGGGCCTGCTTCTGCTGCTTCTGTTCGACGCTTTCCCGCTGATATCGAAATATTCGCTGCTTATATATTTTCTGATGGCTGTCGGTACCATGCTCTCGATATACACTGCCGTAGCAGTCGGAAAGAGCGATACATCGGGTCTGGCTGCCATAGTATTTCTGTGCATAGTAATAACCTTCCCGGAGATAGATCAGCCGCTGGTTCAGGCAGCGCAGAGGATAGTTTACGTATTCCTAGGAACAGCTGCGGCGATCGCAGTCAACATGTTCCGTCTTCCCCGCAAAAAGAACAATGGACTGGTCTTCTTCGTAAGGGTCAGGGATCTTGTTGCGGACAGATCCGCTGTGTTCGATCCTTCGGTCCAGTTCCGTCTCAACCGTCTGATCAGGGACGGCGCAAGGATATGTCTGGTATCGGAGCACGCTCCCGCGTTCTTCTCCAGGCAGTTCGGTCTGGTGGACCTGGAAACGCCTATGATAGTCATGGACGGCGCAGCGATATTCAGCACGAAAGAAAACTGTTATCTATGGTCGGCCGCATTGGATGAGGCAAGACTTAACGAGGTCCGTTCAGCTCTCGACGACCTTGGATACAGTTACTTCATATACACGATACGGGCAAACAGGATAGGGGTGTACCACTCCGGTGAGTATTCGGAGCCCGAGACCGTACTTCTTAAGCGCCTTAAGAGCTCCACGTACCGTGATTACCTGGAAGGAGCGCCTCCGTACATATCGAACGTCATATATGTCAAGATAGTGGCGAAGGACGAGGACATTGCGGCAGTTTCGGCCGCTGTCCACAAAGCTCTTCCCGAAAAACCTTACCGCATCCTGGTCAGAAGTCAGGGTTACGCAAACGGGTTGAGCGGTCTATACATCTACAGCAGCGACGCTGTCCCCGGGCACGCAAGGTCCATGCTTATGGACATGCTCAGAAAAGACGGCGAAGAACTCGATTTCAGGGAGCCCATAAATAAAGAAGGGTACAGAAGCGAATCTGACGCTCTTCGTCTTATCGCAGGCATAGAGAAAGAATACGAGCCCATAGATATGACTAAACTGTTCCGCCGTTCGTAATGCCTTCGATTCAACTTAACAGTTTTTACGGGATTTTTGTTAAGAGTATTATCATAAATCAGTGATTATGATATAATCACTATGTATGACGATCTTTAATGCGATATCACTATTAGGCGGTCTGGCTCTGTTCCTCTACGGCATGAGGATCATGGGCAACGGTCTGTCGCAAAGTTCATCCACAGCGTTCAAGAACGCTCTCAAAAAGGTCACCAACAATCCGGTAGCCGGTTTTCTTGTTGGTGTAGTTGTCACGGCCGTAATTCAAAGCTCCACCGCAACGATAGTCATTACCTCGGGTCTTGTAGGCGCGGGTCTTATGACGTTCAAGCAGTCCATAGGCATAATGCTGGGAGCCAACGTCGGAACAACTGTTACCGCTCAGATAATCAGACTTCTGGACATAAACGCTGACAGCGGATCGATACTCAATTTCTTCAAGCCGAGCACCCTTGCGCCTATAGCCGCCATAATCGGCATAGTCTGCATCATGTTCATAAAGAAGCAGAATTCCGGAACCGTGGGTCAGATAGCCATGGGCTTCGGCATACTGTTCACCGGTCTACTTAATATGACCGCGGCTGTAAGTCCGCTGTCCGAAGAGCCGTGGTTCGCAAACATGTTCACGAGCGTTTCCGCAAGACCGCTTCTGGGCTTCATCGCGGGCGCTGCGGCAGCATTCCTTATCCAGAGTTCTTCAGCTACGATAGGTATCCTGCAGGCGCTGGCTACTACGGGCGTACTTACTTTCAGTTCAGTATATTCGATAATAATCGGTATCTACATAGGCGACTGCGTTACCACCGCCATCGTCTGCTCCATCGGAGCCAAGGCGGACGCCAAGCGCACCGGTATAGCGCACATCATATTCAATCTGTGCGTAGTAGTTCTGGTGTCTGCGGGCGTAGCGATACTTCATTCCACGGGCGCTCTGTCCGCGATATGGAGCAGTCCTATAACCTCCGGCGGCATCGCAAATACCCACACCATTTTCAGGCTCGCGTGCGCCGTAATCCTTCTGCCGTTTACCAGGGTCCTGGAAAAGGTGACCAGGAAGATCGTAAAAGATACTCCCGTGACCAACGTTCCGGAGAAGTATCACGACGCGGAACTGCTGGACAAGGCTCTGTACGGATCCCCGGCTCTTGCGATCTCCAGTGTGCGCAAAGCCATGATCAAAGTTGCGCAGACAGCCGGGAACAATTATCACAAGGCAAGCACTCTGATCAGCGACTATGTTCCGGAGACCGCTGCCCAGATCGAAGAAGACGAAGAGTTCATAGACTTCATGACGGATCACATAAACGCTTATCTTGTAGGGCTGGCGGATCTTGACACTACTACCGGACGGACCAGCGATCTTGTCAATTACAACATCAAATGCGTGCTTGAATTTGAGAGAATAGGGGATCTTGCCCTTAATCTGGCGCAGAACGCGCAGGAGCTTAACGCAAAGAACATGAAGCTTTCCCCGGTCGCCCAAAGAGAGATGACCGTGATCCACAACGCGATGTCCGAGGTCCTGGACTGGGCTGTCGCGGCCTACAGGGACCGCGGCATAGAGGCCGCAAAACGCATAGAGCCTGTGGAGGAAGTCGTGGACGAGCTTGTTGAAGATCTCCGAGCCCGGCATGTGGAAAGACTTCAGAAAGGCATCTGCAACGTCATCGTAGGATCCACGTTCCTGGACATGCTGGTTAATATTGAGCGTATCTCCGACCAGTGTTCCAACATCGGCGTATATACCATTGCAATGTTCGACAAAGATGCGGACGCTGACCAGCACGAGTACCTGCACCGCCTGCACAGCGGCGTGGATCCGGATTTCAATGCCTGGTATGCAGGCGCCAGAGAAAAATACATGGGAATGCTGCAGATAGCGGAGCAGTACCCGGATACAGAAGAAGAATAGATTTATTATTGTTCAATTCCGAAAAAAGCATGTAACCTCTCATGCTTTTTTGCGTCTTTATAGGCGAAGAGGGTTTTTACATGGACGATCTGCAGATCATAGAAGGCTTTTTCAACAGACAGGAGGACGCCATAGGCGCTGCTCTGGATAAATACGGAAGGTACTGCGGCACCGTTGCCGGCAATATCCTTGCGGATCATTCAGATGTGGAAGAATGCGTAAACGACTGCTTGCTGAGAGCCTGGAACAGCATACCGCCGGCCAGACCCGCCAGCCTTAAGGCGTATCTTGGAAAGATAGCAAGGAATCTGGCGCTGGACAAGGCAGCAAAGTCTTCCGCCCAAAAACGCGGAGGCGGGGAATACACGCTTGCGCTGGACGAACTTTCGGAGATAGTCTCCGGAGGTACGGAGCCGGAAAAGGCCGTGGAGAACGGCGAGCTGGCAAAGGCCATAGACCGTTTCCTGGGAGATCTGGACGAGACTAAGCGCAAAGTGTTCGTAAGGCGCTACTGGTACCTGGATCCGGTATCGGAGATAGCGGCACGGCTGGACCTTAAGGAGTCCAACGTAAAGACGATGCTCTTCCGATTAAGGAAAGACCTGGCGCAGCATCTTAGAAAAGAGGGTATTGAAATATGACAAACGAAAAGCTGTTAAGAGCGATAGGGGATATAGACGATCGCTTTGTGGAAGAAGCGGATGCTGCGCCTAAGGCCGCGTCATCCGGGTCCTATGAAGCTAACACCAAGACCGTTTCCGAAAGACCGCGCAGCAGGAGAAGACCGCTCAGGATAGCTGCAGCCGCTTGCGCAGCGGTGCTGATCTTTACCGCAGGATTCTTCGGCGGGGCAGGCAGCATCGGAAACCGCAGTTATTCGGGAAAGAACGACGCATCCGCCCCGAATTCCGGATCTGTCAATTATACTTCCGAGGATACGAATTTCGGCGGCTGGTCCAGTCATACCGAGTACGAAACAAAAGACGGAAGACAGACCGCGGAGATGCCGGCCGATGCGGAGCCGGTCATCATCAGCGATAGCAGCAAGATCGCCCCGGACAGTAACGGAACGCTTCCTGTTCAGCTTCAGAACACCAAGCTTATATACACCGCGAACATGTCGCTGCAGAGCACGGAGTTCGAAAAGACCTGCGGATACATCAAGTCCCTGGCAGACAAATACTTTGCCTTCATAGAGAACGAGACCGTGGACAACGGCAACGGAAGCGCAACGTACCGCAGATCGGCTAGCTACACCGTAAGGGTCCCCGCGGAGAACTACAGCAGCTTCCTCTCCGGAATGAACGAAGAGTGCCATGTCGTTTCCCTTAACCAGAAGATGACCGATGTAAGCGAGCAGTACTTCGACACCGAGCAGAAGCTCCAGACCTTAAGGAACAAGCACGACAGGCTCGAGGCTCTTCTGGAGAAGGCCGAGAAGATGGAGGACATCATAAGGCTGGAGGATGCGCTGTCCGAGAACGAGTACGAGATCAACCAGCATCAGGGCGCTCTCAACAAGTACGACAGCCTGGTAAGCTACTCCACGGTAAAGATAACGCTTAAGGAAGTTGCAAGGCCCGACACAGGCATAGACGAGCAGCCCGGATTCTTCCAGAGGCTCGGAAAGAGCTTCGCGGAGGGATTCGCGAACGCGGGAGCGTTCTTCGAGAACCTTGCGTACTGGATCTCCTACCACATAATAGGACTGATCGTATTAGCCGCGGCAGTGGTCGCTATCGTAAAGATCCATCCGATCAGAAGGATAAAGGCGGCAAGAGCCAGAAAGAACGGCTGATAAGTTCGGCTCCGAAAACTTATCGATTATACAGAAAAGCACCACATGATGTGGTGCTTTTTCTGTGGTGCAGGTAACAGGAGAGCATATTTGCTTCGCAAATCTGCCGGTCTGCGGGGCTCTCCGCAGCCCCTTGACCCGCTCACTGTTCAAAGGCCCGCCGGGCCTTTTCTCAACGTTCGCGCCTTCTCAAGGTTCGACTCCTGACTTATTACTTACATGAAAAGGGACAGACCGATGGTCTGTCCCTTTTCATGGTGCAGGTAACAGGAGTCGAACCTGCATGAAATCGCTTTCACACGGACCTGAACCGTGCGCGTCTGCCAATTCCGCCATACCTGCGTGAACATTAGAATAATACTCCAAAACATAAGTTATTGCAAGAACTATTTTTTTGTGGTATATTACCAAATTAGCAGGAACAACCTGAGTAAAGGAGAGAACAAATGTCTGACAATACAAATATGGTGAGCCTCAGCTCCGAAGTCATAGAGACCGTTATCGGCGGCCAGACAAGATTTAAGGGAAATGTTAAGACTAACAAGCCCATCCGCATAGACGGTGTTTTCGAGGGCGACATCGATTCCACCAATCTGGTCCTCATTACAGAGAGCGGAAGAGTAAAGGGCAACATCAAGTGCTCCGAGCTCCAGCTTAAGGGAACCGGCGAAGGCACCGCGCACTGCACGGAGCTTATGCAGTTCGCTGCTACCGGAAGCTTTGCCGGCGACATCACGGTAGGATCTCTGATCACTGTTCCCGGCGCGTTCTTCAATGGAAGCTGCCGCATGGCAAAGACCGCTGCTGCACCTGAAACTAAGCCCGAAGGCTTTACAGCCCTGTAACTTACGGCGTATCGCACCTGTTTCAAGGTATGGACAAAACCATTCAGCAAAATAAAGACCCGGCATACGCAATGCCGGGTCTTTCATTAACTATGCAGACTGGCGGTCCAGCTCGTCTTGTATCATCTGCTGAACGCGCGCGGACAGCGCTTTGGTCTTTTCGCCTTCTTCCGGATATACCGGAGGAAGTATGGTAACTGTTACCGGGGCTTTGGTGAGCCTTCCCGGCTCTTCGAAGCATTTATAGGTTCCGTTTATAACGAATGGCACTACCGGTACGCCGGCCTTGAGCGCGGGCTTAAAGGCTCCCGGCTTGAATTCATCCATCTTTGGGCTTTTGCTGCGGTGGCCTTCCGGGAATATGATTACGCTGTGTCCTGCCTTAAGATGCTCCGCGGCAAGGTTCATGCATTCCGCGGACTGTCTGGGATCCTTTCTGTCCATGAATATAATGTGCAGCATCATCATCCACAGGTTGGCGAGCGGAACTTTTTTTGCCTCTATTTTGGCGACCGGGACCTTGTACCCGCCGAGCGCCGAAAGAATGATCCCTACGTCGAAGTTGCCCTGATGGTTTCCGGTAAACAGAGCCGGTCCGTCCGGAATGTTCTCCCGTCCGCGCACGCTGTAATCGCAGCCTCCAAGGCGCAGAAACCACGTGAGCGGCACTTCCACTATCCACTTTGCCACAGCGTTTGGTTTGGCCAGCGGCTCGGCCTTATAGAATAACATGCATATCAGCGACACAGGCGTAAGTATGATAAGCGCAAGCGCCGCCAGGATGATCCATATTACTGTTCTTAAGATGGAACTCTTCATTATTTGTATCGGTTTTAAACGCAACTGTTTCTTTTTGATAATAAAATATTGTACCACAATTCAAGTAAATGTGGAAGAACGCCTGACTTTGTGGTAAACTATCACGGTTAAAAAAGAAAGGCACAAAGATGGCAAAGGAAAAGATCATAAACATAGCAGTCATAGCTCACGTAGACGCAGGCAAATCCACTCTGGTGGACGCTTTCCTTGCGCAGAGCGGCGTGTTCCGCGAAAACGAAGAGATGAAGGACTGTGTAATGGATTCCGACGACATAGAACGCGAGCGCGGAATAACCATATATTCCAAGAACTGCTCCGTAATGCACGGAGATTACAAGATAAACATCGTGGACACTCCGGGCCACGCGGACTTTTCGTCCGAGGTGGAGCGCATAATCAAGACTGTGGATACCGTCATCCTGCTGGTCGACAGCTCCGAAGGCCCCATGCCTCAGACACGTTTTGTGCTCTCCAAGGCTCTGGAGCAGGACCTTAACCCCATACTCCTTATAAACAAGATAGACAAGAAGGACGCCCGCATAGACGAGGTAGTCGACGAGGTCTACGAACTGTTTATGGATCTGGACGCCAACGACCGCCAGCTGGACTTCCCCATACTCTACGGAATAGCCCGCCAGGGCATAGTAGTCCGCGACCCCAAGGATGTGGAAGGCCTTAAGGTTGAAGCTTCCGACGGCTCCAAGATAAAGAAGAGCGCCGCGGGGCAGGGCGGTCTGGACATTACTCCGCTGTTCGAGACGATAATAGAGCAGTGCGGATCCTATCCGGACAGAGATTCTGAACCTCTGCAGATGCAGATCTCCACGCTCGGATATGACGACTACGTAGGACGTCTGGGCATAGGCCGCATAGACAGCGGCGTAGTTAAGGCAGGCACTCAGATAGCCGTTGCCAAGCCGGACGGCAGCTACGCTCTGCGCAAGATAAGCCAGTGCTACGTCTACAGAGGAATGAAGCGTGTTGCTGTCCAGGAAGTTCACTCTGGCGACATATGCGTTCTGTGCGGCATTCCGGACATTACCATAGGCGATACCATCTGCACGGAGGATCACATAATAGGCCTTCCCGCAATATCCATAGAAGACCCCACGCTCTCCATGAACTTCATCGTAAACAAGAGCCCCTTTGCCGGCAAGGAAGGTAAGTACGTTACCAGCCGCCACATAAGGGAGAGGCTTGCCAAGGAACTGGAGGTAAACGTAGGGCTTAAGGTGGAAGAGACCGAGACCACGGACAGCTTTAAGGTGTCCGGCCGCGGAGAGCTCCATCTGTCCATACTCATAGAGAACATGCGCCGCGAGGGCTACGAGCTGGCGGTCTCCAAGCCGGAAGTAATACTCCGCGCGGGCGACAAGGGTCAGAAGCAGGAGCCTGTGGAGGAGGTCGTGATAGACGTTCCGGACGAATACTCCGGTTCCATAATATCCGAGCTCAATCTGCGCAAGGGCATAATGCAGTCCATGGATGCAAGGAACGGCCGCAGCCGCCTTGTTTACACCGCGCCCACAAGAGGCCTGATGGGCTACCGCAGCCAGTTCATAAACCAGACAAGAGGCGAGGGCATAATGGTACGCCGCTTCGTAGGTTACGAGGATTACAAGGGCGAGATCCCGCAGCGCATGGCAGGTGCCATAATAGCGCAGGAGCCGGGCGTTACCACTCCTTACGCGATAAACAACCTGCAGGAGCGCATGCAGTTCTTCATAGGACCGGGAGTTAAGGTCTACGAAGGCATGATCGTGGGCCAGAACAGCCGCAACGAGGACATGGTGGTAAACCCCTGTAAGGCAAAGCACATCTCCAACATGCGCGCAGCCGGTTCCGACGACAACGTTAAGCTTACCCCGCCCAGAGTGCTTTCTCTGGAAGAAGCGCTGGAGTGGATCAACGACGACGAGCTCGTGGAGGTAACTCCGGTAGACATCCGCTTAAGGAAGAAGATCCTGGGCGAACTGGAGCGCAGAAGAAGCGGCAGGATCTGAAACAGAGAAACATAACCAAATTAATATTATGTAATCAGTTAGTTATTTAAAGAGGCGGGACATTTCCCGCCTCTTTTTCATTCAATATCAGAAGACTTTTTCCTGCTTCGTATGGAGTAGATGATAACTATCAGAAACGCAATTATTACGCATAGATAGAAGGATACGGAACGCGACATCAGCTCCAGACTTGCTGCTTCGGAGTATGTCATTACCTTGCCGAAAGCGTTGAGCATCATAAGATCCGTGTAGCCCATGGCGCCGGGGATGGGTATGAACGTGGAACCTATGCTTATAAGGCTCTGCGCGCCTAAAAGCAGCGCCCCCTGCCTTATTACGGTCCACGTGCTTGCGGATCCTCCTACGGTTACCGCTATGTACATCAGCATGGTTATGGACATCTGGCAGAGCCTGTGCAGCGTATTGTAGAGCAGAGACTTTGCAAGGGCAGGCCCGTGGCCTTTCAGCTGGCTGGCGTAGCCTTTGTAATCTTCCACCCACTGGCGTATGCTTACCTCGTCGCTGCGGCCCTTTATTAGGCGCAGTTTTTTTCCGATCTTCATTACGATGGATGCCAGACGGTCTATAGCGCTGTGCTTAATGGTAATTACTATTCCCAGAAGCGCAAGCATTGCAAGCCCGAACGCACCGAGAAGTATAAGTATCTTTGCCGCTGTGCTGAAGTAGTTGAATATTCCGGGAGCTATCAGGATGCTTGCGATCCCTATGATTATTATCGAAAGCGTGTACATCGCCAGGTTGAACACCAGGCATACCGTAACGCAGCTGGCCGGTATTCCGCTCCTTACCATGAAGTATCCGCATGCAGGCTGGCCGCCGGTAGCGGAAGGCGTAATGGCGGAAAAATACAGATCCGTAGAAACGAATACGATGTTCTTTCCAAGGCTCGTCTCCTGACCGAAGGACTTAAGAAGGGTCTTGAGCGACAGTGCCTGGAATATAAAGAATCCCGCAAGCGCAGCAAACGACAGGAGCACAGGAATGGGTGCGGCGCCGTAAAGCAGTTCCCGCAGCTTTGTTATAGAAAACTCTCCGCTTACCTTTTTTACAGCGTAAACGGAAGCCGCGGCTATGATCACGAACGCCAGCGCCCAGATAATGTTTCTGCGTCTATTCTGTTTTGATTCGAAACTACTCTTCAAATGCTTGCCTGTGGCATTATCTGCGCTTTTAGATTATACTAAATACAAGGTCATCAACAGATGGCAATTTAGCATTGTATCACGTCAGGAGGCTTTTAACAAGGTCGACTATGGATATCATAAGAATAACGGACATCAGCTCGGAAGGAGAGGGAATAGGAAGGACCGAAGGCGGAATGGTAGTCTTCGTTCCGGGAGCGCTTCCGGGAGACACCGTAGAGGCGGAAATACTGCTTAAGGAAGGTTCCAGATCCGCAAAAGGAGTGCTGCCGCGCATCGCAGAGCCTTCGCCGGACAGGACAGATTCTCCCTGCCCGTACGCAGCGGAATGCGGTGGATGCCCGCTCATAGGGCTCAGCTACAAAGCCCAGCTGACGCTTAAGCAAAAACATGTGGAGGACGCTCTGCTCCACATCGGTGGCTTTAAGGCAGGCGAAGACTACGTTCTGAGGGACATCATCTTCGCTAAGGACAGCGCGGAAGCCACGCCTCAGGACATAGACGCGGACTTTCCCATGCCGCTCCGCTACAGAAACAAGGCAGAGTTCGCGATATCCGGAAACAAGGTCGGTTACCTTAAGCGCGGAACTCACAGCATGGTGGAGCCCAAGGACTGCGTCATCCAGCAGCAGGCCGCCATGGATACCGTGGAACGCATCCGCGCGGAGCTTAAACCTACTCAGAAGTATTTCACCAGGCTCGTTGTGCGTACGTCCCGCGCCGGCGAGGTGATGACGATAAAGGAAGACAGGGACGGAGGTTTCGTTTCGGACCGCCGAATCCTTAAGGACGAGATCGTTACAGCGGCCGGAACGCTCAATACCGAGATAAGCCCTCAGAGCTTCTATCAGGTCAATTCCGAGGGTTGTTCGATACTTTATACCAAAGCACAGCAATACGCGCGTCTGACGGGCTCTGAGAGCCTTCTGGACCTATACTGCGGCGCCGGAAGCATCGGCCTTTCCATGGCGGGGCAGTGCGCCCGCGTAATAGGAGTGGAGAGCGTAAAGCCTGCGGTGCTGGACGCGAACCGCAACGCCGTAATCAACGGCATAGTTAACGCCACATTCGTCTGCGGAAGGGCGGAGGACGTTATAGATACCAAGCTTCAGGGCGTAAAGGCTGACGTAGTCGTTCTGGATCCTCCCAGGGCCGGCTGCGCGAAGAGCCTTCTGGAGGCTGTCCTTAAGATAGGACCTCAGAGAGTGGTCTATGTTTCCTGCAATCCGTCCACGCTGGCCAGAGACCTTAAGGTGCTCTGCGATGGCAGCGGCTACCGTCTTATCGAAGCGACCCCGGTGGACATGTTCCCCGGAACGCTGCACGTCGAGACGGTATGCTGCTTGTACCACCAAAAACGAGACTTCATTTCAGTGCCTTACGAGCCGAGGAATGCGGACTATCTGAAAAAGAATAAATCAGAATGACAACTATATATTTGTGGAGAAGAAGTCATGAGTTATCTT
>JAILDA010000032.1 GCA_024689865.1 Clostridia bacterium | reverse complement strand
AGCAGTTGCAAGCGTTTTCATAGTCGTGTTCGCAACGATGCTGTACTCCACAAGGCGGATAAGAAAGGACAATCCCATAGACGCTCTGCGCAACGAAAACCTGTAGCGAAAGCAGCCTTATATTCAGGATCTTACTATCGACCGGGCGGCCTTAACGGCCGTCCTTTTTGTTTAGCTTATATAGTCCGTTCAGGTTTACAGAAGCATCGTGATTTGTTATAATTCTCGGTAATTTCAACGTTACATGACCGTCGGCACCTAAGGAGACACATCATGGAAAAGATTAAAATGAACCCCATCGTGGAGATGAACGGCGATGAGATGACCCGCATCATCTGGCAAATGGTAAAAGATGAGCTTATAAGCCCGTTCGTATTGCTGAATACGGAGTACTACGATCTTGGACTTGCAAACAGGGATGCAACCGACGACCGGGTAACATTGGAAGCTGCAGAAGCAACCAAGCGCCTTGGGGTCGCCGTAAAGTGCGCCACTATCACTCCTAACGCTCAGCGCGTGGAGGAATATAAGCTTAAGAAGATGTGGAAGAGCCCCAACGCCACGATCAGGGCGGCGCTGGACGGTACCGTCTTCCGCACTCCTATAATGACAAGCTGCATAAAGCCTGCAGTAAGAAACTGGAAGGCGCCCATAACCATAGCGCGCCATGCCTACGGCGACGTGTACAAGGCAGCGGAATACAGGGTGCCGGGCCCCGGCAGGGCAGAGCTGGTGTTTACCGGACAGGACGGAGTGCAGTTTAAGGAAACGGTCTACGACTACGAATGTGCGGGAGTTCTGCAGTCCATGTATAACAAGGACAGCTCCATAGAGGCTTTTGCGCGCTCCTGCTTCGAATACGCGCTGTCGCAAAGACAAGACCTCTGGTTCTCCACCAAGGACACCATCTCCAAACAGTACGATCAGACCTTCAAGAACATATTCCAGCGCATATACGACGCAGAATACCATGCAAAGTTCAAGACCCTGGGGATAGAGTATTTCTATACGCTGATAGACGATGCCGTTGCCAGAGTAATACGTTCCAAAGGCGGCTTCATCTGGGCGCTTAAGAACTACGACGGCGACGTAATGAGCGACATGGTATCCACCGCGTTCGGAAGCCTTGCCATGATGACTTCGGTCCTGGTATCCCCGCATGGATATTTCGAGTTTGAAGCCGCGCACGGCACGGTAACACGCCACTACTACAGATATCTTAAGGGCGAGGAGACATCCACCAACCCTGTTGCAACGATATTTGCGTGGTCCGGCGCGCTTAAAAAACGCGGAGAACTGGACGGCAACACCGCTCTGGCGGAATTTTCGTGCAGGCTGGAAAAAGCTGTTCTGGACACCATAGAGGCAGGGCAGATGACCGGTGATCTTGCGATGCTGGCCGAGGGCGAGAACGTTCAGACTTTAACCACAGCTCAGTTCATAGCCGCGGTAAAGAGCAGGCTCTGATCCCTGAAGAGATACTGCATGATCCACGTTCCGTAACAGAGAAGGGGACGGTCTTCCGTCCCCGTACATCACACCTTTGATTCAGTAAGCGACAGACGCTCCGAAAGGCTTTTCGGGGCGTTTTTATCGTAGTAGAGATTGTAGTAACGGAACACCCTGCAGGAGAACAGCATCCTGTGCTGCACCTTGCCGTCCGTAAGGTCCGCGCCGGCAAGGATCTCGCGTATCTGAGCCATCCTTGCGGAGAAAGTGTTGCGGTGCATGAATGCTTCTTTAGCCGCCGTCGATATGTTTCCGTTGTTCTTGCAGAAATAGTACAGGACGGTCTGAAGATCCGTTCCGTGGTGATAGTCGTAGCGGTAGAGCGTAACGGCGTCCGGGCTCGTAAGGAAGAGCAGGTCGTCGTGGTGCATTATGTCTCTGTAGCGTTCCAGCGACAGTTCTATGGCGATGTATTCCGCGTAGTCTTCGTAATAGAATATGCGCGATCCTCCGCGTTCCTGTATGGCCTTGCCCAGTCGCAGCGTGCTTTCGGCAAGCAGGTAATTGGTGCGGAGCATGTCCAGTCTCTGGGTAACGTTTGAGAATGCTATGTGGCCGTCGTACTGCGTAAGAAGCGAATGCATGTCCTTTTCGCTGAATATGGGCTTTGGCTGGAATGCTCTTGTGGTATTGCTTATGAGCAGTATTATCTGGTCTCCCAGAACGGCGCAGCTGCAGTCCGGGAAGAACGCCTTAAGCTGCGAGGACAGGCTTTCCACGGAGGTGCGGCCCATGGGCGAAGCCTGCGCAACGCCTATGGTCATGTATTTCTTGGGAGGAGAGGGGAGCCTCTTCATGTAAGCGTCTATGTCGTCCCACTCGGAAAGCGCGCCGCCCGTCAGCGCCGTGATGAACGCTTTTGTATCTCCGGGCGGGATGTTTCCGTGCAGCCTGCGAAGGTTTATCTCTTCGAAGCATTCCTGGAGCATGCCGAACAGGACGGATATCTCGCTGTCTTCCGCAGAGCCGCCGGTTATGAGCACTATGTAGAACTCTTCCGTCTTTTCCAGCCTTACGGTACTTATCCAGCAGATATCGCCGTCTTCCAGATCCTGATATATAAGCTTGTCCTCCGATGTTGCGGACAGCAGTTCCTTAAGCTCCGTACCGTCCGCGCCGCCGTGTTTCAGAAGCGCTGAAGCGAGTTTTCCGGACGTGTGGCTGCTGCCGCTGAAGTAGGAGATCTTAAGATCCTTATCCAGAAGGAACACGGCTCCGTCCGCCAGTCCCGCGAACAATCCGAGAACTTCGCGCATGGTGCTTCCCGAAGCGGAAGCCTGAGCTATCTTAAGTTTCCATTCCGTTCTTCTGAACGACTTTTTGCTGAGTTCCTCCGGTGAGAACAGCTCGGCGTTACCGAGCCTTACTACATCTACTGTTCCGCGCATCTCCGCTCCTTTCCGGGCACTATCCTTTCTAGCTGATTATAACATGTTGCACAACAGTTGTGCAACGCTGCACAATGTTTTTATCTCCGAGTGCACCCCTGCATAAACAGTTTTTCGAGGTCCAATAATGCTTTGACGCCGTATTTTCCGTAGTGTAAATTGTACTTGTAAAAGACCTGAATACAGGCCCGGAAACAGTCAAGTTAATGTCAGAACCGAAAGAGAGGAAGTCATGACAGAAAGAATAGAAAGAATGTACGCGGATCTTAAGG
>JAILDA010000078.1 GCA_024689865.1 Clostridia bacterium | reverse complement strand
GCTACCGGAAGGCCTACCCACTTAGCCTGGGCTACCGGAGTCCAGTCCACGTTGCCGGTGACTGCGGCTACTACATAGGAAGCAAGAACGCCCAGAAGTATGGGGATGATCTTGATCATGCCCTTGCCCCAGATGTTGCAGACTATTACTACAACTATGGCTACCAGAGCTATCCACCAGTTGTCGTCGCAGTTGTTGATGGCGGAAGGCGCAAGGTTGAGGCCTATGGCTATGATTATGGGGCCTGTTACTACCGGCGGGAAGTACTTCATTACCCTGTGGCTGCCTACCGCCTTGCAGATAAGTGCAAGTACCAGGTAGAGAAGTCCCGCGCAGGCAACGCCCACGCACGCATAGGGCAGAAGTCTTGACAGTTCCGGGTTAGGGGAACCGTCGGCAAGCTGCGTCGGCGCTATTGCTGCGTATCCGCCCAGGAACGCGAAGGACGAACCGAGGAATACAGGTACCTTGCCCCCGGTAACAAGGTGGCAGAACAGCGTTGCTATGCCCGCGAAGAGCAGCGTAGCGGAAACGCTGAGGCCGGTGATGATGGGGACGAGCACGGTAGCGCCGAACATGGCGAACAGATGCTGGAGTCCCAGTACCAGAGTCTTGCCTGTTCCAAGCTCTCTGGCGTTGTAGATTGCTCCGTTTTTCTCACTCATGATTTTATGATTCCTCCTGTTTTTCGTACAGATCGACGCACATTTTTCCGTCGAATTCCGTCATCTGTACGGATATGATCTCGTTCCTCGACGTTGGAACGTTTTTACC
Organism: Clostridia bacterium; assembly: GCA_024689865.1. Lineage (GTDB taxonomy): Bacteria > Bacillota > Clostridia > Peptostreptococcales > Anaerovoracaceae > RUG13409. Next base: position 6,467 of record JAILDA010000078.1, on the reverse strand, counting down.
TACGTAATCAGCCCTTATGGGAAGCTCCCTGTGACCGCGGTCTATAAGGACGGCAAGCTGTATGGATGCCGGCCTTCCGAGCTCGCTCACAGCGTCCATTGCAGCCCTGACGGTGCGGCCGGTGAATATGACGTCGTCCACCAGGATCACCTTCCTGTCCTTTACGGGGAAGTCTATCTTAGTGTTGCTTACCGTGGGCGCGGGATCGGTCTCGGAGAGGTCGTCGCGGTAGAGGGTTATGTCCAGCTCGCCTACCGGAACTTCGGAGCCTTCTATCTCCTTTATGTTCCTGGCAAGTTCCCTGGCAAGAGGAACTCCCCTGCGGCGTATGCCCAAAAAAACAAGCCCGTCGGCGCCCTCGTTCTGTTCGAGGATCTGATGCGACATGCGCTTGAGCGCTCTGTGCATCGCTTCTTCGTTTAGAAGCTGCGCTTTAGGCTTTCTGCTTTTAAGATCCATAAAAAAATCCTGCTCCGCCGGCAAGATCTGCTTTGCGCTGTGCGCGCGTTTTTTATGGATCTTACCGGTCTCTCTGTACCGATTTAAAGATTCTTTTTTACTATGGATAATATAGCATTTTTACAGTCTCCAGTCAATATTCCGGAAGGACTTTCGGAGCCGGATAATTAATTCAGGAACTGTTTCGGCAAACCCGAAAAAAGCCGAAAGAAGCACGGAAAAAATATTTTTGCAGATGGGCGATTATGTTAACATCCACAAGTGTGAAAAACTTGTTCGCGAACAATTATCAACAACCTGAAAACACCTTGAAATATCGGGGCTTTCAGGAGACTGAAAAAAAACTCCCCAACTCTTTTCCACCTTTTTCCACCAAAAGCTGTGGAAAACTTTTATCGCCGGAAACCGTTGAAATTTCAAGGCGTAACTACATCGTCTGTTTTGTCAATACACAAGTTTTCCACAGGTTCGTTATTTTTTATGAACAACTGTGGCATCTTACAAAAATAAAAAAGTTTTATCGTTTTTTGCACAGGGTTTTTATCTGTGGTAGAATGTCTGCAGACAGAAAAGGACGGAAAAAATGAGGCTGAACAAATACATCGCGCAGTCCGGGATCAGTTCCAGACGGGGCGCGGACGAACTTATAAAGAACGGCAAGGTATCGGTAAACGGCGCAGTCCTTAAGGAGCCCGGATACGACGTTCAGGAGGGCGACACCGTTACAGTAAACGGCAGCGTTCTGGACGGACCGGAAAAACTCTGCTGGTACGCGCTCAACAAGCCGGCCGGATACGTTACGACCAGAAAGGACGAGAAAGGCAGACCCACCGTAATGGACCTGCTTACGGACATTAACGCCAACGTTTTCCCGGTCGGAAGGCTGGACTACGACAGCTGCGGACTGCTTTTGCTTACAAACGACGGCGAGCTGGCAAACAAGATATCTAAACCCTCCTCCCATCTGGAGAAGACCTATCTTGCCAGGCTCAACGGTACGCCTACGGAAAGGCAGCTGCGGATGCTGCGCAGCGGCGTGGAGATAGATCTGGAAGAAAAGGATCCCGCTACGGGCAAACGCTATACGCGCAAATACAAGACCCGCCCCGCCACCGTTACCATGGTTTCGCAGGCCGCGCGCGAGTGCGTTCTGGAGATAAAGATATCCGAAGGCAAGAACCGCCAGATAAGAAAGATGGCCGAAGCCATAGGTCTGCGAGTGCTGGCTCTTCAGCGTACCGCCATCGGAGAGATAAAGCTGGGACGCACGAAGGAAGGCGGCTACAGAAGGCTTACTCAGGCAGAAATGGAATATCTGAAAAAACTATAATAAGTACCTGAAAACCAAAAGAATAAAGACCGGGTTCATCCATTCCGGTCTTTTCTTATTACATCCATGCTGTCCGGGCCGCATTCGATGGCGATGCTGCCCTGCACCGAGGTCCGGAAGATAGCTGCGCCGCATGCACGGAGCATCTCCAGCACCGAATCGTCCGCAGGCTTGGCCGCGCTGTCCGTAATGACAGCCACAGAAGGCTTTACTGCCGCAAGCAATTCTGCCATGCCTTCCTTTTTGTTGCCGTGGTGGGGCACTTTCAGTACGTCGAAGTGTTCTTCGCGGTCCTTCAGAAACGCTGCGATGCCGTCTTTCTGAAGATCTGCGGCAAAGAGGAACGAAACTCTGCCGAAGCTAAGCGCGCAGACCATAGAGCAGTCGTTCTCGTTGGTACCGTCGTAAACGAAAGGCGAAGGGAACATGCGGATCTGCGCCCCGAAGAAGTCCGTCCGCCGATCCGAGACGACTCTTATTATCTCCGTGTTCAGATCCTCCGCAGTCCTTACCAGCGTATAGAAATGCTCGCTGTCCTTTACGAAATCGGGCATGTAGATCCGGCAGGCGCCGAAAGACTTTAGGACAGCAGAAACACCGCCGATGTGGTCCTTGTGGAAATGCGTAAGTATAAGAGCCTCCAGCTTTTTTACGCCGGCCGCGCCCAGTTCGCCCAGCACTTTCCCGGCAGTATCCTCGTAGCCTGTGTCTATCAGAACGGCATGATCTCCGCGCTGCAGCAAGATACAGTCGCCCTTGCCCACATCTATGGCAGTTATCTTCAGCCAGTCGTTCATTGCGTGATGAATTCCCGGATCTGATCCGCTATTATGTCCATCAGCCTGGTGCGGGCCTCCACGGAAGCCCAGGCAATGTGAGGCGTTATGAACAGTCTGCTGTCCTTAAGACCGAAGAAAGGACTGTCCTTGCTCATGGGCTCTGCGGTAAGAACGTCCAGGCCGGCCGCGGCTATGGTCCCGCTCTTAAGAGCCTCCGCAAGATCATTTTCCGCGATTATTGGGCCGCGTCCGACGTTTATCAGGACAGCGGTTTTTTTCATCTGCTTGAATGCCGCCGCGTCCATAAGACCTTCGGTCTGAGCGTTGAGCGGAGCGTGGATGGATACGATGTCCGAGGTCGCAAGAAGCTCCCCGAAACTTACTTCTTTGTAATCGTCCGTGTGGTTGCGGCCGGAGGTGGAATAGTACTGCACCTTGCAGCCGAAAGCCTCCGCTATCTGCGCCACCTTGCGGCCTATGGTCCCAAGGCCTATTATGCCCCAGGTCTTTCCAGAAAGCTCGCGGAAGTTCTGCGCAAAATGGGTAAACAGCCTGTCGTCCGCGTAGCTTCCGCTCTTAACGTATTCGTCGTAGTAGCGCAGATGCTCCCATACGTAGAGCAACAGCGCAAAGGTGTGCTGCGCGACGCTCTCCGTGGAATATCCGGCAACGTTGCGCCACTGTATTCCGCGGCAGTCCAGATAGTCATTGTCCAGATTGTTGGTACCCGTGGCGGTAACGCAGACCAGCTTAAGATGATCCGCAAGTCCTGTGGTATGCTCGTTTATGGGAGTCTTGTTGAGGACTATTATATCCGCGTCCTTAGTGCGCTCCCGGGCCTCGGCGGGAGTCGAAAAATCGTACATTACAACGTTTCCGAGCTTGTCGAAAGCGCTCAGGTCCAGGTCGTCCCCTATGCTTTTTCTGTCCAGAAATACTATGTTCATTCAGCTGCTCCTTCTGCAGGCGCCCCGGCCTGCGCGGCCTTCTTTTTCTTTCCGTCCAGTATCCTGAACGCCAGTGGGTAAATGCCTACTTCCACGAACAGCACTATGCAGTAGCGCACCGCGCGGATGATGAACGCCGCAGCGGTCTCACCCTCCAGCAGCGCGTGCGGGAACGGCAGCTTAAGCAAGGTGTTCAGCGCAAAGAACAGCGCGCCGCCAATAAGTACGCGGAGCAGCATGCGCCACCACACCTTAGTGTTCTCGAAGCGGACGAACCTTTCCTCGAAAAGGTCGCCCAGAAAGAAGCCTGCCATCATGCCGAGTCCGGTGTAGTAGTCGTTGGTCCTGCTCCAGAAGCACCCAACCAGCGACACGGCAAATATAATGATGTACAGCACAGCCTTGTGCTTTGAATGGTCCAGAAGCCACGGCATTACAAACACGATCACAAGTCCCAGCACCCAGCCGCAGATGACGTCCGAGGGATAATGGACGCCTACGCAGAACCTGGAAATGCCTACAAGCAGCGGCAGCAGTATGCAGATCGTCCTTACCGCCTTGTTCCTGAAGAAATACGCCAGCGAGCCGAACGCGATGGTGGAATTGGTGGAATGTCCGCTGGGGAAGGACCAGCCCTGCGCCTTAATGTCGTAGATGTCCGCGGAGGTGTCCACAGGCTTAAGGCATTTGATCCCGGGGTTGTCGAAGTAAGGACGCCTGCGGCACGCGATGTTCTTTATGAGTGGATTCCATACCACGCCCATAACGATGTTTAAGCCTATCTTGCGGCCGATGTTCTTGTTGAGGGACCAGTAGACAAAACCCAGCACTGCTACCAGCACCAGCTCCTCGCCGAACATGCTTACTATGGACGCAAGCTTAACGCCGAAGCTTCCAAGGTGAGCCTGGATGGCCTCCATAAGCGATACTTCCCAGGGAAAATAAAATACGTTGCCCATTGTTTCTCCTGTGCAGAACTACCGGCCCGAAGGCCGGCTGTAATTATTGTTGCGGCGAAGCCGCCTGCTGCCTAGCGGCACATTTCTATGATGGCAAGCTCTATAAGCGTCCTGGGCCTTGCCGCCCAGCGCGCGTCCAGAAGAGCCTGCGAAAGAGTCTTTATGGATGCGGAGATGAAGGCCATGTCCGTTGCCTCAGCCTGGACTTTAAGCCTTTCTATGTTCTCCGCGGAAAGGTTGAGTATGTTCTGCGGTTCGTCCGAGAACTTTATTATCATGAGACTGCGGAAATGGTCCAGCCAGTCGCGCCCTACCTGAAGAGCTTCCTTGCCCTCCGAGAGAGTTTCCGCAAAAGCGATAAGCGCTCCGGCGGCGTCTCCGGTGCGCACGCAGTCCGTAAGCTTTACGAAAAGTTCCGACGGCGCCATTCCCAGAAGGTCCAGTACGTCCTCCCTTGTAAGCATGTCTCCGCTTCCTATGCAAAGATCCAGAAGCGACAGACCGTCTCTTACGGAACCGTCCGCGCTGCCCGCAAGAAGCGCAAGGGCGTCCTCGTCCGCCTTTACGCCTATCTTAGCGCAGATATCGCGGAACCTTGCGCGGATGACGCTCTCCGGAACGCGGCGGAAATCCAGACGTATGCACCTGGACTGTATTGTTGCCGGAAGCTTGTTCGGATCCGTAGTGCAAAGTATGAATACCGTATCCTTGGGCGGCTCTTCCAGCGTCTTAAGGAAGGCGTTGAAAGCCTGCGTGGAGAGCATGTGGACTTCGTCGATTATATAGACTTTTTTTCTTCCGACCGCGGGCGGGAAGTTTACTTCCTCGCGAAGCGTGCGGATGTCGTCCACGGAGTTGTTGGACGCAGCGTCAAGTTCCGTAACGTCTATGAACGTTCCGGCGGCTATAGCCCGGCAGGTATCGCACTCGCCGCAGGGACGCTCCCCTTCCGAAGTGCAGTTGAGAGCCTTGGCCAGGAGCCTTGCCGTTGTGGTCTTGCCCGTTCCGCGCGTTCCGCAGAAAAGGTAGGCGTGGCCCACGGTATCCGAAGCTATCTGGTTCTTAAGTATCTTTACTATGTGGTCCTGTCCGATAAGATCGTCGAACGTTTCCGGCCTGAAGGCCCTGTACAATGCCTGATACATGCTGGTCTCCCTTTGGGTGGCTGCGTCCCGCCCGCCGCCGTTCGGCAGTACGGAAACGCCGGTTGTAGCGTATCCTTTATTACTTAAAAAACTGTGCCGGTCCGCAGCCGAGCTCTGCCCGCGGCACATAGGCGGCTCCGCTTAATGCTGCTTCCTTCCGGACCTGACATGGTTCGCAGATTCCTATTGCGCGGAAGCCCGGCTGCGGGCCGGCACATCCCTGTACTATTGGATTATACCCCAGCGTCCTTTAATAATCAATACTTCCGGGACACGGCCGGAGCTTTAAATGTGACGGAACTCTACTCCGTCATTTTTCTGAACGTTTCTTCGTCTATTATCTCTATCCCAAGCTCCTGGGCCTTGGTGAGCTTGCTGCCCGCGGCCTCTCCGGCCAGAACGTAGCTGGTCTTCTTGGAGACGCTGCCGGAAGCCTTGCCGCCGAAGCTCTCTATGATCTCCGTGGCCTGCTCCCTTGTAAGCGTGGGAAGCGTTCCGGTAAGCACGAAGGTCTTTCCGGCAAAGCGGTCGTCCTTCCTGCTCTGCGCGGCCTTGGACTTGGTGTTAACGCCCAGAGCCTCCAGCTCTTCCACGATCTGTCTGTTCTGCGGCTGCGCAAAGAACTCCACTATACCGCCGGCAACTATCTCGCCGAAGTCCTGGATCTGTGTAAGCTCCTCCAACGGAGCGTCCATTACGGCCTGCATGTCCGCGTATCTTGCGGCCAGAGCCTTTGCGCTCTGGCGCCCTACGTTGCGTATGCCAAGGCCTGTTATCAGCCTGTCTATGTCGTTGTCCTTGGACTTTTCGACCGCCGCGATGATGTTGTCTACGGACTTTTCCTTGCC
>JAILDA010000060.1 GCA_024689865.1 Clostridia bacterium | reverse complement strand
CAAGCTTATAGCGGAGCTTTCCAAACTGCCCGGAATAGGCGGAAAGACCGCGCAGAGGCTGGCTTTCCACATCCTTTCTCTGGACGAACCGGAAGCAAAAGCGCTTGCGGACGCAATAACGGACGCCAAGGCAAGCATGCGCTACTGCAGCGTCTGCGGAAACCTTACGGACGGAGACATCTGCAGCGTCTGTGCGGATACGGCAAGGGAGCACAGCACCATATGCGTGGTGGAGAGCCCCAGGGACGTTTCCGCCATGGAGCGCGTCCGCGAATATAAAGGCGTATATCACGTGCTTAACGGAGCCATCTCTCCGATGGACGGCATAGGTCCGGAGGACATTAACCTCCGATCTCTTATAGTGCGTCTTCAGGAAAACGACGTTAAAGAAGTGATACTTGCCACAAACCCCAACATAGAAGGAGAAGCAACGGCAATGTACATCGCAAGGCTTATCAAGCCTGCAGGGATAAAAGTAACGCGCATAGCTCACGGACTGCCCGTGGGCGGAGACCTGGAGTACGCGGATGAAGTTACGCTCTCCAAAGCGATGGAAGGGAGGCGCGAACTGTGAAAGGATTTCTTCCCGTTCCGGATCCGATAGCATTCAGAATATTCGGACTTGAGGTCCGCTGGTACGCAATAACGCTTGTAGTTGCGATAATCGCAGCGGTCATGATAATGTACTGGCGCGCTCCCAAGTACGGAATACAGCCCCGCGACAGGGTGCTGGACTTCATGCTGTGGATAGTTCCCATAGGTGTGATCGGCTGCAGAGTCTACTACGTAATATTCGAGTGGGAAAAGTACAAGGACAACTTCTGGTCCGTGTTCGAGATATGGAAGGGCGGCATAGCAATGCACGGCGGCCTCATCTTCGGCATAACCACAGCCATAATACTTGTGCGCCACTGGAAGCAGAAACCGCTCAAATGGCTGGACCTTGTGGCTCCCGGGCTTGCGCTTGCGCAGAGCATAGGACGCTGGGGCAACTATTTCAACAGCGAGGCTCACGGCACGCCCACCACGCTTCCGTGGGCGATAGAAGTTAACGGAGAACTTGTCCATCCGACCTTCCTTTATGCTTCCATCTGGGACTTCCTGATGTTCGTACTGATCCTGTGGATAGAGCTGAGCGGGCGCAGAAAGTTCGACGGCCAGCTCATCCTTACGCACCTTATTGTCTACTCGTTCGGCCGATTCTTTAACGAAGGCCTGCGGACCGACAGCCTGTGGATTGGCAGTCTGCGTCAGGCGCAGGTGATAAGCGTATGCATATTCATAGGAGCTCTGGCTCTGTACATTTTCCTTGCAAAGAGGGCAAAGAAGAAAGGGACGTACGGCGCTGAAAGCCTTGCTCTGGCATCCGCAAGGACTCAGAAGAAACACGGATACAAGCCGCCGGCTGAAGATGACGTTTCCCCGGAAACAGTCGAAACGGAGCAACCAGCGGAAAAAACAGCAAACTGAATCTTATTATCTATTATGCGATGCAGGGGAGGAACGTTCCGCCCCTGCTTTTTGATATACGCATGCAGAATCTGCAGAAAATTTTGTATACATATGTAGAAAAATGTTACATAATAACTATGTTTTTGTATTCAAACTTGTTGATAATTACTTATCATTTTTCTATAATATATTGTCGTAATTAATATGATTGCATTTTGTATTATGTTAAGCCATCGCTAATATGGTTTTTTAAGCAGATAAATGAATTCGTTTAAAAAGATTTGGAGCATCATAAGTACTGTCATAGTGGTGCTCGCGGTGATTCTGGCCGTAGCTCTTGCGGGCGTGCGCCTGCTGGGGTTTCAGGTATATACAGTATTATCAGGGTCCATGGAACCTACGTATCATGTGGGAAGCCTCATCTACGTAAAGAAAGTGGATCCCGCCGACGTAAAAGTCGGTGATCCGATAACGTTCGTGCTCAACGAAGACCTGGTCGTTGCCACCCACAGGGTGGTGGATATCAAGACGGATGACCAAGGCGCCATCCGCTTTATCACCAAGGGCGATGCCAACGACACAGCGGACGGAGGAGACGGAGTCCACCAGAACAACCTTCTGGGAAGACCCGTGTTCACCATCCCGTATCTGGGCTACTTGTCCAGCTTCATACAGCATCCTCCCGGCACATATCTCGCTATAGCCGTGGGTGCGGTACTGCTGCTGCTGGTATTTCTGCCCGACCTTCTGGGTGCGATATTGAGCAACGACAAAGGTAAAAATAAAAAGGAGGAGCAGGAACAGAAGACATGACAGTCAGTCACGCCCGGCAAGCGTGCGGTAAGTTGTTTCAGAAGCAGGGCAAATGCATATGGCTCGAACTCTAAATAGTTTTTATTAGTTTTCAAAATAATTTCAAAGAAAAGGAGAAATTGAAATGAAAAAGAAGACATTCGTAATGATCCTGGCACTCGTACTCGTGCTCGGACTCGCAGTAGGCGGAACCATCGCTTATCTGACATCCTCTACTGATGAAGTTGTGAACACATTTACCATCGGCAAGGTGGAGATCGATCTCTACGAGCATCCGCTTAAGGTAGATGCAGACGGCAAGACCGACGGCAAGACCATCGATACTACTAAAGATCCCGTAAAGGCTGTAGAGGGCTATCAGATGATGCCCGGCCGCGAGCTCCAGAAGGACCCGACCGTAGAGGTCAAGACCGGCAGCGAGGATTGCTGGGTATTTGTTAAGGTCACCGAAGCAAACAATGCTTTAACAAGTGACGCTACCAAGAAGTACATCAACTGGACCGTTGATACTGCTAACTGGGAAGTTGTCGACGCTGATAACAACGTATATGGTTCCAAGGTCGTAAAGAGTGCGGGAGATACCGTTGCCGTACTTACCGACGACAAGGTTACAGTAAGTCAGGAAGTAACATCTGCTGATACAGCTACTCCTACTCTTACCTTCATTGCTTACGCAGTTCAGGCTGAAGGATTCGACACCGCTGCTGCTGCATGGGCAGCAACCTTCGGCGCAAACTAACAGAAACGTTTTTGTTTCTTTAGTTCCGATTGATCAGGACTAAAGCCGCATTGAGATTTAGTAAGTTTTAAACTTTTGATCACGCTCCCCGGCGCATCCGGGGCGCGTGAGGAGGCTTCGGGAAAACACGGGGTCTCCTCACGCGGAACAAATGATTGTTTCTGAGTGGAAAGGAGCAATTTAATGAACAAGAGAAGGATACTTATCCTTGCGATTGTCGTAATGCTGGCGGCCATACTGGCTACCGGTACGGCGGCGTATTTCACCGCCGAAGACAAGGCGCACACAGTGGTAGCATCCGGAAACGTCAAGATCGCCGTCAACGAATGGGCGGACCTGGAAAAGACCAAAGAGTTCGAAGCAGGTTCCACCAAAAAGATCATTCCCGGACAGGAAGTGGTAAAGGTCGTTGAAGTCGAGAACATCGGCTCTTCGGAAGCATGGGTAAGGGTAAAAGCGGACGTCGCCATCCAGATGAAGGATGACAGCGCCAAGCTTGATACCGGTCTTATCCATCTTGACATCGACACGGAGAACTGGACCGAAAAGGACGGCTGGTACTACTACAAGACAGCTCTTAAGGCAGGGGAGACCTGCAAGCCGCTGTTTACCAAAGTCAGTTTCGATTCAGGTATCGACAGCGCTTATTCGGGCTGCACCATGACCGTCTCGATCCAGGCGCATGCCGTACAGACAGCTAACAACGGGGCCAGCGTGCTTGAAGCCAAAGGCTGGCCGGCAGAGTAGGAGGTGCAGAGATGATAAAGAAACTATTATCCATCATCCTGTGCCTTGTTATGGTACTTTCGCTCGTTCCGGCAAACATATTTGCTGCGGATGATGCGACAGAACCTGTTGCTGTACAGGAAGAACAGCTGCCCGAGGAAACTCCGGCTGCAGAAGAACCGGCTGAAGAGACCAATGACGCGGATGTTCCCGAAGAGGGACCCGCACAGGAACCTGCTCAGGAAGCAGAGCCTGCGGATGCAGCAGAAGCAGATGAGACTGCACCGAAAGTTTTGCCTGAAAAAGAGATCGCGGACGAACCTGCTGCAGCACCTGCTGATAAACCTGCGTCCACAGAGCAGCCCACGGAAGAACCTGCCAATGCTCCGGCAGAAGAACCCACTCAGAACTTAATAGATAAAGAATACTATAGTGAAGATCAGACCGTTACGGTTAAGGGCCTGCTCCCTGAAAACACAGTCGTTTTCGCACAGGTACTTGGCAGCGTAACCAGAAAAGCAATGCTTAAGTCCGCTTCCAGAGGCATTAATGCGCCTTCTGTCGTAGGGGACAAAGCGCTGAACGCTCTCACTCAGGATAACATAGCTGCGTTCTATGACATCAAGCTCAGCGACGGCGATGAAGAGATTCAGCCTACAGAGCCTGTAACTGTCACGATCAACAATGTAAACCTTAGCGGAAACATAGCTACTGTCTACCATATCCTTGAAGATGCGGATGCTATAGTAAAGGGACTTGAGATCGGTACGGTAAAGCCTGTAACCGCAGGCATCCTGTACGAGCGCGCGAACAGCGCCGCTAAGGCTGCGGCTGAAACTGCTGCCGGTGTCTCCGGCGTCGTTTATGTAGAGACGATCTCTGCCAGCGTCAACAACGGAACGGTTTCCTTTAAGGCAACCAGTTTCTCGGTCTATGTGATCGGGGAACAAGGGAAGGAACGCAGGACCTATAACTTCATTGTAAACGGAGAGACTGTATCTACTCAGATAGTTAAGAACGGCGAGGAACTTATAGAGCCCGAACATCCGCAGACAGCAGAGCATCAGGAATTTGTCGGATGGAATACGAGCGCCGATGGATCGGGAACGTATCAGTCGTTTGGTACGGTCACCGGTATCACTGCAGAAGAGACTGTGGATCTGTATGCGGTCTTCGAGACCGTGTACTATGTTACCTTCTATGAAGAAGATAACACGACGGTCCTCGAGACACGCAAGGCAAAAGCTTCCAACAACTGGACCGTTGACATAAGCGATCTGAAGGTCATACCCGAAAGCAATGTACAGGGGTTCTTCGGTTGGTCGCTTAGGCCTAATGATACGGTAAACATCGATGCCGAAACCTATACGACTAATGACCATGATGTTGATCTCTATCCGGTCATTGCTGATGGCTATTGGCTCAGATTTGATGAAAACGACGGCGGTACCGGCGGCGGCGCCTCTTATACGCCTCCTAAGTTCTACAGGAAGACAGAGAATACAGTCGCTCCGGAAGATCCCACTCGTAAGGGCTACCGTTTCGACGGATGGTACACCGGCGCCCCGTCTCAGGACGGACAGGATCCTACCGGAACGCGCTACGGATTTAACGCGCGCCTTACGCAGGACACCACGCTGTATGCAAAGTGGGTGGCCACAGCGTCGTCTTATTCCATAATCATTTGGAAACAGCAGGTAACGGATACCGTCGGAATGGCGGATGCGGAGAAATCGTACGATTTCGAAGGATCGGTAGTATTCAATAATGTAGCTACCGGATCGACTGTATCTGTTCCGCAGGACCCGTACCGTAATTATGCCGGACAGGAGAACGTCCAGATAGGCCAGAACGAGAATACATCTAATTTCATTGGATTCCATCTGGGCCGTTATGACGGTGCAAAGCAAGTTTTGGGTGACGGCAGCACGGTCCTGAACGTATATTATGACCGCAATGTCATTACCATCAACTTTGATTATCCGGCAGATTCCGGGCAATCTCAGCAAACTATTTATGTTGAAGATCCGAATGGCGATTATTATTTCTATAATGATCCCTGGGACTCCGGTTATTATGAGGGAGGTACTGGCCCTACACCAAATGCTCCACTAACGCATCATCAAGGGTTATTTGGGTGGTCCACATTTCAGATTTATGTAATATTTGTTGGTTATTGGCCATCACACACTCATTACCAGTATACAAACCAGTCCAAGTATTATCCCGTAGGGACCGGTCCGGATCCCTCTGCGCCCGGAGCATACAGTCTGCAAACTGTTACTGTTAGCGGGTCTGATTACCCTGATGATGAAACATGGCAAGGTTTGTTTGGTCAGTCTTTTGCTGATGCAGGTAGAACATGGCCATCAACCTATGAAGTGAAATACTATCAGAGCGATGGTTCATATATTACTAATATAATTAATACTCTTTGGAAAGAGCCGGATCAGGGCACTCCCGGATCTCAGGATGGGTATATACCGGGGACCGTGTTAGTGTTCTTGGATTCATTCATACTTCCTGATCCAAGCGAGACTACTCTTCAGTTAGAAACGACTTCCACCGGAAATGTTACGGTTGGTTTCTATCAGGAAGATACAGAAGGTAACTATCCCGACACCCCGACCAACGACGTACACACCAGCGGCGGTCAGTTCCTTATCACGGATAAATACGCCGGATTCCATGCAACCAAATATCGCGTCCTGCGTAATAATTCCTGGTCAGAAGTGACATTAGGTTCGCCGGATAACGAAGGTGTATATGCAAGAGTTCCCTCCGGATATAGCGAACTGAGGATCTATTACGAAAGAACATTGTATTCGATCGAGTTCGTCAATGGTGCTGAGGGTGAAGTGGGTACTGAGGATAAGAAGTACGGTGTTCCTCTCGCGGATCTGGAAACTCCGACAGTTACCTATCCTGGCAATCCGTCCGATGCCGCTCACTATACGTTTGTAGGCTGGTTTGCCGATCCGGACCTAACGACATATGTATTCTTCGACAGGAGCAAGGTTGAGACAGACTGGGCCGGACTGCAGAGAGATTGGGAACTTAACAACTATACAATATACGACTCCATGCCGTCTCATAACTTTGCGGTATATGCGGGCTGGTTCAAATCATGGTTTAACGTAAGGCTTGATTCTAACGGAGGAACCTTACCTGAAGGACAGGCCCCAAGCTTCTGGGTCCAGTATGGTGATCTGATAGCAGGGTCTTCTCTGAACCAAACTACCAGAGAGGGTTATACCCTGATCGGCTGGAGGGTCGGTTCCGAAAACGGAGATCCGTGGGATTTCGACAACGGAGTAACGGAGTCCATGACGCTTGTAGCTGTATGGCGCTACAATCACATCTTAACTGTAGCATACGATGCTGGGGATGGATCGGATGCTCCGTCGGATAATGCTGTTTATGATGATGGTGCAAGCGCTCCGGTAACACTTGATCAGCCTACGCCTCCGGAAGGAAAATTCTTCATCGGCTGGCGACTGAACGATCGGATATACTATGCGGGAGATACGTTTGTTGTTTCAAGCAACGATGCAGTCGATGATGTGGTCACGCTTACAGCTGTTTATGCAGAGTTGAGCACGACAAGCATTACATTTGTGCCGAACTACCCGGGCGGTCCCGAACCTATCGTTAAGGACCTTGATATCAATGAAGCGGTAGATCTTTCGGAGATCACATTCGAGCGTCCGCATTATACATTGATAGGATGGGATACGGATCCGGAAGCGACCGATCCGGCTATCAGCACTACGGACCGTGTCGCCGCTGATAATAATGACCCGGCTGAGAACATCCTCTATGCCATCTGGGAAGAAGATGTCGTGGACATCGAATATGTAGTTGTCGGCCCCGATAACACTCAGTACACCGATGTGAACGAAGTAGGTCAGCTGACACGTTATATTGATGATGATGTTAAGGTCGTCACGGGTACCGTGGATCCTAACGTTGCAGCTCCGGCAAGCGATCTGTACAGGTTCGTCGGCTGGTTTACCGATGAGGCCTGCGCGGTTCCTGCCGAAGAAGCTTCCGGCGCAACGCTGACGCCTGCGCAGACCGATGGCGCGTGGACATCCAGAAAGTATTACGCTAAGTTCAAATACAACTACACCACTCTTAAGATAACCAAGGCCGGCAGCGATCCCAAGGATCCGGGACAGGCGTTCCTGTTCAGGGTCAGGGGTAAGTCCGGAACAAATACCGCGGACATCGACATTACAGTATCTGTAAAGGGTGATGATTCTGTAACGATAGCAAATCTCTTTATCGGATCTTATACCGTTACGGAGATCACAGACTGGAGCTGGAGATACGATTATGTATCCGCAACGTTCAACGGTACGGCAGTATCGTCTAACGGCGCGGAGATCGAGCTTTCACCTGAGACTAACACTTTAGTCGTCACCAACAGCCGCATAAATCCGTACTGGCTCGGCGGAGACGATTACAAGGTAAATGATTTCACCGCGCCGGCAGCAACTACCGGAGAGGCCATTTTGCCTGATCCCGTAAGGATAAAGCACGACGGCCAACCGGTGGAAGCTTAGGAAAGGGGGTGAGCGACAATGAGAAGTGATAAAAGACGCATTAAGCTTACAAAGCGCAATGTTAAGAAGATTACTTTAATTATCTGCCTTGTTCTGGTCATCGGACTGGCCATAGGCGGAACGATAGCTTACCTTACCGCAACGTCCGGTAACGTGACTAACAAGTTCACACCCGGTGTTGTTACCTGTGCGGTTGACGAAAAGTTCGAGAACAACGTTAAGTCCGACGTAATGATACAGAACACAGGGAACGTACCTGCATACATAAGGGCGACGTTAGTCGTAAACTACGTAAACGCCGATGGTCAGGTATGCGCGCAGCATTCCGCTCCGGCCATTACCATGCCTGAATCCAATAAGTGGACTCAGGGCTCCGACGGTTTCTGGTACTACGCGGATCCTGTCGATCCGCAGGCTTATACGGAGATACTGATCAAGACGATCGCTCCCGAAGCCCAGACCGACGGATGCACGCTTCAGGTAAACATCATAGCGTCTGCCATTCAGGCAGAAGGAACCGGCGCTGCGGCTAACGGCCCGGATGCCTGGGGAATAGTCCCCGGCGGTAATTAAGGAGGTGCCGTCATGAGAAAAGAATTTAGACACACTTCCGCAATAGCTCTTGTGCTGCTTCTTGTGCTTTGCCTTGCTGCCCCCTCGTTCGCAGCAGACGGAACGGTAACATACGAAGGCGGCGGCAAGTTCACCTTCGGTCCCGGAACGGATCTTTCAGCTACCCAGCTTTTCCCGGACTTCGAAAGCGTAATGCCCGGAGACGAGCTCAGTCAGAAGGTAACAATAACAAACAAGTCCGCTGAGAGCGACTATGTAAAAGTCTTCCTGCGTGCGGAGCCTCACGATGAGTCTTCAAACCCGCTGGAGACCTCCGTTAAGGACACCGAGACCATAGAGTCCATGAAGGAGTTCCTTGCACAGCTGACCATGACTGTCAAGAACGGCTCGGAGACGATCTATGACTCTACAGCGGACAAGACCGACGGTCTTACCGACAGCGTGTATCTTGGTTCGCTTAAGAACGGGGAGAGCATGGATCTGGATGTGACCATCAAGGTCCCCATCGAGATGGGCAACGAATTCGCCGGACGCAGCGGTGAGATCGATTGGGTGTTTACGGTAGAAGAACTCAACTCCGATGCTTCCCTGGACATCAAGATGGAAGAAACAAGCAAGCCCAAGGATAAGAACGGCTACCAGGAAGGTGAAGAGATAGAGTATAAGATCGTAGTTGCCAACGATGGTAACGTAACTCTTATCGACGTAGTCGTTACAGACCCCGAGACCGGCGACACCTTTACCATCGAGAAACTGGAACCCGGTCAGAGCGCCGAGTTTACAGCAAAACACGTTGTAACTGCCGAAGAGGCCAAAGCCGGGTCGTTCGAAAATACCGCTTCCGCAAAGGGTACTCCGGATAATCCGGATCTAAAGGACATCGCTGCAGGTCCTGTTAAGGTTGTTTCCGGTACTTATGTTCAGCCTGAAGAGCCTGATACAGGAGACCATTCCGACATTATCCTTTGGACAGCCTTGCTTGCTGCAGCAGTAATAGCCATTATCGTTCTTCTCTTTACCAGAAGGAAAAAAGAACATTAACATGTAAGTGGATCATTTATCCAACGAATGAAATGAGTTAAAAGCGGCTCCTTCAGGGGCCGCTTTTCTTGTTCGCATCATCGATCCTCATAAACAGAACCGCCCTCGTACATCTTACGATGCAGGGGGCGGCTCCGTTAATAATGCAGTAGAAAGGGAACTCTACTTTTTATAATCGTAGAAGCCTTTGCCGGCGTTGACACCGGTCTCGCCTTTGTCGATCTTCTCCTTGAGCATCTTGCCGATGAGGTTGGAGACTGATCCTTCCACCTGGGTCTCGGGCTTCATGAGGTTTATGTTGTAAGCGGTCTCAAGTCCTACTATGTCCAGGATCTTGAAGGGCCCTGCGGGCGCTCCGGTAGCAAGCTCCCAGGTCTTGTCTATTGTCTCGAAGTCTGCAACGCCGGTGGCAAGCAGAGCCTGGGCGGAGGACAGGAAGGGGACCAGCATGGAGTTGAGTATGTATCCGGGCTGCTCTTTGTGGAGCTGCAGCGGGATCATGTTGATCTCGTCCGCGAATTTTACGGTCTCGTTGTAGATGTCCGGGCAGGTGCCGGGGTGGCCCATGACTTCCGCGGTGTTGTTCTTCCAGATGGTGTTCGCGAAGTGCAGCGCCAGGTATTTTTCAGGTCTGCCGGTATATTCGGCGAAGGAGCTGGGAAGCAGGGTGGAGGAGTTGGTGAGCAGTATGGTCTTCTCAGGCATGAGATCCTTCATCTTGGTGTAGATGTCGATCTTGGCCTTGGGGTCTTCTGCCATGGCTTCTATTACAACGTCTGCGTCGCCGAGTGCCTTGCCCAGATCCAGCTCTATGTGGACGTTCTTTTCGAATCTTTCCTTAGCGTCCGCTACGAGCTTGTCTATGCCCTCTGCAGTAGCGCTGTCCCAGTCGCGGATGAGCCCCTTGGGATATACGAACTTGCCCATGGGGCTTCCGAGAAGCGCCTTGGCAGTAAGCAGATCCGTTATCATGAGTTCGCCGTATCTCTTAAGTTTGGGAAGGGTCCTTTCCACGGATCCTTCCGAACGGAGCCAGAAGGTCACGTCCTTGCCTACGTAGGCAGCCATGAGGCCTATCTGGGATCCCAGAACGCCGCCGCCGATGATAGTTACTTTGTTGAGTTCCATTGATCGAGTTCCTTTCTTGATTGGTATGTTGACAGTTTGTGTTTTGGTCTGCTGTGTGGTATTATCGATGAGGTACTTTAGTACCACAATTATTATACATT
>JAILDA010000055.1 GCA_024689865.1 Clostridia bacterium | reverse complement strand
AACATCGCGGAGTAGAGCAGCTGGTAGCTCGTCGGGCTCATAACCCGGAGGTCGTTGGTTCAAATCCTTCCTCCGCAACCACAGAAACGGAAAAGAGGCAGATGCCTCTTTTCTTTTTTTCAGATCCACGTACGGAACATGGGCAGCGGGTCCGGCATTTGCGGATATCTCCTCAATATGGTATTCTAAATCTATGGAAAACGGAACGGCAGGCTGCCGGATCCTGTCAGGAGGAACCGGATGATCACAGTTAACATTTATTATACCGGCCGGGACGGCAGCGCCCGTGCCTTTGCGGAAGAGATGACCGGAAGCGGCGTAGTGTCGGACATCCGCGCCGAAGACGGCAACCTTCGTTACGAATACTTTTTCCCCATGGATGATCCCGAAACGGTTTTGCTTATCGACCAGTGGAGGGACCAGGCAGCGATAGATGCTCACCACGCTTCCCCGATGATGGCAAAGATCGCGGAGCTCAGGGAAAAATACGACCTTCACATGAAGGTGGAACGCTTCGGGAGCGGCGAGACCGGAATACCGGAAAAAGACAGGGAGTTCGTAAGATAAGCAGCAGCGGGCCGAAACAGAAAGGACCGACAAGATGAAGATACTTGACATAATGCGCAGCAGGCGCAGCGTGCGCACATTCGACGGAAACGTTCTCCGTCCGGAAGACGCGGAAAAGATAATTGCCTTCGCCGAACAGACGGAAACACCTTACGGCATCCCCATCGTCTGGAAGTTGCTGGACGCAAAGAAGGACGGTCTTTCCAGCCCGGTGATCATCGGCACGGACGCTTACATAGCCGGAAAGATGCGGAAAGTCCCCCGCGCGGAGGAAGCCTTCGGTTACGCGTTCGAGAAGATAGTCCTGTTCGCTGAGTCCCTCGGCATAGGCACCACCTGGATAGCCGGGACCATGGACCGCGCCGCATTCGAAAAAGCCATGGAGCTTGCGGACGGAGAGGTGATGCCCTGTGTAAGTCCGCTGGGATATCCCGCAAAGAAGATGTCCCTGCGCGAATCCATGATGCGCAAAGGCATAAAGGCAGATACCCGCATGAAGTTTTGGGATCTTTTCTTCGACGGTTCGTTCGATAAGCCGCTTGCCGAAGAAAAGGCCGGAAAGCTCGCGGAAGCGCTGGAAGGCGTACGGCTGGCTCCCTCGGCTGTAAACAAGCAGCCCTGGCGCGTGGTAGTATGCGGCGATAAGGCTCACTTCTACGAAAAGCGCAGCAAGGGCTATGTGACCCCGGATGGCTGGGACGTTCAGAAGATAGACATGGGAATAGCGCTCTGCCATTTCGACTTGGCGGCGCAAGAGTGCGGTCCGGAGGTTTCTCTGGAGATCTGCGACCCGGGCATCCCGTGCCCCGAGGATACTGTTTATACCGCAACTTTCGTCATCAAATAAAAACACGGATAGATCAATGATACTTAAAAACATTTCAAGGCGGCGCCCGGACACGGCGCTGCCTTGTTGACGCGTAATGGCATTTTTCATATAATAAAAAAGATATGGAACCGCACCCGGCGCAATGCTGCGGAAGGCTGCGGATCAAGGGAGAATCGACATGGATACAAAAGCGTTCGTTAAATTCAAGGAAGACATAATAAAGAACTGCAGCCGCATCATAGTCGGCAAGGACGAAGTAATAGAGCAGCTGGCGATATGCCTGATAGCCTCCGGCCACGTTCTTCTGGAGGACGTCCCGGGCACGGGCAAGACCATGCTGCTGAGGGCCTTTTCACGCAGCATAGGCGGTGAGTTCCGCCGCATCCAGTTTACCCCGGACCTGCTGCCTTCGGACCTTACAGGCATCAACTTCTTCAACCAAAAGAACGGCGAGTTCGAGTTCCGCCCGGGCCCGCTCTTCGCGCAGATAATCCTGGCGGACGAGATCAACCGAGCCACTCCGCGCAGCCAGTCCGCTCTGCTGGAAGTAATGGAAGAAAAGCAGATCTCCGTGGACGGCACCAGCTATAAAATGAAAGAACCGTACATGGTAATGGCTACCCAGAATCCAATAGAATCTTACGGTACGTTCCCGCTCCCGGAAGCCCAGATGGACCGTTTCTTCATGCGTCTTAAGCTCGGCTACATGACCCGCGAACAGGAACTTTCGGTACTGCGGCGCCCGGACTCCAAGCAGCTGCTGGAGGACGTATCGCCGGTGACCGGCGCTGAGGAGATAGCTGCTCTGCGCGCAGTCTATCCGGAAGTGCGTGTAAGCGACGACGTTGCCGGCTACATAATGGATATCGTGGAACGCACCCGTACTGACGAAAAGATAATCAACGGCGTATCTGCCAGAGGTTCGCTCGCGCTCTACCGCGCAAGCCAGATATATGCTGCCATGCAGGGCCGCGACTACGTAATTCCCGAGGATGTTAAGAAAGAAGCGCTCTGCGTGCTTCCTCACCGCATAATGCTCATAAGCAGCAGGCACCACGACAACACCCGCGCCATGGAAGACCTTATAGAAAGCATAGAGGTACCGCTGGAAAAGATATGATCACAATAATCATATTACTTCTTATGGTTATATTGATCGTAATAGAGGTAATAAGTCTCTGGGGCAACAGACGCCCTCTGCAGGTCGATTTCGACGTGGACACCACGCTCGTAGAACCGCAGGAGACCGCGACTCTTTATTACACTGTTACGAACCCTCACAGGCTTCCGCATCTGTTCGTGGGTCTTTCGCTGTACCTGGAGCCCGACGCTTCCGTACGGGAAGATAAGGAATTCATAAGGGTCCACGTAAGCCGCCACGAGACCGGTACTAATGTAAAGCACAGCTTTTTCCTGCCTGCCCGCAGCAGGTTCAGCGGTAAGCTGCACATTTCTCTCAACAGACGCGGCATCCACGATCTGGGCAAATATTTTCTGGAGACCGGAGACTTTCTGGGTCTGTCCCCGATAATCTACAACGGACAGATCACCAAAAAGATAATATGCACTTCAGAAAAGTGTCCGGCGGAGGATCTGGATTTTCCCGGAGGAGAGATAGGCGACATCTCCGTAAGGCGTTTCATAATAGACGACCCCACCATGCTGCTCGGCTACAGGGAATACACAGGACGCGAGCCCATGAAGCAGATATCATGGAACCAGACCGCAAAGGTGGGAAGGCTGATGGTGCGTCAGAACGACTTTACCACGGACCGCATCGCCATGATCCTTGTAAACATGGTCAGCACCATGCGTCCGCAGATGGAGGAGTGCCTTAAGATCGTGCGCACTGTCTGCGAGCAGCTGGAGGACGCAAAGATCCCGTACGCCATGATGTCCAACGGAGACCTGTTCTCCATACGCGAGGGGATAGGCAGGGAGCATCTGTTCTTCATCCTCCGCAGGATAGGAATAGCCAGGCCTGCCGGATTCATGTCGTTCGAGAGTGTCGTGGAAAACTGTGTGGACCGCAGACGCAGCAACTGCTGCTATATAGTAATTACGCCTTCAGTAAGTCCGGAGACGGCTTCAGCAATAGATTACCTCGGCAGCCATGCCGAGACACGTCCTGTGGTAATGGTGCCGGACGGGAACGGAGCAAGCATCCTGTGAAGATCGCAGAAAAAAACATAAGCATATCCGGCCTTTATGCTCCTGTACGCGTTTGTGCGGACATGTCTTTCTATTTCTATGCCCTTGCGCTTCTGTCTTTTACCGTGGCGTACTACGCGTCCAGCGGCGGCAAGGTCTACGGAGTGATAACGAACATTACGTCACCGTGGGCGCTGCAGATAGGCGTGCTTCTGGCATCCAGCTTTGCTTTGGGATTCCTGACAGTGCACATAAAAAGCGCTCCGCTGCGTTTCGTGATTTCGCTTCTTCCCGGTCTCAGTTTCCTAATGAACCCGTTCCGGCCGGTATTTCTGGTCCATGCGGCAGCTTGGGCTTACTATGTGATCTACATGACCATAGGAAACTTCGAAGAATACCTGGACGTCTACAGACGCCGCATAAAGCTGATGCTGATAATGGCGCTCGTCCTTACAGGTCTCCTCATAATATTCCGCTTCAGCAACGATGCCTGGTACGGCAGCAAGCTTCTGGGAGGAGAAGAGTACGGATTATTCTTCTTTGTTCTTGCCGTTGCTTCGCTGCGCGGAATGAGGCTTGGTTTCGGGGCCACCGGCAGGCTTAGGGCGATGGATACCGCCTTCGTAGTGGCTCTGCCGGTACTGCTTACAGCTGCGGTACTTCTTTTCAGCGGAGCGGTCCCGGTCATAACTTATCTTTTCAAGCAGCTTACCCGTGTTCTGGCCTATCTGTACAGCCTGCTGTTCCCGCAGAAGGAAACGCCGGACATTTCCCAGCTGCCGGATGAAGATGGAGGTCTTCCCGCGGAAACGCCTATCATAGATCCTAATGCCGTGAAGGAGGACATCGAGACTGAGCCCATAGACGGAGAAGACCCTCATGTGCATGTTACCAGCAATACTTTGTTCTGGATACTGATAGTCATCCTGATCGTTTTCCTGGTGATCATAGCCGTAAGGCTTCTCCGCAGCAAGCGCTCCGATCCAGTAAAGTCCGGCCGCGCGCACGAGCGCATAGAAAGGATACCTTTCGAAGCTCTTAGGCACCGCAGATCCGCTGACACCGCGCTTTCCGCCAACGTCAGGCAGATCCGCAAGATCTACCGTGTCTACCTGGAGCAGATCTTCTCGAGGCATGCAAGGCTGGGGCCTTCCGATACTTCCCAGGACGTGCTGGATATTTCGGAGGATTTCTCCGGTCTGCAGGAGAACAAGACGCTTCGAGACATATACATCGCCGCGCGTTACGGCGATCCGGATGCCGTAACGTCCGAACAGGCAGGCGAGGCAAGACGGTGCCTCAACACGCTTCTGTCGGCCAGGAACGGAGCAGCACAACAGCAATGAACGCAAGAGGCAGCGGAAACAACGCTGTCTCTTTATAATTGCGCGGCGGCAGGTGTGATAGTCGGCGGTGCGGCGGTGTACTTCATTACACGTAAAAAGAAGTAAAACCGGGTCATAAGGTAAAAAAGAGAGGCTTTTGCCTCTCTTTTTTATTTCGGATCACTAAAATGGGTAGTATTCTTCCTGAAAATATGTTCCAATGCTTCCTGTTAGTTCAGGACAGCATGAAACATAATTCTAATAAAAAGGAAGGATGATTCGGAAATGCTGGTCACAGATCTTAAATCGGTAGGCAACAAATTGTTCGAGTACAGGAAGGGGAATGGGCTTACGCAGGAACAGGCTGCGGAAAAAGCGTCCGTTTCCGCAAGGACTTACGCAAACATAGAACGCGGCAACGTAAACATGAGAGTGAGTACGCTGCTTAGAATATGCAAGGCGCTTTGCATTACACCGGACGACCTGTTTACGGAGACGCCAAAGGCGCTTAACGAGCAGTACCTGGACGTAATGTCCGCGCTGCAGGCAAAAGGCGACAAGGTACAGGAAAGCGCCTACGACATACTTTCGGCCTATCTTAAGTCCGTTGAATAACGTCAGATAGGAACCGGTGCCGTATCCATGTAAAAAACGAAGCATCACGTTTCGTTTTTTGCTGCGGTATTCGGGACTTTAACTGTCAGACCTTAGGTTTAAGGTAGGTAGCTGATATTCCGAGTATTCCTCTGTAGAGCAGGTACCTGTCTTCCTTGGTATAGCCGTCCCGCACCTTAAAGAACAGAAACTTTTTCCCTGAGGGGCCGACTGCGTATTCTTCCAGTCCGTAGGCCGTTACGGTATGATCCCTGTACTGACCGGAGATGCCTATGTTAAGAAGCACCGGCCTGCCTGCGAGTATCTCCCTGACTGCCCGTCTTTTTGCAAACAGACTGCTCCGGGCGGAAAGACCTGCGGCTGCGGTGTTAAGGCACTTTCTTATAAAAGGCGCCTCTTTGCCGAGTTTGGTATAGTAATCCGTAGTTCCGTTTACGGTCCTGGTGAAACCGTTTTCGGCTATGGCCAGGCAGCGGTCCAGAGAATCGTCGAAAGAGATCCTGCTTTCGGAAGCAAAAGCCAGAAGGCATGCTGCGCCGCATACTCCGCAGCCGTTAAGTTCGTGTATTACATACGCGGGAACTCTGCTGGCGTCTATGCACACGGAACGTATTCTTTTAATGCTTTGCCCGGGTCTTGTATCTTTCAGGTACAAGGCAGGGTCATTTATTGCTGTCATCCGATCTCTCCATTATTTCGGCCGTGCGATAAACGGTCCGGAACTGATTACATAACTATATCACAGTCCGTTAGTTTACGCCAACGGTACGGTTTTGCCGATGCTGTTTCTTGCGTTCGGGCGGTAAAAACATATATAATAATATATTAATAGCATTACATCAGGCACAGAATACGAAGGGATGTACCATGAAGATCCGTGAATGCGCAAAACTCATAAAGGAAGAGACCTCTAAGATATTCGTAGGAAAGGACGATCAGATATCGCTCATACTCATGGCGGTGTTCGTCGGCGGCCACGTTCTTCTGGACGATCTGCCCGGCAGCGGCAAGACGACGCTCGTAAAGACGCTTTCCAAAGCACTTGGCTGCGGTTTCAGGCGCATACAGTTCACCCCGGACCTTATGCCGTCGGACATTACGGGAATGACGGTCTTCGACCAGAAGTCCGGTGAGTTCCGCCATGTTAAGGGCCCTATCTTTACCAACGTTCTTCTGGCGGACGAAATAAACCGTGCCATACCCAGGACACAGTCCGCGCTTCTGGAGGCCATGGAGGAAGAGCAGGTGACCATAGACAACGACACTTACGCTCTGCCCAAGCCTTTCTTCGTTCTTGCTACGCAGAACCCGGTGGAGCGCGAGAGCACTTTCATGCTTCCGTGGGCACAGATGGACAGGTTCTTCGTAAGGCTGTCGCTGGGCTTCCCGGACAAGGAAGAGGAAAAACGCATACTTTCCTCGCTGGGCGACGAAGTAGATCTTTCCGTTGTGAACGCCGTTACCGGTCCTGAGCAGCTTTTGGAGATGCGCGAAGAGATACGCGGCGTCCATGTAAGCGAGTTCGTAAAGCAGTACATAGTGGATCTTGTGCAGGCAACAAGGCACGATCCGGACCTGGAGAGCGGGGCTTCCCCCAGAGGTTCCATCTTCCTTTACCAGGGCGGGAAATCTCTGGCAGCAATGAACGGCAGGGACTATGTGGTCCCGGAGGACATAGCGCAGATATTCCTGCCGGTGCTTTCGCACAGGGTAAGGCTGTCTTCGGCTGCCCAGTACGCTAAGCGCAGCTCGGAAGATGTCCTTTCCGCTATCCTTAATAAGACACCCGTTCCGCCCGAAGGTTCCGAGCGTTTCGATGCAGAAGGTAAAAAGTAATTTCGTAAATCCGGCAGGGCTGGCGGTTCTTGCTGTTCTTGCTCTGCTTTCGGCATATCTGGGCATAGATCTCCTGTTTGCGCTGCTTGCGGGAGCTTTTCTGCTGTGTCTGGTATCCTGGCTCTGGACCGCGGCTTCGCTGAAAAAGCTGACTATCGGTACCGGCAGGCAGGAGATCTGCGGATTCCCCGGAGACGATCTTAAAGTAAGCGTAAAACTGAATAACGACAAGATGATACCTGTGGTGTGGCTGCGGGCGGAGCTTGACGCAGGAGAAAAGGCATGCGTAGCTTCCGCCGACGGTGATGCTGCGGCGTTTTCCTGGGTGATGCCTCATCAGAGTCTGGAGTGGGAGGAGACTCTTAGGGCGGTAAAGCGCGGCGTGAGAGCTTTCGATTCCGTGGAGGCTTCTTCCGGCGACGGATTCGGTCTGTCGGAAAGATCTTCGCGTCTGCCTCTTCAGCCTCCGCTTAGGGCAGTCGTGTTCCCTAGGCTGATGGATGTTAACGTTTCCCCGATCCTTAACAGGCTGTCGGAGCTGGAGCTTTCAAAGAAGGGCATGTATACGGATCCCGGGCTCATTCAGAACGTGCGCGGATACAGCGGAAGCGAAAGCCTTAAGGACGTAAACTGGAGGCTTCTTGCCAAGAGCGGGGAGATCTACGTAAACGTAAGGGAAAAGATGGATGCCAGAAGGATGTGTCTGGTACCGGACCTGGAGAGCTGTTCGGTAAAAGAGACTATCAGCGGACCCTCCGGTACGACAGAGATCTTCAGGCTTAAGCAAGACGAACTGGAACACATGATATCCCTTGCCGCGTCCCTCATAACAGAACTCAGCTCAAGAGGCGTCATATGTTCGCTTGCTCTTCCCGGGTATTCCGTAAGAGAAGAAGAGAGCAGGGAAGTTCTGGTCCGCGAGGCAAAGACCGTCCGTCCCGGATCCGAGGAAGATCAGGCCTCGGTGCTGCTGACGGCGCTTGCGGAGATAGACTACGAAGGCGGACCTACGGAGCTTCCGCTGGAACGCATATCCGCCGAATATCACATGCTGGGGCAGATGTTCTGCCTGACAGATCAAAAGTGCAGAAGGACTGCCGCGCTGGATCTTGCACAGCCGATGCCGGTCCGCTTCGTCCTCCCCGAGGACGACGGTTCCGGCCGCGTAATAGAAGAAACGGAGCTGATACGATGAAGAGAAGTACAGCTGCGGTATGCGGCATTTCCAGAATACTGTTCGCGGCGGGCGTCTTCTGCTGGTTCTTCTATTTCTTTACCGTAATAACCGGACCGGAGACCGCGGAGCTGTCGGCCCTGGTCCCGGTCATATCGATCGCGCTGTCCTACTGCGCCGGGGTGATCGCCTCGCGCAGGGGGATCAAGGTCCTTATCTACATCCTGATCCAGATAGTTCTGTGCGCGGCAGGCATATTCGTGCTCCAGCTTGCGATCAGGAGCGTCCCGGACGTGTTCGAACTAAGGCTTACGTCTTCCATTGCTCTTGCGGTGTCCATGGCTGTCTGCGCCAAAACGGCCGCATCGGAGATAAACGGAACGCAGATAGTCCACAGATTCGATGCAGGACTGGTGCTCTGCGCAGTACTTCTGCTTGCGGACCACTATCTTAAGGCTTCCTACGGCAGTACGGCGCTGACAGTTCTGGGCGCTTCTATGCTGATGCTTCTTCTGTCGCTGGCGATGATGCGCTCCGAAAAGGACGCTGCTCTGGGAAGCGCGGCAGGAAGAGCGCTTCCGGTGATCCTTCTGATACTTATAGCACTTGCCGCTGGCACTGTTGCTGTCCTGGGGAGCGGAGCGGCTCATGGCATGTCTTCGGCGATCATCTCGGTCGTCAGTGGTTTCCTTGGCCTGATCGCTTCTGCAGCAACGTTCCTCTGGTCAAAATGGGAGGCTTTCTGCGGCTGGCTGGCGTCGCTGTTTGCGCCCGGAG
Source organism: Clostridia bacterium (assembly GCA_024689865.1). Taxonomy (GTDB): domain Bacteria; phylum Bacillota; class Clostridia; order Peptostreptococcales; family Anaerovoracaceae; genus RUG13409. The sequence goes on along the minus strand of JAILDA010000055.1, from coordinate 27,542 downwards.
AGAGCGTTCCGATAAACATAGTCGTTCCGGAAGACGCGCCGGATGTTCCGGAAATAAGCGAACCGTCACATACTTCCATCATAGTCCTTTACGTTCTGACAGCGCTTCTTGCCGCAGGCATAATAGCGGCATTCATATATGCGATAAGAAAGGCAAGGCTCCGCCGCATCGGGCCCGGAAGGCTCGACAACAGGCTTGCAGTAAGGCAGGGAGGAACGGCAGAAGGGCTGCGCAAATATCTGTCGGAGCTTGCCGCCAAGATAAGATACAGGGTGGACTGCATAAGATTCCGCAATACCTCGGCAGGACTTCTTGCATGGTGCGAGCGTCATGTTCCCAGGGCAGGCAGAAAGCTTCCTTCCGAGAGCGGACCGCAGTTTTTGCTGAGGCTTGCGGAAGGTCAGGACGGCGGGTCGTCGGAGGCGCTTAGGACGCTTGCGGCGCTTCTTGAGAAAACGTTCTACAGCCCGGCGCGCGCAGAGGCTGATCCGGCGCTTTGCTCGGCGGTAAGAAAGTGCAGATTTTGATAATAAAAGAGGGATGGAAATGTCCGGAATACTTATCATAAACACAGGCGGCACCATAAGCATGACCGCGTCCAGCAGGGGCTACGTTCCCAACGGCAAGGCTTTCCGCGCCCAGCTGGAAAGCATGGAACTTCTTAAGGCGGAACAGGTCCCGCACTGGGATCTCATAGAAACGGAGCCTTTGCTGGACTCTTCCAACATGACGGTCTCCGACTGGAACCGCATAGGCGGACTGGTGGCTCAGAACTACGATTCCTACGACGGATTTGTTATCCTGCACGGAACAGATACCATGGCATATACCGCGTCGGCGCTGTCCTTCATGCTGCAGGGGCTGGATAAGCCGGTGATACTTACAGGCTCGCAGATACCTCTGGCGGAGATCAGAAGCGACGGCAGGGCCAATCTGATAGATTCGCTGCTTATAGCCGCGGAGGGAAGGGTGCGCGAGGTCTGCATATTCTTCGGAGGAAAGCTTCTCCGCGGAAACCGCGCTACCAAGTATTCCGCGGACGAGTTGATAGCATTCGTCTCACCTAACTATCCGGCGCTGGCTGAGACTGGAATAACCGTTGCGTACAACGACTCCGCTCTTCTTAAGCGGCGTCCCGGACCGTTCAGTCTGCAGATACTGGACGAGATACCGATAGGTGTTATAAAAGTCTTCCCGGGCATACAGTTCAGCCTTTTCGACCAGATCCTTACCGAAAAACTAAAAGGCATAGTGATCGAGACATTCGGAGCCGGAAACATCCCCAACGGCGGCAGCGAGCTGCTTCCGATAGTAAAGAAAGCCGTGGAGCACGGAACTGTCATAACCGTCTGTTCGCAGTGTCCGCAGGGCACGGTGATGCTCGGCGCTTACGAGGCAAGCAGCGCTCTTGCGGAAGCAGGCGCGGTAAGCGGACACGACCTTACCACGGAGGCAGCGGTAGCTAAACTGTATTATCTATTAAGCAAAGGATACAGAGCCGAGGAGATAAAACGCCTGATGGAGACTCCTGTCTGCGGCGAAGAAAAAGAATGATACATTTATTCGCAATAACGCGCAATATGTGTTAAAATAGACACAAAGATCATACGACCCGAGGAAGGAGGGTAAGATGGAGATCCTGTTAGTTAACGCGTGTGTACGCAAAAAGTCAAGAACCATAAAGCTTGCCAGAAAGGTCGCCGAGACACTGGGAGGCAACGTTACCGAGGTGTTTCTGGAGAAAGAGCGCATTAGACCTATGTACGGTCTTCCGCTCGTGAACAGGGCCATTCTTCTTGAAGCCGGAGAGCTGTGGAACAAGGATTTTGCTCTGGCTCAGCAGTTCGCCAACGCGGACGCGATCATATTCGCGGCTCCGTTCTGGGACCTTTCGTTCCCGGCAATTCTCAAGATCTATCTGGAGATCATCAACATTGCGGGAATAGTGTTCGAATACAATCCGGACGGCAGCGTAAGCGGCCTTTGCAAGGCAAAGAAGCTTTGCTACGTTACCACTTCCGGCGGAAAGATAGAGAACGATACCTTCGGTTACGGATACGTTAAGGAACTGGCTACTTCGTTCTGGGGCATCAAGGACGTGCACCTCATCAAGGCCGAAGGGCTGGACGTGGAAGGTGCGGATGTCGACAAGATAATGCAGGATGCCATGGCCCACATTACTCCGGAAAGCATCTGATCCAAACAGGCGCAGCTTTCGGAAGACATAAGAAAAAAAAGAAGGACCGCGTAAAAGCGGTCCTTTTTCAGTGCTCTTTTATTCCGTTACTGCCCAGGCTCTTACCGGAAGGCCTACGGCGCCTTCTATCCTCGGCCATGCCACGAATATCACCGCGCCTGCGGGAGCGACCTTGTCCAGGTTCTTAAGCACTTCCACCTGAAGCTTGCCTTTCTCAAGAACGTATCTTTCGCAGGCCAGATCCTCCGCCTTTGCGGCTTCCTTGGAGGCGTCGGTGTCCAGCGCCTCGTGGCCGTTTGCCGCCGCGTTCCTGACCTCGTAGATGTACTTGAGGGCGTCCAGAGACCATCCGGGGAAATTCTCGCTGCCGTCTTCGGCTATTCCGGAGAGCTTATCCATGTCCGGCCAGTTCTTGTACCAGTCCGTGCGCAGGGCTACGAACGCACCGTCCGGAATGTCTCCGTACTTAGCCTCGTAATCCTTTATGTCCTGTACGCATACTGCGTAGGTCGGGTCCTTTGCCACCTTGTCCGTAATGTCTATTACGCACAGCGGGAATACTCCGTCCTTAACTCCGAACGTCTCGGAGAGCGGTGCTCCTTTTACGAAATGTCCGGGGAAGTCTATGTGCGTACCGAACTGTCCCGGGAACTTGAATGTCTGTATGCGGCATTCGAGCATGGGATTGCCCCAGTCGAATACGGTCTTGCCGAGCTCTACGCTTCCTTCCGGAATGCCGCTCCAGTAAGGGCTGTCGTTGTTCAGGGAATGAGAAAGCTCCACCCACTTAAGCTGTTTTGCGTCTTTAAGCGCTTCCCAAAGCTTGTACATATGGTATCCTCCTTAAGATCTCCGGATAGCTGCATCTTATCTTAACGGTATTAGACATATTGATTATATCAGAACTTTACGCAGAGTTTCAGAACATATGGAAATTTTTTTGACAGAACCCGTCAACGTTAGTATAATCAAATGAAAGGATAGATATTTAAAGGGGAGAAGAGATGAAGCAAAAGTGGCAGGAGATGAAGCAGAAATGGGGCTCGCTGGTCCTTGGGGCCTGTGTCGTAGTCCTGTTTTTTGTTGCGGCTTCCCATATAGGGGTAGTTTGGGGCGGTCTTAAGTGGGTCTTCCGGATATTCGCTCCTGTAATAATCGGCGCCGGAATTGCCTACATGCTAAATCCTTTCGCAATATTCTACGACAGGACCATTTTCAAAAAGATAAAGAACAGAAAAGTATCCTGGGGCATCTCGGTGGTGCTTACTTTGATAGTTCTGATACTGCTGCTGTTCCTGCTGCTTTACTCGCTGATCCCCCAGCTGATCACAAGCATCGGAGGGTTCATCGAGAACATCGATTCTTATCTGAGATCTTTGCAGGAGCTCATCGACCGATGGGATTTCGTGCCTCAGGATCTGGTGGACACGATAAAAGGATGGATAGGCAGCGAGGGCAATCTTCTCAGCAAGACGCTTACGCTCCTGATGGACAACATAGGGACCATCATCTCCAAATCCTCCAGCATTACCGCTGGCACGATCAACTGGGGCATCGGGTTCATCATTGCCATTTACTTCCTGGCGGGCAAGCAGAGGGTGCTGAATCTGTTCAAGAAACTGCTTCAGCTGACCACCAATGACGAGCACTACAACGACATAACCGCTGTAGGAGTAAAATTCAACAACATATTCGCCAAGTTCATAACGGTGGATCTTATCGATGCCCTGATAATAGGCGTGGTGGATTACATATTCATGCTGGCTGTAGGAATGCCTTACGCGCTTGTAATATCCGTAGTCGTTGCCGTAGCAAATTTGGTTCCCACTTTCGGTCCCATAGTCGGCGCTGTGATAGGCGTCATATTCCTCCTGCTGGCCAATCCGTTCTATGCGCTGTGGTTCCTGGTATTTACCGTCATCCTTCAGACCATAGACGGATACATTTTAAAGCCCAAGATGTTCGGCGAAGTGCTGAACGTTCCTGGAATCCTTATCATGATAGCGATAGTGGTGTTCGGCAGGATAATGGGAGTGGTAGGAATATTCCTTGCTATCCCGTTCTCCGCCATCATAGTCTATCTGCTGGACGAATACGCGTTCCCGAGGCTCGAGGTCCACAAGAAAAAGAAAGACGGACAGAAGGCTGCAAAGCTGAACGAAAAAGGGGAGGCGTAATGCTTCCTGCGGGATCGCAAATATATAAACATGCTTTACGATTAGAAACGCCGGCGCTTTGGTCTCGCAAAGCCCGGCGTTTTTGTGTGTCTGCATGTATTGTTTTTCGTTACTTGATGAGGTCCTTCATTCCGTAGAGACCGGGTCCCTTGTCGATAAGGAATTCCGCGGCGCGGACCGCGCCCTCTGCGAACAGACTCCTGCTCTGGGCAACGTGCTCCAGCTTTATCCGCTGGGTCTGAGTCGCGATGTAGACTTCGTGAGTACCTACTTCGTTGCCGAGCCTTACTGCGGAGATCCCTATGTCCTTGGGATCGCGCTTGCAATGGCCGGACCTTCCTTCCACGATGTTGCTGTCCGGGCGGACTTCCTTGATGGCGTTGGCAAGCATGACGGCCGTTCCGCTTGGAGCGTCCAGTTTTCTGTTGTGGTGGTATTCAACTATCTCTATGTCCGCTTCCGGGAACGCTGCGGCAGCCTGTTTTGCAAGGCTTACCAGCACCGCCACGCCTATGGACATGTTTGCGGAAAGAAACACCGGGATGCTCTTTGCGCATTCGTCTATGAGCGCGAACTCATCCGGAGTCTGTCCCGTAGTTGCTATTACAAGAGGTATGCCGCGATTTGCCGCGTACTCGGTAAGCGTCTTGGTTGCCGCATGGTTGGAGAAGTCTATTATGCAGTCTGCTTTTCCGGAGAAATCGGACAGTCTTCTGTACTGTTTTCCTTCGGATACTATGTATTCCGGACTTACGAAGGCTACTATCTCGTGTGTGCCGCCGCTTACGGTCTCGGTTACGGCTTTTCCCATTGCTCCTGTGCTTCCGTGCAGTATTATCCTCATGGCTGCTCCTTTTCTTTAGTAGGGATAGGTGATGCGTTCTTTAAGGACGCTGCTTTATCAGACGTTCAGACCCTGCTGCCTCATAAGCTCGAACATTCTTGCCTGGTTAGCCTCGGTCATGGGTACCAGCGGGAGCCTTACGTAGTTCTCGCCGAATCCAAGGGCTGCTACGGCTGCTCTTGCGGGGATGGGGTTGGTCTCGCAGAAGAGCATCTTGATGAGCGGGGTGAGCTCCAGCTGCATCTGCGCGCTCTTCTTTACGTCGCCGCGGAAGTACGCGTGGCACAGCTCGGATGTCTTCTTAGGAAGGATGTTGGAGAGCACGGAGATGACGCCGTCCGCTCCCATGGAGAGCATGGGAGTTATCATGCCGTCCTCGCCGGACCACAGGCACAGGTCGTTTCCTGCATAGGCCATGGTCTCGACTATCTTTTCCATGTCTCCGTTGGCTTCCTTGATTCCTACGATGTTGGGGTGCTTGCCTAACGCGGCGTAGGTCTTAGGTTCTATGTTCATGCCCGTGCGGCCGGGAACGTTGTAAAGTATCTCCGGCATGGGGCTGCTGTCCGCGATGGCAGTGTACATGGCTATGAGTCCCGCCTGGGTGGTCTTGTTGTAGTAGGGCGATACCAGAAGACCGGCGTCGTATCCCATGTCGTACGCTACCTTGGTGAGCTCTATGGCGTACGCTGTATCATTGGAACCGGTACCTGCGATCATCGGTACTCTGTGGCCGGAGAAGTCCATTGCCTTCTTAAATACCTCGCGGTGCTCCTCGTCCGAAAGGGTGGCGCATTCGCCTGTGGTGCCGCAGATCAGAAGGGCGTCTATGCCTTCTTCTATCTGCCAGTTGATCAGCCGTTCCAGAGCATCGTAGTCCACGCCTTTTTCGTTCATGGGCGTTACAAGTGCGGTGCATGCTCCTCTGAAAATAACTTTCTTCATTTGAATCTCCGTTTCCGGGGCGGTGTCTGCCTTTGGCTCAGCGCCCCTAATAAAAAAACCGGTCTGCCCGGCTGATGCTGACTGTTCGAAATAAAACGCAAACAGCGTGTCCGAACAATTGTAACAGCTCTCCGCCTAAGCGACAGTCAGCCGGATGTTATCCGTCTGCCCAGACGCGTTCCTGCATTCCGCGCCTTCGGCGGCAGTCCCTTTTGCGCGGCGCGCTCCTTGCGGGGGAGTTTTTTTTGCGCCGCGGTACTCCTGACGAGCCGCGCCTCTACTTACAATTGTGCCCCGGAAAAACCGAGGTTTAGGTTATTATATATTAACGGCCCCGTGCGGTCAATAGCGCGGAGCCGTTTTTTTGTGCTTTTGCAGAGGCGTTTCTGCTTTGAGAACTACTGTTCCGGCATGTTCTTCCTGACAAGGGATCTGATGCCGTCGAGGGCCATTTCGTGGATCATCCCGGAGAGCTTTTCAGCGGGGAACGACCTGTCGGACCTGAGCCATGCCTTGTAGACGCTGATCTCGCCGGCCAGAATGAAGTGTATTATATATTCCGTGGCCGCAGGATCCGTATGAGCCTGTCTGGATACTTCGTCGCGTATCAGGCATATGATCTCGCTCTCGAATTTGCTGAAGAATCCGGAGACCTTGTCTGCTTCCAGCATGGTCCTTAGGAAGGGGTCGTTGATGCCTACAGTTTCATCGAACAGAGCAAAAAGCTTCTGGGGCTCCTTTATGCTTTCGATGATGTCGATCTCCTTAAGCGTTGCATCCAGTTTGCTGAGTATTTCGTTCTCCAGCTCGTCTACAAGCTGGAATACGCCAGTATAGTAGTTATAAAAAGTCTTGCGGTTTATCTCCGCGATCCTGGAGATGTCCGTAACGCTTATGTCGTTCAGATCTTTTTCCGCAAGCAGAGTAAAGAATGCTTTCTTTATGGCTCTTTTTGTTTTAATGACTCTTCTGTCCATAATATGCTCCTGTCGAGTAAGTATACATTTTTATTGTTTTTGTATAGTATCCTACAGTCGTCAGTTTGTCAACAACAATAAATCATTATGTATTTTTCTTTTAAGCTAATGGCGAATAATGTATTTGACAAATACCCCCAAGGGGTATAATATACAGGTGCAGGCGATACCCCCGGCGGGTATGTTTATACGGAGATACACAATGAACGAAAAGACATGCTGCTGCGAAAGGACAAAGTCCCGCAGCGAACAGGAGAAAAAGGATCTGATGAACAGGCTCAGAAGGATAGAGGGGCAGGTGCGCGGTCTGCAGAACATGCTGGAGAACGACGCGTACTGCACGGATGTGCTCATCCAGGTCTCCGCTGTTAATTCCGCGCTCAACAGCTTCTCCAGAACGCTCCTTTCCTCGCACATGAAGAGCTGCGTGGCGGAAGATCTGAGAAACGGAAAGGAAGAGACCATAGACGAACTGGTTGATACTCTTCAGAAGGTCATGAAATAATATGGAACAGTACAACGTAACAGGAATGAGCTGCGCAGCGTGCAGCGCCAGAGTGGAGAAAGCAGTAAGCGCCGTGCCGGGAGTAACTTCCTGCTCGGTGAGCCTTCTTACGAACTCCATGGGTGTGGAAGGAAGCGCGTCCGCAGCGGAAATAATCAAAGCAGTAGAGGACGCCGGATACGGCGCCTCGAAAAAGGGTGCGGCAGGCAGCACGGCGGCAGGCGGATCCGAAGGTCCCGTTCCGTCCTGGGCGGATGACGAGGCCCTTAAGGACAAGGAAACTCCGAAGCTCAGGAAAAGGCTCATCTTTTCCGTGATAGTTCTCCTTATACTCATGTACTTCTCCATGGGCTATGCAATGTGGGGCTTCCCGGCACCGGCCGCATTCGGAAACCCGGTGTTCCTGGGCACCTTCGAGATGCTCCTTGCCATAGTCGTAATGATAATAAACGGCAAGTTCTTTACATCCGGGTATAGATCGCTGTTTAAGGGCGCGCCCAACATGGATACTCTGGTGGCGCTTGGGTCCACGGCATCTTTCGGCTATTCGCTGGTGGTGCTCTTCCTTATGATACTTGCCCAGGGCAGGGGCGATGCTCAGACCGTAATGCATCACAGCATGGATCTGTACTTCGAGTCCGCGGCCATGATCCCAACTCTCATAACCGTAGGAAAGATGCTGGAGGCCATGTCGAAAGGACGCACGACCGACGCACTTAAAGGCCTTATGAGGCTCGCTCCCAAGACTGCTGTCCTGCTTAAGGACGGCACGGAAACGGAGGTAGGCATAGAGCAGGTAAAGATCGGCGACATATTCGTTGTAAGACCCGGAGAGAACATCCCAGTGGACGGCGTAATTACGGAAGGGCATACTTCCGTCAACGAGTCCGCGCTTACCGGAGAGAGCATCCCCGTGGACAAGGAAGAAGGAGACACGGTCTCCGCCGCCACGATCAACCAGCAGGGCTACATAAAATGCAGAGCAACAAGGGTTGGAGAGGATACCACCCTTGCCCAGATAATAAAGACCGTTTCCGACGCGGCCGCTACCAAAGCTCCGCTGGCAAGGATAGCGGATAAAGTGTCCGGAATATTCGTTCCCGCGGTAATAGGCATAGCGCTGGTAACGCTTGCCGGATGGCTAATAGCAGGTAGGACCTTCAGCTTTGCGATAGCAAGGGCGATCTCCGTACTCGTGATCAGCTGCCCGTGCGCTCTGGGGCTTGCCACGCCGGTAGCCATAATGGTAGGAAGCGGTGTCGGCGCAAAGAACGGCATTCTGTATAAGACAGCGGCTTCGCTTGAAGGCGCAGGAAGGGTAAGCATCGCCGCTCTGGATAAGACCGGGACCATAACGGAAGGCCACCCCGCGGTAACTGACATGGTGGCGTCCGGGTGCACGGAGGAAGAACTGCTTAGGTATGCAGCTGCGCTCGAAGCAAAAAGCGAGCATCCTCTGGCAAAGGCCGTTTCAGAAAGGGCAGCGGGAATGGTTCTTCCCGAAGTTGAGGATTTTCAGGCTCTTCCCGGCAACGGTCTTTCGGCAAAGCTGGGCGGCAGCGTAATAACAGGCGGAAGCGTAAAGTTCATATCCGAAAACACGTCCGTCCCCGGAGAGCTTCTGCGCAAGGCATCCGGACTGTCGGATCTGGGACGCACGCCTCTTCTGTTTGCGAAAGACGGCAAGGTGCTTGGAATGATAGCCGTAGCCGATACCATAAAAGAGGACTCCGCAAAAGCCATAGAAGAGCTTAAGGGCATGGGCATAAGGACCGTAATGCTTACCGGAGACAACGAAAAGACCGCAAGGGCCATCGGACGCGCTGCCGGCGTTGACGAGGTTATAGCGGGAGTGCTTCCGGACGGCAAGGCGGAAGTCATAAAACGTCTTAAGGAAGAGGGACGCACCGCAATGGTGGGCGACGGCATAAACGATGCTCCGGCGCTTACTCTGGCGGATACGGGGATCGCCGTGGGAGCAGGCACAGACGTGGCTATCGACGCCGCCGACATAGTCATAATGAAGAGCCGCCTAACGGACGTTGCAGCCGCAATACGCATGAGCCGCGCTACCATAAGGAACATCCACCAGAACCTGTTCTGGGCGTTCTTCTACAACGCTCTGTGCATTCCGCTGGCCGCGGGACTGTACGGCGTAGCCATGAAGCCCATGTACGGAGCCGCCGCTATGGCGCTTTCAAGTTTCTTCGTATGCATGAACGCCTTAAGGCTCAACCTTGTTAAGATACATGACGCAAGTCATGACAGAAAGATAAAGCATAAAGTACAGACCGTTCCCGGCTGCAGCGATCAGACCTGCCCGGCGGACGTGTCTTCGGAACAAGAAGCATTAGTCAAGGAGGAAAAGACGATGAAAAAGACTCTTAAAGTAGAAGGAATGATGTGCAGCCACTGCGAGGCCAGAGTAGCAAAGGCTCTTAACGCGGTGGAGGGCGTAGCTTCCGCTGTCGCGGATCACAACGCGGGCACCGCGGTCGTAACGCTGAGCTCGGACGTGGCGGACGACGTACTTAAGAAAGCAGTGGAAGATCAGGATTACAAGGTCCTGGGAATAGAGTAATGGATAACGGAAGCATCGCAAGGATGGATACGCAGAACGGCGCAGGAATATACGAGGGGCTGGATCTTAGCTCCTGGAAGAACGGCTGGGAACCCGGAGCGCCGGTGTTTACAGGTTACGAAGGCGAAGTCGAAGCGATAGAACGTAAATACCCGGCTAAAGACTTTGCGGATATGCCCCTCAGGACGGTGTTCTACGGCGCTTCCAACTTCCGCAAGTGGAAGAACATGGACGCGGATCTTAAGGAGTTCGGGGTACAGAACCACGGATTCGGGGGCGCCACGGACGTACTGCTGGTACACTATGCGGACCGCCTTCTGTTTCCGTACGCCCCGGACGTTGCCGTGATCCAGTCCGGTTCCAACGACTACGCCGGACTTAAAGGCAAGCCCGCAAGGCAGGCCGCTGCAAGTCTGGAACTTAAAAGACGCATGTACGGATATTTCCTTGAGAATCTTCCGGATACCCGTTTCGTGCTGCTGAGCCCGCTTCTTATGCCCGGAGCGCCGTATTTTACGGAAACGTCCCTGCTGGTCTCGGAAGGCATGGTGGACATCTGCAGGGATATTCCGCGCCTGTGCTTTACGGACGTGGCAGGATTGACGTATAATGGCGGAGAGTACAGGACGGAGCTGTTCGTTTCCGACGGGATACATCTTAACAGGAACGGCCAGCTTGCTCTTAAAGACATCGTTGAAGAGGTGTTACATGGAATTTTTGAAGACATTAGGAGCTGACATGTCTCTTTCGCAGGTCATAGAGATGATGCTGCGTGTGGTACTGGCCGCTGTCTGCGGAGGTGTCGTAGGCATCGAAAGGTCCAGGCGTTTTAAGGACGCGGGAGTAAGGACCCACTGCATGGTGGCATGTGCTTCCGCGGTAATGATGATAATATCAAAATACGGCTTCATGGACCTTATAGACGGCGCGCGCGGAGCGGATCCGTCGCGTGTGGCGGCAGGAATCGTTACCGGCGTCGGTTTTCTTGGCGCGGGCATGATCTACCGCGACAGGCATCAGTCGCTCAAAGGTCTTACCACGGCGGCAGGCCTGTGGTGCGTTGCCGGAATAGGAATGGCCGCCGGCGCCGGAATGTATTATCTGGCGGTCTTCACTACCGTGTTCATAGTGCTTCTGCAGTTCATAATGCACCATTTCGGCATAGGACGCTACAGACATTACGACACTAAGCTGGAAGTAGTGATGAAGGACGATCCCGGCGTGCTGGACAGGCTCAAAAAGAACCTGAAGAAAGGAGACATCGAAGTCTCGGATTCTTCCGTAACAAGAAAGGACGGGCAGCTGACCTGCGTAATGGAGGTCGTTACTCCGTCCAGAAAGATCCAGGATGACCTGAGCGAAATGATGGCGCAGGATCCGGATATTTATTCTATAGAGTTTAAAGACGCCGTTTAGCGGTCGTAGACCGACTTGAACGCGTTGAATGCTTTCTGCATGCCTTCTTCGAAAGGTATGTAACTTGTTCCGAGCTGCCTTACTATCTTCGAGCCGTCGAAGAGCTCGCTCTCGTCCGCGGTAAGCGGGAAGGGCAGAGGCATGTTCTGAGCTATTACTTCCGATACTGTCACCGGACGGGTCTCAAAGGGCCTGTCCGTTACTTTTTGCAGGATGTCCATGTAGCTCCTGTAGGTTACGATCTCCGGCGCGGAAAGGTTGTAGGCCTGTCCGCAGGAAGTGTCCTGCTGTTCTATGCATGCGCATATGGCTCTGGCAACGTCCGTTACGAACACGAAGTTCCATTCGGAGTCGGAGTCCGATGGTACAGGTATGGGCTGTCCTTTAACTATCCTTTCCACGTAGAAACTTTCGCGGGGGGCGTAGTTGAACGGTCCGTAGATGAACGCGGGACGCAGTATCGTAAGCCCTGTGCATAGCTCTGTGCAGATCTGCTCTGCCTCTGTCTCCAGATTCCTTTTCTTCCACATGTAGTCGGCCGCCATGCAGTTACCCATGTGGTCCTGCAGCGGAGCGCTTTCGTCCTTCATCGTCCTGATGGAACGGTCGTAGACGTCCGCGGTGCTGAGCAGTAAGTACTGTTTTGTCCGGATGTTAAGGGAACGCAGCAGCGAGGAGCAGTCGCCGGGTTCGTAGGCGCAGAAGTCCACTACGGCGTCGTATTCTCCCTGCGGGAATCCGTAAAGCATTCCGGGGACGCGCCTGTCAGCTTTGTACTCCTTAACGTTCCCCAGGTACTCCATGGAATAAGTTCCGCGGTTTATGAAACTGAGTTCCCAGCCTTTCTGATTTGCTATTATCGCAAATACTCTTCCGGCGAAATACGTTCCGCCTATGATAAGCACTTTTTTCATTCGGACACCTCCGTGTTTCTGTCTTTTTTGATATTTATGTTTTTCGGCAGCTAAAGCACTATAAGTTCCGTCATCAGGACCGCCGCGCAGCATATGGCTGATACAGGAAGAAGACCTGCACCTAAAAACGCGGCTATCACCCCTGCCGCAAGAGCAAGGATGCCGGCTATCGGGGTCTGCGTTGCGTCTATGATGGCCGGGAAAGTCATGAGCGCAAGAGTAACGTAGGGCACGTAGTAAAGGAACGACTTTACGAAACGGCTCTTTATGGGTTTTCTGAATATCGTCAGCGGCAGCACCCGCACCAGATACGTTACCGCAAACATCACAAGAATGTACGTCCAGGTGTTATGCATCGGGAACCTCCTTTTCCGGTACGGCTCCGGGATCTTTCGGTCTTATGACCGCGGCTGCGGACGCTATTATGAGTGTAAGGATGATGGTCTTGGTGCCGCTGTTGATGCCTGAAAGCAGCGGCAGACGCTGCACTGCGAAGGAAGCAGCAAAGCACACGGCTATGATAACGGCTATGAACTTATCTTTCCTTGCCGGCGGAACAATGATGGCTATGAACATTCCGTACAGCGCAACAGAAAGCGCGCTTACTATCCTGGCCGGAAGGACGTTCCCCGCAACTATGCCTATGCAGGTACCGGCTGTCCACAGCGGTACCGCAATCGCCATGCCGCCGTAGAAGTACCACGGGTCCAGAAGCCCCGGCCGCGCGATGTTTACCGCAAAGAGTTCGTCCGTTACCGCGCCTCCGAACAGCAGCCTGTGAAAGAAAGGCATGTGCGGATCCGTCTTCTGAGAAAGAGCAAGGCTCATAAGCATGTAACGGAGGTTGATGATCAGTATCATGAGGGCCATCTCGGCCAGACTTGCGGACGCCGCGATAAGCGTAAAGCCCGCATATTCGCCTGCAGAGGCAAGACACAGAAAGCTTGCGACTCCGCCCTGAAGGGCGGAAAGTCCTGCGTTCCTTGCTGTTATTCCAAGGGAGAACGACACTGCAAGATAGCCGAGGCCAATGGGCACGGCGTCCTTTATCCCGCTGCGGAACGCATCCGCGCGGAGCTTTTTTCTTAGATCGCAGTCGTTTCTCATTAAATGAAATTATATAACAGCCGGTCAGCTATGTTAAGTTTTTTCCGTATTACGGCCGTCTGACCGCCCGCCGCGGCCTTCGCCCCAATTGTTGAAAATTTAACCGGGCCGGGACGTTCTTTTAACTTAAATATGAATGACAGAATAATGCTTTTTTGATATAATATGCCTCGATATTATGTGTAACTGGCACAGTTTGGAGGTCTGCAATGAAATATACCGTAGAAATGGTCTCTAGCGAAGAAGTATTCGAACCGGCTCCCAAGCCCGAAAAGAAGAAGGCAGAGCGTCTCGATCCCTATGCGGGAAAGAGCAAGCAGGAAGCACTTCTTGAGCGCAAGGAACTGATAGAGAACGGCGGCGGACAGAGACTGATAGACAAACAGCATCAGTCCGGAAAGATGACGGCAAGAGAGCGTCTCGAGAAGCTCTTCGACCCCGGCACCTTCGAAGAGACAGGTATGTTCGTGCGTCATCGCTGCACCAACTTCGGAATGGAAGACAAGTACACTCCGGGCGAAGGCGTCGTAACAGGCTACGGTCAGATAGACGGACGCACCGTCTACGCGGCTGCTCAGGACTTTACGGTAATGGGCGGATCTCTGGGCGAGATGCACGCGGCTAAGATAGCAATGGCTCAGGAAGCAGCCCTTAAGGTGGGCGCTCCCATGATCTGCATCAACGACTCCGGCGGAGCCCGCATCCAGGAAGGCGTTGACGCTCTGGCAGGCTACGGCCGCATATTCTTCAACAATACCAAGGCCTCCGGCGTCATCCCGCAGATAAGCGTAATAATGGGACCTTGCGCAGGCGGCGCAGTGTATTCCCCGGCTCTTACAGACTTCATCTTCATGGTGGAGAAGACCAGCCAGATGTTCATAACCGGACCTAACGTAATCAAGTCCGTTACGGGCGAGATCGTTACCTCCGAAAAGCTCGGCGGAGCCAACACCCACAACAGCGTATCTGGCGTAGCTCACTTCGCCTGCAAGAGCGAGGACGACTGCATAGCCCAGATAAAGGAGCTCCTGTCCTACCTGCCGCAGAGCAACAGGGCAGCGGTACCAGTAAAGGAGACCAAGGACTCTGTAGACAGAACAGACGAAAAGCTCAACGACATAATCCCGGACAACCCGAACAAGTCCTACGAGATGTACGACATAATCCGCAGCCTCGCGGACGACGGCGAGATCATGGACGTTCAGGCTCTGTACGCCAAGAACATAATCACATGCTTCATCCGCCTGGACGGCAAGACCGTAGGCGTTATCGCAAGCCAGCCCAGAGTAATGGCAGGCTGCCTGGACATCAACGCGTCCGATAAGGCATCCAGATTCATCCGTACCTGTGACTGCTTCAACATTCCGCTCCTTACCATAGAGGACGTTCCGGGATTCCTGCCCGGAACCAACCAGGAGTACGGCGGCATAATCCGCCATGGCGCAAAGATGCTGTTCTCGTATTCCGAGGCTACTGTTCCTAAGGTAACTGTAATAACCAGAAAGGCTTACGGCGGAGCCTACATAGGAATGTGCTCCAAGCACCTGGGCGCGGACACCGTGTTCGCGTGGCCCAAGGCTGAGATCGCAGTAATGGGTGCTTCCGGCGCTGCAAACATCATCTTCGCCAAGGACATAAAGGCTGCCGAGGATCCCGAGGCCGAGAGAGCCAACAAGATCGCCGAGTACGAAGGCACCATGATGAATCCGTACGTAGCCGCTTCCCGCGGATACGTGGACGACGTAATAGTTCCGGCCGACACCAGAAAGAAGCTGATCAAGGCCTTCAAGGCCCTGGAAGGCAAGCAGCAGGATGCTCCGTTCAAGAAGCACGGAAACATTCCGCTGTAAGGCAGGTCCGCTCGAGGCTGAACAAAAAGCGGCTCCCGCAGCCGAACAGGCTTAAGGCCCGAAAGAATCAAACGATAAAGCTGCTCCGATCGCCGGGGCAGCTTTTGATTTGCAGCTATATGTGCTGCGGGTGTTCAGCTGTATTTGAGGGGTTATTCCGTGTAGATCCTGGGAACGCGTTTGCTTATGCCGGTGACCACTTCGTCTACGTTAAGGTCCAGCATGTTTGCCATGTCCAGGATGCCGAAATGGTCTCCGAGGAGTTCGACGCGGTCGCCGGGCTTGATCCCGGGAACGTCAGAGGCGTCCGCCATGAACTGGTCCATGCATACACGGCCGATTATGGGAGCTTTGCAGCCGTTTATGTATACGCATCCTTTGTTAGAAAGATGGCGTCTGTAGCCGTCCGCAAAGCCCACCGGGATCGTTGCGATCACGGTATCCTTGTCCGTGGTATATGTGGCGCCGTAGCCCACGGAAGTTCCTGCAGGCACGTTCTTTACGTGCGCGACGTAGGTCTCCCAGGTGACGACTTCCTTAAAGCCCATGCTGTGCCAAAGATCGTCGTCCACGGGGTTGAGGCCGTAGAGTATGTCGCCCGGCCTTACGGCGTCCAGATGGGTCTTTTTGTGCAGCAGGGTGGCGGGGCTGTTAGCCGCGTGCAGCAGGGGTATCTCCACTCCGCGCTGCCTTATCTGCCTCGCGGTGTCCAGGAACAGATCAAGCTGTCTGTCCATGGAAGGGCTGGGATCCTCGTCCGCGCAGGCAAAATGGGTGAACATGCCGTGTATCTTAAGGCCGGGCAGGGCGGCTATCGCGCAAGCGGCTTCTACTGCTTCTTTTCCTGTGGCAAAGCCTATGCGGCTCATGCCTGTATCCACTTTAATGCTTATCCAAAGCGTTTCTCCGCGTTCAGCAGCCATGCGGCTGAGCGCTTTTGCAGCGTCCTGACTGAATACCGTAGGTATCAGCCTGTATTCGAACAATTCCGCGTACTGCCACGGGCAGGTATCGCCTAGAATTATTATGTCCTCGTCCTTTGCGCCTGCTGCGCGCAGATCGCGGCCTTCTTCCCAGATCGCAACGGCGTATTTTTTTATTCCGAAGTCCCGGAACACAGGGTAGACCCCGGCTATTCCGCAGCCGTAGGCGTCGCCTTTGAGCACGGCTATGATCTCCGAGCCCTCGGCAACGTATTTATCCTTTGTAAGCTTTAGATTGTGACGCAGCCTGTCCAGGTGGACTATCGCTGCGGTACGCATCTTAATGTCCAAAGTTATTTCTCCCTTACCGGCTGATCGCAGTACGCGCAGCGGACCACGCCGTGTTTGTCCGTGTAGAATTCCTTGCGAAGACCTCTTTCGTGGGTGCATACGCATTTGCTGTTGGTGCACGCCAGGGAATCGTCCGTAAAGAGCTTTTCTCCCTCCGGGGAAATGTCCGTGTTGTCCGGGTGATCTTTTCCGGCAAGAAGCTTAAGTATCAGGGCCTCGCGCATGATCTTGCCGTTGAACGCCTGCGTAAAGTACACGGCGCGCGGGTCGCTGTCGAAGTCCGTGCTGATCTCGTCCACACGGGGCAGGGGATGAAGCACTATGCAGTCCTTGGAGGCCGCCTTCATCCTTGCAGCGTCCAGAATGTAGCTTCCGGCAAGCCTGTCGTACTCCGCGGGGTCGTCGAAGCGCTCGCGCTGTATGCGGGTCATGTAGAGCATGTCTATCTCCGGAAGAGCCTCGTCCAGACTGTCGGTCTGAACGAAAGGAATGCCGGCTTCCTGAAGTTTTTCGGTGTAGTATGCCGGAACCGTAAGTTCCTTAGGCGATATCAGCACGAAGCTGTTGCCCTCGTAGCGCGACATTGCGTCTATAAGCGAATGCACGGTCCTTCCGTACAGAAGGTCTCCGCATATACCTATCCTAAGGCCTCCCAGGCCGCCTTTTTCCCTGTAGATGGTGAGTATGTCCGCAAGCGTCTGCGTGGGGTGATAGTGGCCGCCGTCGCCCGCGTTTATGATCGGTATGGCGGAACTGTTGGCCATGGCGCGCGCGGATCCTGCCAGCGGGTGCCTTACGGCTATTACGTCCGCATAGCAGCTTACAGTCCTTGCAGTGTCCGCAAGTGTCTCGCCCTTTGTGACTGACGATCCTCCGGGTCCGGTGACGCTTATTACTCTGCCTCCCAGTTCCAGCATGGCCGCCTCGAACGACAGCCTGGTCCTTGTGGACGGCTCGAAGAACAGAGTTGCCAGCTTTCTGCCTTCGCAGCTGTGCGAGTAGGCAAAGGGGGAGGATATGATGTACAGCGCCTTGTCTATAAGCTCCTGCAGATCTTCTTTGGAATAATCGGTGATGTTAAGGAGATGCTTCATTTCTTTATCCAGCTTTCATCCGATGGGTCGTTGCGGAATGCGATCAGCCTTGCGATGTCCGACTCCGCTATGTATCCTTCTTCCGCGGCTTCGCGGGCTATCTCGTCGAAGTTCGTGAGCGACACGTTCTTAACGCATGCGGCAGCAAGCCTGTCCAGGCCTTTCTTCATGCCGTAGGTGAATATGGATACCACGCCCAGCACTTCCGCGCCGGCATCGCGCAGCACCTGTACCACTTCCAGGACGCTTCCCGCAGTGGAGATCAGGTCCTCCACGACTACGACCTTCTGACCGGGCTCCAGGCGTCCTTCTATCTGGTTCTGCCTGCCGTGGTCCTTGGCGCCGGAGCGAACGTATCCCATGGGCAGCCCCATAATGTGACCGCAGATCGCCGCGTGGGCTATTCCCGCTGTGGACGTTCCCATAAGCACCTCCGCCTCCGGGTAGTTCTCTTTTATAAGCGTTACAAGACCGTTCTCCACGTCCGTGCGCACCGCAGGCGCGGTAAGCGTGAGCCTGTTGTCGCAGTACACCGGGCTCTTTATGCCGCTGGCCCAGGTGAACGGCTCGTCCGGGCGGAAGAATACCGCCTTGATGCTTAGAAGGTCTTTTGCTATAAGTTTGCTGAGTTCCATGTTTTGCTCCTTTATGGTTGGTTTACGGGATGATATTTGTCTTGACCCGGTCCCGCAGGTGTTGCCCGCTGCCCGTTGTGAGCTGCAGCCGGCGGACAAGGCAGGTCCTAAAGACTGCCTTAGCGCAATACGCGAGGATCACATAAGGATCCGAAGCGTTCATTGCACGTGTCCCAAAGGCTGCAGCGAATAACGGAATGCAGCGCCATCACCGAGGACCTGACCGGGGCGGGACAAATAATACCCGTAAACATAATAAACAGTAATATCAATAAGATCAGTAAAATCGGCGATTTGAGCGACTTTCACCGCTCAGTCGATAAATTCATCGACGCAGCGCTCATAAGCCGCCACAGGGTCGTCTGAGCGCGTTATGGGGCGTCCTACGACTATGTAGTCGGAACCGATCAGCCTCGCGGACTTCGGGGACATGATCCTCTTCTGGTCGCCGGCGTAATCGTCATCGAAACGTATGCCCGGAGTTACCGTAAGGAAGTCCTGGCCGCAGGCAACGTGGACGGCGGCTGCCTCCATGGGAGAGCACACCACGCCGTCCAGACCGGCTGCCTTTGCGGTCTTTGCGTAATGCATCACGACAGTCTTCATTGGCTTATCTATAAGCAGGTCGCGCTCCATTGCTTCCTGATCGGTGGACGTCAGCTGGGTGACCGCTATCAGCAGTGGCCTTGTTCCGTCCGGCCTTGTAAGGCCCTCCAGCGCAGCCTGCATCATGGCGGTGGTGCCGGCCGCGTGTACGTTTACTATGTCTACATCCAGACCTGAGAGCACTGCCATGGCGCTCTTTACGGTATTGGGAATGTCGTGGAGCTTAAGGTCCAGGAATATCTTGTGTCCGCGGGCCTTTATGTCCCTTACTATCTGCGGTCCTTCCGCGTAGAGCAGCTCCATGCCTATCTTAACGAAAGGCTTGCGCCCGCGGAACTTGTCCAGAAACTCCAGCGTGGCTTCCCTGGTCGGAAAATCGCAGGCTACGATAACGTCTTTACCCATGGTCGTTCATGCTTCCTTTCAGTGTTTTATATGTATCAGCACGCTGTGCCGATGATCTCTCTTAAGCTGCTTATTCCGAGCTTTTCCATCTCTTCGGGCAGAGCCTCTATTATCTTTTTGCAGGCGAAGGGGTCGGTAAGGTTCGCAGCGCCCACTTCCACGGCGCTTGCTCCGGCCATCATCATCTCCAGTACGTCGCGGGCAGTGCTTACGCCTCCCATGCCTACTACCGGTATCACTACGGCTCTTGCGACCTGCCATACCATCCTCAGGGCGACAGGGAAGACCGCGGGTCCGGAAAGCCCTCCGGTGTTGTTTGCCAGCAGGGGACGGCGGGTCTTAAGATCTATGCGCATGCCCAGAAGGGTGTTTATGAGGCTTATTCCGTCCGCTCCGGCGTCCTGGCAGGCCTTGGCTACGGATACTATGTCCGTAACGTTGGGCGTCAGTTTCATTATAACAGGCTTGGCCGTAACTTTCTTCACCGCAGCCGTAACTTCCGCGGCTGACTTCGGATCCGTTCCGAAGCTCATGCCGCCGCCGTGCACGTTGGGACAGCTGATGTTTACTTCCAGCCAGCCGACCTGAGGCTCCTTGTCCAGTTTTTCGCAGGTATAGACGTAGTCTTCCACGGAAAAACCGCTGACGTTTGCCATTACAGGCTTGTGAAAGAATTTTGTCATTGCAGGAAGCTCTTCGGATATGACCTTGTCCACACCCGGGTTCTGAAGCCCTACGGCGTTCAGCATTCCCGATGACGTCTCCGCAATGCGGGGCGTAGGATTGCCGAAGCGCGGATCCTTTGTGGTCCCCTTAAAGGAGAAGGTCCCCAGAATGTTTATGTCGTAAAGATCCGAAAACTCGCGTCCGTAGCCGAAAGTGCCGGAAGCGGGTATTACGGGGTTGTCCAGTTCTATTCCGCAGAGCGTAGTCCGAAGGTCTACCATGGCAGTTCCTCCTTGTCGAATACCGGTCCGTCCTTGCAGACGCGCTTGTAACCGTCCTTTGTCTTTATGCTGCAGCCCATGCAGGCCCCGAATCCGCATCCCATGCGTTCCTCCAGGGACAGCTGTCCGGAAAGTGGAAGAGCGTGCACAGCCTTAAGCATAGGACTCGGTCCGCAGGAATAATACTGCGAGAAACCTTCATTTACAGCGCTGGTTACATAACCCTTTATTCCGTAACTGCCGTCTGCGGTCGCCACGGTAACTTCGCATCCCAGTTTCCGGAACTCTTCCACGTAGAACATCTCGTCCTTGCTGTTGAAACCCAGCACAACGGCCGGAATTTTGCCCGTTTTGATCAGTTCCTTTGCCAGCCAGTAGAGCGGGGGTATGCCTATTCCTCCGCCTATCAGCACCGGACGGTCTCCGGCGCGCGTAAGGTCGAATCCATTTCCGAGGCCCGTAAGCACGTCCAGCTTTGTTCCCGGCTGCATCTTCGTCATGTCCGCCGTGCCTTCGCCCAGCACCTTGTAGATAAGGGTAAGCTTTCCCTGCTCGCAGTCGCAAACGGAGATAGGCCTGCGCAGATAGCGCCCCGGCAATTGAATGTTCACGAACTGCCCCGGCGCAGTCACCGCGGAAACATCGCCGCTGAGTACCATCTCGTACGCGTTCGCCGCCAGCTCTTTATTCTGTTCGATCGTAAGTATTACTTGTTTCATGTTATGCGTCTATCGTCGATATCGTCAGCGTGGTCTCTTCCAGCACGTCCAGCAGAACCCTTACTGTATCCAGCGAGGTGAATATCGTAGCATTGTTCTCCGTAGCGGCCTGGCGTATCTTGTGGCCGTCGGACTCGGCGCGG
The DNA here is from genome assembly GCA_024689865.1 of Clostridia bacterium. GTDB lineage: Bacteria > Bacillota > Clostridia > Peptostreptococcales > Anaerovoracaceae > RUG13409. The sequence continues at coordinate 6,206 of JAILDA010000055.1, read as the reverse complement.
GTTGCGCCTACTTCGCTGGTGTTTATTATGTACGCTATGTGTCCCTGACGTATGGATTCGGGGATCTCGTCGCTGCCGTCGCTTATCTTCCTGAGGACTCTGGTGCGTATGCCGTTCTCTTTAAGGAACCTTGCGGTACCGGAAGTGGCCTCTATGTTGAATCCCAGATTGTAGAATCTGCGGATCAGCGGCAGGGCCTCGTCGCGGTCCTTCTTTGCCACTGTAACGAATACGGTACCGTAGTTCTTAAGTTTAAGTCCCGCTGCCTGCAGCGCCTTGTAAAGAGCGCGGTTGAGCTTATCGTCGTAGCCTATGGCTTCGCCTGTGGACTTCATCTCCGGCGAAAGGTATGCGTCCAGTCCCTTTATCTTGTTGAAGGAGAACACAGGTACCTTTACGTAGTAACGCTTCTTCTCCGGCGGATACAGGTCGAATATTCCCTGTTCCTTAAGGCTCTTGCCCAGGATGACTTCCGTGGCTATGTCCGCCAGGCTGTATCCTGTTGCCTTGGAAAGGAAGGGGACAGTTCTGGAGGATCTGGGGTTGACCTCGATTATGTGCACGTTGTCGTTCCTGTCCACGATGAACTGTATGTTGTACAGGCCTACTATGCCTATGGCCGGTCCCAGCTTCTTGGCGTATCCGAGTATGGTTCCTTTTACCTTGTCCGAGATGGAGAAGGAGGGGTACACGCTTATGGAGTCTCCGGAATGGACGCCCGTGCGTTCCACCAGTTCCATTATTCCGGGTACGAACACGTCGTGTCCGTCGCAGACCGCGTCTACTTCAACTTCCTTGCCGAAGATGTACTTGTCTACCAGTACCGGTCTGTCCTTGTCTATCTCCACGGCGTTCTTAAGGTAGCGGCGCAGCTGCTCCTCGTCGGATACTATCTGCATAGCGCGTCCGCCCAGAACGAAGCTGGGCCTTACGAGCACGGGATATCCCACTTCTTCGGCGGCCTTTACACCGTCCTCTATGTTAGTTACCGCGTGTCCCGGCGGTTGGGGGATGCCCAGGTCAGCAAGGAGCTTCTCGAAGCTGTCGCGGTTCTCCGCTGCGTCTATAGCTGCGCAGTCCGTGCCTATTATCTTTACTCCGCGCTTCATAAGAGGCTCGGCAAGGTTGATCGCTGTCTGGCCGCCGAGGGAGGCGATAACGCCTTCCGGCTTTTCGAAGTTGATTATGGCCATAACGTCTTCCGGGGTGAGGGGCTCGAAGTAGAGCTTGTCCGCGGTGGTGTAGTCCGTGGATACTGTCTCCGGGTTGTTGTTGATTATTATGGCTTCGTATCCGGCGCGCTTTATGGTCTGCACGGCGTGGACCGTGGAGTAGTCGAACTCAACGCCCTGGCCTATGCGTATGGGGCCTGCGCCCAGCACGATTATCTTCTTCTTATCGGTATGTATCGATTCGTTCTTTCCGGTATAGGAGGAGTACAGGTAGGCTATGTACTTGCCTGTGTGGAGAGTGTCTACCATGCGGAACACGGGAACGATCTTTTCTCTGAGTCTGCGCTCGTAGATGCTTCTGTCGTCCAGGTTCCACAGCTTTGCTATGTACTCGTCGGAGAAGCCCATTATCTTGGCTTCCTTAAGCACCTTTGCGCTGTTTACGTTCTTTGCCAGCTTCTTTTCCATGTCCACGATCTTCTTGAAGCTCTCCAGGAAGAGCTCTGTTATCATGGTCACTTCGTGCAGCTTTGCGATGTCTGCGCCGCGGCGCAGAAGCTCGAATACGGCGAATACTCCGTCCGCGCGGAAGTCCTGTATGTAGCTCCACAGCTCGTCGTCCGTAAAGCTGTCGAACTTGGGCAGGTGGAAGTGGCAGGCGCCTATCTCCAGCGACCTTACGGACTTAAGGCAGCATTCCTCCAGGGAGCTTCCTATGCCCATTACTTCGCCGGTAGCCTTCATCTGAGTGCCCAGGGTGTTGGGCGCGTCCGTAAACTTATCGAAGGCAAAGCGCGGGAACTTGGCTACTATGTAGTCCAGACTGGGCTCTATGGCAGCGGTTCCGCCTGCGACCGGTATCTCTTCCAGGGACATTCCCATGGCTATCTTTGCGGTAACCCGGGCGATGGGGTAGCCGCTTGCCTTGGAGGCAAGGGCGGAGGATCTGGATACGCGCGGGTTTACTTCTATAAGGAAGTATTTGCTGCTGCTTGGATCCAGCGCGAACTGCACGTTGCATCCGCCTTCTATCTTGAGCTCGCGGATTATCTTTATTGCGGAATCGTTGAGCATCTTAAGATCGTGGTCGTTTAAGGAAAGTATCGGGGCCACTACCATGGAGTCTCCGGTATGGACGCCAACGGGATCCACGTTCTCCATGCCGCATATCGTTATGGCGTGGTCCAGGGAGTCCCTCATTACCTCGAACTCTATCTCTTTGTAGCCTTTAACGCTCTTTTCTATAAGGACCTGATGTACGGGGGAGAGGCGGAAGGCGTTGGTGCCTACTTCAACAAGCTCTTCCTCGTTGTAAGCAAAGCCGCCGCCTGTGCCGCCGAGTGTGAACGCAGGTCTGAGCACTACGGGGTATCCTATGCGCTCCGCGGCAGCCTTGGCTTCTTCCAGGCTGTAGGTGATCTCGGAAGGTATTACCGGCTCGCCTATGGACTGGCACATCTCCTTGAACAGCTCGCGGTCCTCGGCGCGCTCTATGCTGTCCGCCGGGGTGCCTAAAAGCATGCATCCGCACTCGCGAAGGATCCCTTTCTTGTCCAGCTGCATGGCCAGGTTGAGTCCTGTCTGTCCGCCTATTCCGGGGACTATGGCATCCGGGCGCTCCATGCGCAGGATCTTGGCGATGTATTCCAGAGTGAGCGGCTCCATGTACACCTTGTCCGCTATCTGGGTGTCCGTCATTATTGTGGCGGGGTTGGAGTTGCAGAGTATCACCTGGTAGCCTTCCTCCTTAAGGGCAAGGCAGGCCTGGGTGCCCGCGTAGTCGAATTCCGCGGCCTGGCCGATGACGATGGGGCCGGAGCCTATGATCAGTACTTTCTTTACGTCTGTTCTCTTTGGCATTTCGTTATTCCTCGTATTTCCAAACTGTCTCGTTATTATAAACTGTTTCTAAGCATCTTCCGAAGACGCGTGTTCCCTTAAACGGGGTGGATCTTCCCTTGCTCAGGAAGTCTTTCGGATCTATCGTGTATTCCGCGTCCAGGTCCCAGACAGTGTATCCGGGGTCTGTGGTTATCCCGAAGCGTTTCCGGGGATTTTCCGTAATAAGCTGCACAAGCTTTTCCAGGCTTATGATCCCTGTCTTTACCAGACCGGTGTATAGAAGGGGGAAGGCGGTCTCAAGGCCGACTATTCCGAACGCGCTTCCTTTAAGGCCTCCGGATTTCTCCTCCGCGCTGTGGGGCGCGTGGTCCGTGGCAATCATGTCCACGGTGCCGTCCAGGATGCCTTCTATGAGGGCGTCTCTGTCCGCGGCGGAACGCAGGGGAGGGTTCATTTTGAAGCGTCCGTCTTCCTGCAGATCGTCTTCCGTAAGCAGCAGGTAGTGGGGCGCCGTCTCGCAGGATATGTTTACGCCGTCCGCCTTGGCATTGCGTATTATCTCTACGCTCTCTTTAGTAGAGATGTGGCAGACGTGGTAGGCGCAGCCGGTCTTTTTGGCAAGCGCCGCGTCGCGCTCTATCTGGCGCCACTCGCTCTCTGAGCATATGCCTTTGTGGTCGTGGGCCTTTGCGTACGCGCCGTTGTGGATGTATCCTCCGCGGAGCAGCTCGTTCACCTCGCAGTGGGCTACTATAAGCTTGCCGAGGCTCTTTGCCCGGATCATAGCTTCTTCCATCAGCTCGTCCGACTGGACTCCCTTGCCGTCGTCGGAGAAGGCGGTGACATGCGGAGCGAGAGCTTCTATGTCCGAAAGCTCCTCGCCGCGCTCGCCGATCGTAATGGAAGCGTAGGGCAGAACAGCTATTGCCGCATCCCTGTCTATTATTTCCTGCTGCAACTTAAGATTTTCCGGGCAGTCCGGAACAGGGGAGAGATTGGGCATGGTGCAGACGGCCGTATAACCGCCGCGCGCTGCCGCAAGAGTGCCGGTCCTTATCGTTTCTTTATAAGAAAAACCCGGCTCGCGAAGATGCACATGCACATCGCAAAATCCGGGAAGAACGGTATGACCCTTTTCGTTTAAAGTAATTGACATAATGACTATCTTTCCGACCTCTCTGGATCTGATTAAAGATATGATTTAACCTTAAATATTTAACCACAAACGGTGGGGGTTTGTCAATATGAAACGGCCCCCGCCGCGCAACATTCAGTGTGTTATTTCTTTATCGCTTTATACGTTTTCCACTTGCCGGAAAGGTAGTAAATAAGGCCCAGCGCTATGCTTGCGAATGTTGCCATGGCGTTGCCGTACCAGTATCCAAGATAGCCGTAGCCCAGCACGCTTCCCAGCAGTATGGAAAGGCCTATCCTTGCCACCACGCCGTCCAGAAGCCCCAGCGCTACGTTGAACCTGGGGTTTCCTATGCCGTTGGCCAGAGTCATGAGCGGCGCCAGCAGGGAAAGTGTGCATGTCCACAGCGCAAACGAAGGCATGTACTCGTGCGATAGCGCCAGCACCTCCGGATCCTTGGTGAATATGGAGAATATCTGCTCCGGCAGCAGCAGGGAAGCCGCGCCTACGATGACCCAGTAGATCATGCAAATTCTGAAGACCATGCCCATTACCTTTTTGACGCGCTCCGTGTTTCCCGCGCCCATGCTCTGGGAAACTATCACGGCGCCTCCTCCGTACATGGATTTGGTCATTATCTGTATTATCTTGCGGAGCTTTCCGCCCGCTCCGTTTACAGCGCTTACAGCCGTGCCGTAGGCGTTTATCCAGGAACTGGTCATCAGCATGGAGAACGCTACCGCGCAGAACTGCATGCCTGTGGGTATGCCTATCTTGAGCATGGAACCAAGCAGATCCTTCTGGGGAATGAAACTGCGTCTGCCGAGCGTAAGTTCCAGATCCTTGCGCTTAATGTAAAGGTAGTACGCTGATGCGGCGAACGCGGATATCTGGCCTATTACGGTGGCGAGCGCGGCGCCGAAGGCCTGCATGTGCAGAACGTTTACGAAAACTATGTCCAGTATCAGATTAAGTACGGACGACAGCGCTATGAATATGAGCGTGCTTCTGGAGTTGCCCGTGGCGCGGAATATCGCAGCCAGAGCGTCGTACCCATAGATGAATACGTATCCGAAGGAGCAGGTGAACACGTATGTGACTGCTTGTTCGTAGGCGTCGTCCGGACAGTTCATCCATTTAAGGAAGACGGGTCCGCAGAACGCCAGAAGCAGGTTTACGATCAGTCCCATGGCTATCACCGTGGTCATAAGAGTTCCAATTGCATCGGATATGCGGTGTCGTTCGCCTTTGCCTATGAACGTTGCGATAATGACCTGTCCGGCCATGGCCATTCCTGCGGAGAACACTATGAAAAACTGGGTAAGCTCGCCGCCCACGGAGATAGCCGAAAGGCCCGTCTTACCCATGGCGTGTCCCACTACCGCCATGTCCACGATGTTATATACCAGCTGAAGGGCCATGGTCACCATCATTGGCCAGGCAAGGCTTATCAGCTGGGGTAATATGCTGCCGCTCGTAAAATCGCGGACTTTTACTTTTCCGTCACTCATAACAACAGTATTCTACCACAGTTGTCTACCTAATGCACGCGTCTGCTGAAAACATCAAAAACATCGTTTGATATCTTTGATATGATGCGGTATAATTACGGCGACGGATCTGATCAAAAAGGAGGTCCATTATGACTATCGAAGAAATGCAGCAGAGGAAGAGGGAACTGGGGCTCACCTACGAGGAGATCGCGGACCGCTGCGGGCTTTCCGTGCCCACGGTGCAGCGCATCATTTCAGGCACCACGCAGAACCCGCGTGAGTACACCAGACGCCAGATCGAAACGGTCCTTTCGGACGGGGAATGGGGAACGGTCCTTAGGGAGAGAGCCTTTTCCTACATGACTAAAAAGCAGGGCGACTACACGGCGGAAGACTATTTTGCTCTGCCGGACGACCAGCGCTGCGAGCTCATAGACGGAGTGATCTACGACCTTGCGTCGCCGACCGCAGTACACCAGACCGTTGCGTTCGAGATCTGTTTGCAGCTGAATGCGTATGTAAATAAGTGCGGTGGGAAATGCCTGGTATTAGCTGCCCCTCTTG
>JAILDA010000024.1 GCA_024689865.1 Clostridia bacterium | reverse complement strand
CGCATGATAGGTCTTTTCCACTTTTCCGCTTTTGAAAAACAGCTCAGGGACTAGTCTGGGTTCCACCCTGACGTGCCCGACGCCAAGTTCTCTGAAGGACACCCCTGAGACAGCAAGACCGGAGCCGGACGTATCTATGCTTACGGTAACATCTTTGCCTTCGGCAGACGCCGACATTGAAAGCGCATGATCCGGTTCGGCGGCCAAGTAAATATCCGTGTGATCCCCTATCACGAAAAACCGGAGCATTACTCCCGCTATTGCCAGCAGAGCAACGCAGCCGGCGACTATCGCGGGCATTACGCTGCGCTTCTTCACTTTTTTAAGATAATCTATCTCTCTGGCCTCTTTTTCGGGCTTGCACGCGGCTTCCGGCTCGCCCTCTTTCATGACCCGCAGGGCCTCCCGGCATTCGCTGCAGTCTTCCAGATGCGCCTTTACCGCTTCGGTAGTCTCCGGGCCGGTAAGCCCGTCGGCGTAAAGAGGCAGCAGATCTCTTACGATGCCGCACGGAAGTTTTTCACTCATTTTTCTCTAGCTCCTTTCTGAGAGCGGTCTTTGCGCGGTAATACGTCACCCTTGCCCAGTTCTCGGTCTTTCCGAAGATGTCTCCTATCTCCCTGAAGGACAGATCTCCGAAAGCGCGCAGATGCACTACTTCTCTTGCCGGCTCGGGCAGAAGATGTATGGCACGGTACAGTTCCAGGCGCTGCGCGTCTGCGATCACCGCTGCCTCCGGGCTTTCCGCGACTGCGTCGTTCTCCTCCGCCTCGGCAAGGACCGGATTCTTCCTGTAGTACTCCTTTAATTTGTTGGAGGCGATGGAACAGAGCCAGGTGGATACCTTGCAGGAATAGTCGTAGCTGTCCGCGTGGAGCACCGCCTGATAGAAAGTCTCCTGCGTTATCTCCTCAGCGACGTGCTCGCTGCCGGTCCTTGCAAGGATCCAGCGGAAGATTATGTCCGAGTATTCTTTATAGACTTCCTCCAGCGGTATCATTCCTGCCTCCTGCACACATATATGCAGAAAAAAGTGAAAACGTTACAGTATTATATCAATATTTCCGGACAAATTTAAAGCCCGGACGCGTAAGCACCCGGGCATAAAAACGTTTTGCGGCTGATCAGCGGCCTTCCGCGCTGTCTTACAGCGGCAGGAAGAACTTTATGATGAAGATCAGCGACAGTATGTAGGTAAGTACCGAAACGTCCTTGGACTTGCCCATGCAGAGCTTGATGACGGTGTAGCTGATCAGCGCAAGGCCTATGCCGTGTCCGATGGATCCGGAGACGGGCATCGCAAGCAGCATTATAGCTACGGGCAGTACCTGGGAGATGTCGGTCCAGTCGATGTGCTTAAGGTTGGAGAGCATCAGTATTCCTACGTAGATCAGCGCAGAAGAAGTAGCTGCCGGAGGGATTATGGCTGCCACGGGAGCGATGAACATGCAGAGCAGGAACATGATAGCGGTGACCACGGAGGTAAGTCCGGTGCGTCCGCCTGCCTCCACTCCGGAAGCGGACTCGATGAACGTGGTAACGGTGGAAGTACCGGTCACGGAACCAACAACGGTACCTACGGCATCGGAAGCAAGAGCCTCTCTCATCTTGGGCATGTTGCCTTCCTTATCCAGCATGCCGGCGCGCTCCGCAGTACCTACCAGGGTACCGATGGTGTCGAACATGTCGATTATGCAGAAGGTGATGATCAGTGTGATTATGGTGAACCAGCCGATCTGGGCGAATCCCGCGAAGTCCAGCTTAAAGAGCGTGGTCTTTGCCATGTCCGCGAACGGAGGCAGGAAGGACGCTGTCGCAAGGCTTGCGAACGGATTTACGTTGAGGAATATGGACTGGCCGGCCCAGTATACGATAGAAGCGATTATCATTCCGATGAGGACTGCGCCCTTTACCTTCTTGTGGCTGAGGGCAACGATCACGAACAGTCCCACGAACATGGTGACTACGGAGAGAACCATCGGCTGGAAGCCGGAGCCCATGGACTCCTTGGCAAAGCCGGAAGTAAGTGCTCCGAAGAAGTCTCTCATTGCGTAGAACGGTCCGCCGGTCTCGGAGTAGATGCCGGCGTTGGAACCAAAGCCGATGTTCATGAGCATGAGTCCGATGGCCGGTCCGATGCCCATGCGAACGCCCAGAGGGATCGCCTTAACGATCTTTTCCCTTACGTTAAAGATGGAAAGGATAAGGAACACGACACCTTCGATGAGTATCATTACCAGCGCGGACTGGAACGACTGAAGGTAGCTCATGCCGGTGATGACCGCGATGTTGGCGGTTACGGCTGCGAAGAACGAGTTGAGGCCCATTCCCGGAGCCATGGCGAAAGGCTTGTTAGCCAGGAAGGCCATGCACAGCGTACCGATCGCGGAGGCTATGCACGTTGCCAGGAACACACCGTTCCACAGGTCCTGCCCTTCTGCGCCGAAGCCGGTAAGAAGGTTCGGGTTGAGGGCGATGATGTAGGCCATGGTCATGAAGGTCGTAAGTCCTGCTACGATCTCTATCCTGACCGTGGTCTTGTTCTCTTTGAGTTTAAAAAGCTTGTCCATGATTATTGCGTTTGCTTCTCCTTTTCTCAAAAAATAAAAAAGACGGATAATAAATACAGTGTAATTATACGCCCGGCTCCCGCACAGCGTCAATTCTGAAAGCGTCCTGAGCATCATAAAAATGAAGAACGCCGGGAAGAAATACCAAAGACTTAATGCATACTGAGCAGAGACAGACAGCTGCAAAAAAGTTCGGGCAAAAACGAGAACATACGTTTACAAACTTTTGTTCTTGTGTTAGAATACCGTTGGAGAATATTAGTCGGTAAGGAGCAGAACATGGCAGATCTTAAAGACAGAGAACAAAGAGTTCTGAACTTCATAACAGAGCAGATAAAGATAAACGGCTATCCCCCCACGGTAAGGGACATCGGCGCGGCGCTGGGCATAAAGTCCACATCCACCGTTCAGAAATCCATGACCATCCTGGAGGAAGAAGGCTTCATCAGAAAGCAGGCAGGAAAGCGCAGAGCGTTCGAAGTAGTTGCCGGAGGCGCGGAAAAGCCTCAGGCTCCGGCTCAGGACCGCGCGGACGTTGTGGACGTTCCGCTGGTAGGACGCGTAGCCGCGGGAATGCCAATACTTGCCGAGCAGAACATAGAAGGAAGCTTCCCCATGCCGGCGCAGTTCATAGGCAAAGGTACCAACTTCATGCTTACGGTCCACGGAGATTCCATGATAGAAGCAGGAATAATGGACGGAGATTACATACTTGTCCAGGAGCAGAAGACCGCCAACAACGGAGACATAGTAGTAGCCATGATCAACGGCGAGTTCGAATCCGAATCCACCGTAAAGACCTTCTACAAGGAGAACGGCCACATAAGGCTGCAGCCGCAGAACAGCTCCATGGATCCCATAATCGTGGACGACTGCGAGATCGTCGGCCTCGTAAAAGGCGTGTTCAGATACCTGTCGTAAACGCTGTTAATGCATTAAAACCAACCCCGCGTCAATGCGGGGTTTTTCTGTACAATAAAACTCCTCCGATAAGTCCGGAGGAGTTCTTTTATTGCTGAAATATCTCAGTCTGTGCTGCAGTTACTGCTGCGGCTGCTCGGCCTTGATCTCTGCCTCGGTCTTTACCTTTTCAGCGCGCTGTTCTGCTCTGGAATCGGCAGTATCTATTGCTGCAGCTGCCACTTCGGCCGGGGTCTCGGCTGCGGAGGCTGCCTCGGCTGCAAGCCTGGCTTCCCTTGCTGCCTTTCTCTTGGCTCCCACCTTATCGTAGATAGCAAGGCAGTAGATCGGGATCAGGCAGAGGATGGCGCTGGCTATGAATACCCAGGTATAACCGCTGGTGGCCTTATAGATGACACCGGACATCCAGGTAGCGAACAGCGAGGAGAATCCTATGCAGAAGAAGGACAGACCGAAGATGGTACCGGTGTTCTTCATGCCGAAGGCGTCGCCGGTCATTGCCGGGTAGACTCCCGCAGGACCGCTGTAAGCACAGACGATCAGGAATATTACTATCGTGTAAGCAACACCGCCAACGAATATCATCAGCAGCGCGCAGACCAGCATCAGTATGGTCATTACGAGTATGGACTTGGCCCTTCCCAGCTTGTCGGAGATGGTCGGGACTATGAATCTGGAGACCGCGCTCGCGATTCCTACCAGCATGGAAGTGGTGGTAAGAAGTGCCGGGCTTAAGCCTCTTTCCGCGCCGAGGGTACGGATTATCGGGTTGACTACCATGTATGTTACTGTCATGAAGAACAGCGGCGTGCACATGAACCAGAACCTGGGGTCCTTAAGCGCTTCGCCCACGGAGTAGGGAGCTTTCTCTTCCGCTCTGGGCGGGATCTTGTCCGCCATGTAGCCCTTGGGCGGCAGGAATATGAAGAACGCGCATACGAATACGATGGCGCCGAGGATTATTCCCAGCCATCTGAAGGCAAAGGGAACGCCCCTCTTAAGGAAGGCCTGCGCGATGGGAACGCATACCACTATGGAAGTACCGAAGGCGCAGGTCGCGATGGCGGAAGCAAATCCTCTTCTGGTGGGGAACCACTTCTGCAGACAGTTGGTGGCGCCCGCGTAAGCAAGTCCTACTCCAACGCCGCCAAGAACACCGTAGGTAAGATAGATGAGCCACGGCGCGCTCTTGGGAAGCATGGAGGAAAGGAACAGCCCGGCGAAGAACAAAATGCCGGAGAGCATGTTTACGATGCGAGGTCCCTTGCGGTCTACGATGACTCCGCCCAGGAATATTCCCGCGGAGAACGCGAAGAGGTTTACTGCCGAGATGAACGATACGGCTGTCTTCTCCCAGCCGTAGTAGTCCATTACCGGCTGCTGGAACACGTTCCACATGTACACTATGCCCACGCAGAGCATGGTGATGATGCAGGCGATCACCGGCGCGATCTTAAATTCCTTGTTTTTCATGATCGACTCCTGTTACTCTGAATAATTGAAAATAATACCTATTACCGCCGAAACGGCTATGAACAATATCGGGTGAAGGTCCTTTACCTTCTTTATGTTTGTAAGGACCATGAGCGCCGCGAACAGTATCAGCGGCTTAGGAGCGAATACCGCCGTCTGCGCGAAGTCCTTTATGCTCCCGGCTCCGAAAAGACATATGATCATAAGCCCTATCAGCGCCGCGGCAATAAGTCCGGTGGAGACCGGTCTCATTCCGTAGAAGCCCATTTCCACATATTTGTTGCTGCGGAACTTCTGAAGAACGCTCGCAACGATAAGGATTATTATTATCGACGGAGTGATTAGCCCCAGCGTTGCTACGACGGCTCCCGGTATCCCCGCATGTGTAAAGCCAACGTATGTGGCCATGTTTACGCCTATGGGACCGGGCGTTGCCTCCGATACAGCCACCATGTCCACGAGCTGCGCCTGCGTGAACCATCCGTACTGCGCGCCCATGGCTTTTAGGAACGGCAGCGTTGCAAGACCTCCGCCCACGGCGAACAGACCCGTCTTAAAGAATTCCCAGTAGAGCGTAAGAAGCATCATTTCTTCCCCACCCCCAGGCTCTTTATTACTATTCCGCAGAGCGCGCCACCGATCACGAACAGCACGGGCGAAACGTCCAGCAGAAGCATTCCGGCGACCACGAGCACAAATATGACCGCCGTCGGAGCATCGACCACGGTCTTCTTTCCGAGCTTGATCACGGAGTTTAGGATGAGTACGCACACACAGACTCTTATGGCAGCGAAAGCATCCTTTACAGCTTTTATGTCCGCGAAATTACTCAGGAATGCAGCGATTATCGTTATTATGACTATGGACGGAAACACCACGCCAAGCGTTGCCGCGATGCCTCCGGGTAATCCTTTGCGCTTTCTTCCTACGAACGTGGCCGTGTTGACTGCTATGATGCCGGGCGTGCACTGCCCTATGGCGTAATAGTCCAGGATCTCCTCCTCGGTGACCCATTTCTTATTATCCACGAGCTCGCGCTGCAGCAGAGGCAGCATGGCCATTCCGCCGCCGAACATCATGGATCCGATCTTGGCGAATGTCAAAAAAAGCTCCAATATTTCCATAGTTAATAGTTTATCACAGGCGCATCTTAATTCAAGTGTTATAAAGATAACAGGCTTGTTTTCGGGCCGCGGCGGACTGGATTGCGGTCATTTTTTGACACCGGCTTTTGCCGATCCGTATGGGTACAAACTCCTTATCCTTCAGGCACAGTGTGCCAGCCTGTATTATTTCCTGATAAATGATTCGATCGCGCTAGTCTGTTCTCCTGTAAAGGGTCAACACATCCGAACCGGAGAAGTCGGCTGCCTTTGATAGCTTTACCTTATCCTGTTCTATGCGCACATATACAAATGACTTTATACCATAAGAAAACGTCTTGAGCCCTGCGGCATCACCTTCTCTGACATTGCCCCAGAGATGCAGATCGCTGCCGAATAAACTGTATATGTACCTGATATCTCCGGACAGCTCGTATACCTGATCATTCATGCGGAGCACGACTTTGCCGGAATCATCCGTATACGTTGCAGCCGACTCGATCTGCTGCAGGAACGACGGGCTGTATACCCGCGCATCTATCAGATCATCCGCTCCGAACTCCTTATCCACCTCGATAATGATGTGCGAAGTCTGCATGGATTCCGATATGCCGACCTTATCGATATTGATAACGACCGAATCATCCGGATGACCAAGGACTTTGGTCACTTTAAAAGTAGTTACAGAGCTCGGCTGATCGGTGATCACCAGAAGAAGCTGCTTGGATCCGAACCATTCTGCATCATATTTTGCAATCGCCTCTTCGAATGACACGAATCCGGCAGCACGAAAGTCTTTCTCTGCGTCTGCTTCGAAACCGAAATTGAATCTGTCTTTATTGTTTTGATAGTACTCTTCCAGATCCTTTTTCGAATCAATAAGTACTACCTTTGGTTTTGCATACCCTTCTGTGTCAGATCTTTTGATCTGCGTATATGCATACTGAGCACTAAAACTCAATTCGTCTTTCGGTTCCGGCTTTGATCCGTTGCTGTTATTCTCCGGGCCGATCCCGCAGGAAGTCAAAAGTATTACTAGGATCAGAAGCAACGCAGATGCGTTTACTATTCTTGTTCTATTTCTACCCGTCTTTAGTATACTAATCAAACCAGCTCACCCCTGCTCAACTATTTCATAGTAATTGATTTGGTGTAATATTCAGTTTACCATATTGCAATTCCTAAATATACATAGGAATTCTGGAATTTCACGATGACACCATACACAAAACATGAACGCGGAACTTACTCGCTTTTATTGATCCTCGAAATATGTTAAACTATACCCGATGACGGACGGGAGGGTCATATGAGAAGACCTCTTCTGATTGCTTTGCTTGTGCAGAGCCTGGTCATCCTTTTTTTATATTTTATAGATCCATGGGGGTTGGGTAGCGCGCTGCTTCCGTCGTCCGGACTGGCCGGACAGATAGGTATTCCGGCACTGTCAGACGGTGTGGTCGCGGAGCTTACAGGTGTTGCGGTAAAGTCGCAGCCTGCAAAAGGATATATCGCGGTAACGGTTCGGGTAGCCGAAATCGTGTTGGCTTCGGACGAAGAACATGCGCAGATCCATTCCTCCGGCGAGAAGGTCCTGGTGCGTATAAAGGCAGATCCGGAAGAGCTGGATGCCTACGACATAGCCGGCAGGGAGATAAGCGTAACAGGCCAGCTGAGCATTCCGGACGGCAGGCGAAATCCGGGCTGCTTCGACTACAGGCTCTATCTTAAGGGCCGCAGGATCTTTACCGTAGCGGACGTATCCCGGTACCGTGCGGAATTTGGGTCTGTAAAGCGCCCTGTCCTGCACCTTCTTTCGCGCTGCAAGGGCCGCTTCTACGCGGCGGTAAAGCCTTATCTTTCCGAAGAAGAGTTCCAGCTTCTGGCGGGGCTGATGTTCGGCGACACATCACTTATGGACGACTCCCTTTACGAGCAGTTCCGGCTTACCGGCATCGCGCATGTCCTGGCGGTGTCCGGGCTGCACGTGGGGCTGCTGTACGCCGTAGTGCTTAAGCTGCTTAAAGGGCGCAGCGTTGTCGTTTCGGCGGCGGTCAGCGGCGGTCTGATACTTGTCTATGCGGCGCTGTCTTCGTTCTCCGTATCCGTGCTCAGAGCGTCCTTCATGATAACGCTCAACATCGCGGCGCGCTTCCTTAAACGTCGCTACGATCTTACCAACGCCGCCACGCTTACAGCCATAGTATTCCTGTTTTTCAACCCTTACCAGCTTTTCGACAGCGGGTTTCAGCTGTCGTTCTGCGCCGCATACACCATGGGTGTGGCTCTGCCCTGGGCAACGCTCAAAGGCATAGAACTGTCGGATAAATACAAAAAGAAATGGATCCTTAAGGCGTTCGAAATATTCTCTCCGGCTGTTATGGTGCAGCTGGGGATGACGCCCCTCATTTTGTTCCACTTTACGACATTCTCTCCTGCCGGTATCCTGATAAACCCTGTCGCCGTACTGCTGGCGGGGATACTGCTCCCGGCGGGGCTCGTATTGTTCCTGATCTCCATGACAGGCATAGCGGCGCTTACGGCCTTCGGAGCGTGGCCTGCAGGGATACTTGCTAAACTGCTTATATTGCTTTCCGGCGCCGGCCAGTACGCTCTCCCCGGGTCCTACGTCCCTGCCCTTCCTCTTGCAGCCACGACGCTGTACTACGCAGGTTTTTTCTGGTTCTTTTCCGAGACCAGGGTAACGCTAAACAGACGCAGGAAGTACGCGTCCTGCCTGGCAGCAGGTCTTCTGGCGCTTGGATCTGCCTGCGCCCTTCCGAAGGCTCTCGGGGCCTCGGAAAGCATGCTTCCATGGCGCTACGACGTCCATGAGGTAACGTTTCTGGACGTCGGCCAGGGGGACTGCATACACATAAGCAAAGACGGATACAACATCCTTATCGACGGAGGAGGAAGCCTGTACAGCAACATAGCGGAACGGACTCTGCGGCCTTACCTTCTTAAAAACGGGATAGACCACATAGACCTTGCGGTGATCACCCACGAAGACACGGACCATGCCCTTGGGATACGCCAGCTGCAGGAGATCTTCGACGTCCGGCAGACCGCGGTCCTGGGAGACAGCAACGAAGACTGCGGAGTCCTCCTGATAGATACAGGAAGCCTGCGGCTGCTGCTGATGTCGGACGCGGACATTTCAAGGGAGGAAGAACTGTGCGCGAAATACGGCAAAGCGCTGCGCTGCGACGTTCTTAAGGTGGGTCACCACGGGAGCCCCTACTCCACCGGAGAACAGCTCCTGAAATGCGCCTCTCCGTCCTTTGCCGTGATCTCCTGCGGCAGGAACAACATCTACGGCCATCCGGCGGACAGGGTCGTTGAACTTCTGGCGGAATCAGGTATAATATATGCAAGGACAGACGAGAGCGGCGCCGTATACCTTAAAAAGGCGGAAAACGGCATGCTGATCTTCGAGAACGCGTCCAAGAGCACACGATGGCTTATACCAGAAACACGGCAAACGCCGAACACCCCTCAAAAACAATAGTAAAGATGGCGGCATCCGCGGAGCAGACAGGTATCTGGCCGAGGGCTGTCTTGCTTTGCGGCAAAGAGGACCTGCTGGTAGACTGGAGCAAAGGTTTCCTTAAGGGAAAGATCGTTTCGCCTGCGACGGAGGCGCTGGACTGCGTAAGTTTTTCCGGGGACGGCACGGACCTCTACGAAGTGATCGCCGCCTGCGAGACCATGCCCATCTTCTCCGCGAGAAAGATGGTGATCGTGGACTGGCCGGACCTGTTCGGGGCGCAGAATCCCAAGGGGCTGGACGCGGAAGGCTACAAGTCTCTGGCGGACTACGTTCCCAAGCTTCCGGAGAGCACCATGCTCCTGTTCATATGCACCAAACCTAACAAGACCAGACCGCTGTACAAGGCCATTGCTTCGTGCGGAATAGTCTACGACTTCGGACCTTTGGACGACGCCACTCTGTCCGGATGGATGGCCAAACGTTTCCGCGCAGCCGGAAAGAGCGCCTCCCCCAAGGACCTCATTACCATGGCAAAGATTTGCGGCTACGGGGACCCGGACAGAAACTACACCCTCCACAACCTGGAGAACGACCTTAAAAAGGTGCTGGCAGCGTCGGACAAGGACGTAGTGACCCTGGACGAAATGATGGAATACGCCGCGCCCCAGGCGGAGCAGAACGCATTCAAGCTGCTCGACAGCGCGTTTTCCGGAAACAAATCCGCGGCGCTGTCGATACTGGGCACCGTAATAGACACCCAGCAGCCTTCCAAGGAAGTGGGCGCTGTAATGAGCTTCCTGGGGCTCCTGTGCTCGCAGCTGGAGATAATGCTGGAAGCCCGCGAAAGAGAAGCCGAAGGACAGGACTTCTACACCATTGCCGGCGACATGGGCACCAACGAATACAGACTCCGCAAGGCAATGTCTTCCAGCCGGAGCCGCAGCGTAAAGCAGCTGGCATCCTGCCTGAACGGAGCCTATCAGATGGAGAAAGACATTAAGAGCGGACTCATGACGCCCCGTACGGCCATGGAGCTGTTCATAGCGCAGCTGTAAATAGATGCGGCGTTGCCGCTTCCGCGAGCTGCGCCCCTGAAAATACACAATAATGGACTTTAAAGACCTTACAAGAAAAGAACGTTCCGAAGCACTGACTGCCCTTGCCGAAAAGCCCTTCAGGGAAAAGCAGATCTTCAAATGGATCTGCGCCGGCGCCGGCAGCTTTGCGGAGATGACGGACCTTCCGGCGGCGCTGCGCGAAAAACTCGCGGAGCGTTATTCTTTCGGCCGCGGCAAGGTGGAGCTCCGCCAGACGTCCGCCGACGGAACGTCGAAATTCCTGATATCCTTCCCGGACGGCGAAAAGGCCGAGACCGTATTCATGAGCTATGAATACGGCAATTCGCTGTGCGTCTCTACGCAGGTAGGCTGCAACATGGGCTGCGCATTCTGCGCCTCCGGAATAGGCGGCAAAGTGCGGGATCTTAAGGCATGGGAAATACTGGAACAGTACCTGCTCTGCACAGAGCACACCGGGCAGCCGATAAACCACATAGTGCTTATGGGCATGGGCGAGCCCTTCGACAACTACGCGCAGATGTCGGAATTCCTTCAGCAGATACACGACCCCGCAGGCATTGGCCTAAGCTACCGGAACATTACCGTTTCCAGCTGCGGACTGATACCTAAGATAGAGCAGTTCGGCAGGGATTTCCCGCAGGTGAACCTTGCGATATCCCTCCACGCCTCGGACCAGAATACCAGGGAAAAGCTGATGCCTGTGGCCCGCACGTACAAACTGGACGAGCTTATTCCGGTCTGCGGAAAGCACGCGGAGACCACCGGGCGCAGAGTATCCTTCGAATACGCGCTCATCGCGGACAAGAACGACAGCGACACAGACGCAAAAAAACTGGCGGCCCTGCTGCGCGGCTTAAACTGCCACGTAAACCTTATCCCGCTCAATACCGTAACGGAGAGCGGCCTTAAGAGCAGCGGACGGGAAAGAGCTCTGGTCTTCCAGAAGAAGCTTCTGGACCTTGGCATTCAATGTACGGTAAGGCGCCAGCTGGGCGCGGACATAGACGCCGCATGCGGGCAGCTGCGGAAGAATAATTCCTGACACATACACGGCAACATTTGCTTGTTAAAAACCCGCCAAACATCTATAATATAGTTGACGGAAGTCAATGCAACAAAGGAGGACAAAGCCTATGGTCAAGCTGTTGATCGGTCACAAAGGAAGCGGCAAAACAAAGAAAATGATAGACATGGCCAATTCCGGCCTGGACACCGTTAAAGGCAGCATAGTATTCATCAACAAGAACTCAAGACTGATGTACGACCTTAAATACAAGATCCGCGTAGTCTGCATGGAGGATTTCGAGCAGATAAAGAACGTGGATGAGTACATCGGCTTCATATACGGGATCCTCAGCCAGGACCACGACATAGAGCTGATCTTCATAGACAGCATCTTAAAGCACGTGGACATAAACTTCGCGGACATCGAAGATTTCCTGGCCAGGGTGGACCTTATATCCAAGACCTACAACATAGATTTTGTGGTAAGTCTCTCCGCCAACAGGGAAGAGATCGGCCCCTGCATAGAAAAGTACGAAGTTCTCAACTAAGCAGGCCCCGCAGCGTAATGTCCGGGTATCCGCAAGGATCCGTAAAGACCGGAACTAACAGAAAAGACCCCGCGTTTCCGAGATGCGGGGTCTTCTTTTGCATCTAAAAGCCCCGCCGTAAAAGCGGGGCATTTTTTTCCTTGTAAAAGATCAGGCCGGAATGAACTTCATGAGGAACGTAATTATGCGGCTCTGCGCGAACGTATCCTGCAGCGCTGTTGCCATGCCGAACCTGTTGCACAGGTAGAGCAGCAGATAGAAGACTATAACGCACTCCGCAAAGCTTAACACCGCGCCGCCCAGTGCGTTCACCTGCTTTACACCCGGGGTATCCTTGGCCGCCCGGTTGATCGCGGCCGCTATTATCTTAAGGATTATCGACAGCAGTATGAACAGTACAATTATCAGCACGGCCCGTACTATAGGCCGCAGGAATGCTTTTGCAGCCGCCTTGTTGGCCTCCTCCACCGCCATTTCTGCAGACTCCGGATCCACGCTTCCTCCGGATGCCTTCTGCTTCTCCAGATAATTCCTCATTATTTCCTGGGCGCTCTTAAGCGCTGACTGCACGGGCTTCTTGAGGTCCTCCTCGGTAAAGCCGAACTGCTTGGCGATCTTAAGGATGTCTTCCGGAACACCGGATGCGAAAAAGTCGTCCGGAACTTCCAGCTCCAGGAACTCGTCTATTTTTTTCTCAGTAGCGTTGGAAAGGATGGCGCCTATGTTGATATGCAGAGACGGCTCCTCAACAAGTTTCATGAGCTTGTCTTCCACGCGCGGATATACGATGTCCGTGACCTTAGGCGCAAGCATTCCGGACAAGACCACGGAGCCCACGATCGCGACGATCGTGACTATTATGGCGACGATCGTTTTAAGAAAACCTCTAATAGCACCTATTATGATGCAGCCCAGCAGAATCACTGCCAGAACGATATCTATGATCATTCCTGTAGACATGCAACACCTCCCGAATTCAGTTTATTATAACACAAATGCAGCATATGTGATAAAATCAATGTATGAGCATATTATACGAACTTAGCGGGATCGCGGACAGAGCAAAAGCCGCGGCACAGGCGCTTGCCAGAGGAGACAAAGACCTCCCGAAAGACTGCGTCGTAAAGTGCGACAATCTGGACTTTCTGGCGCTCCATGCGGGCAGCAGCGTAAAGGCGGACTTCATCTACATAGACCCGCCCTTCTATTCAGGTGCAAATTACAAGGCACGCATAGTGGAAGACGGAGAGGTAAAGACTCCGGAAGCATACAGCGACAAGTGGGACAGCTTTGCGGACTTTCTGGAAGCGCTTGCAGTAAGGATAATGCTGATGCGGGAGATCCTGTCTCCGTCCGGAACGCTTGCGGTGCATCTGGACACAAGAGCGGCGCACTACGTAAAGGTCCTTATGGACGAGATATTCGGGCCGGACAGGCTTGTAAACGAGATCATCTGGAGCTACAAGTCCGGAGGAGCAAGCACCAAGTGCTTCTCTAAAAAGCACGATACCATACTGCTGTACTCCAAGACCGCCAAGTACTATTTCCGGCCGCAAAAAGAACGTTCCTACAACCGCGGCGGAAAGCCTTACAGGTTCAAGGGCGTGGAGGAGTTTCAGGACGAAGACGGCCGCTGGTACACAATGGTCAACCGCAAGGACGTGTTCAACGTGGACATGGTAGGCAGGACATCCTCGGAGCGCACCGGCTACGCAACGCAGAAGCCGGAGAAATTAATGGAGATCCTGATCGATTCCTGCTGTCCGGAAGGCGGCCTCTGCGCGGATTTCTACTGCGGAAGCGGATCCTTCGGAGCAGCGGCCAAAAAGCTGGGCAGACATTACCTTCTCTGCGACAGCTCGGATCTTGCTGTAAAGATAAGCGCCGGAAGGCTCGCCGGCGCAGAGCTGATCATCTGAGCGAAGATAACGGTTACTAAAAGACCCCGCTTTATATGCGGGGTCTTTTGTTTTGCAGCTTGGTATTTGGTCTAATTACCTTCACCGTTATGATTGCCGTTTCCGTTCTCTCCGGGTCCGGGCTGCGGAGTGTTGTTTCCGGCATTCGGATCCACTTTCTTCGGAATGATCACGGTCTTGGTATCGGTGTAATCCTTGCCGATGAAGGATATGGAAGCAGTATAAACGGTCTTTCCGTCTGCCTCGTAAGTGGGCTCCGTGGTCTTGCTGGTCACCGTTGCGACAACTTCGACCTTTTCGCCGGACTGGTCCTCGGTAAAGATCGCCTTGGCCGCGGTTGTTCCGTCCCATACCCATTCGGGACCGGAGTAGGTTATTACCTCTATGCCTTCTGTATCGTACTGGGCTTTTGCAGTCGCGAACGGGGATACCGGATATACGCTCTTGTCCGGATTGTGCAGCGGGCAGTAGAACTCGGTGATGTCGGAGTTGTGGTCCAGTACCAGATTTCGGAACTTTTCGCTGTTCTCATCGCCGCGGCCGGTAAATCCGCCGTAGCTGATCATCATGGCCTCCCAGGACATTCCGCTCGGACGCTGTACGGCGTTCCTCCAGCCCTTTGCAAGGCATTCCGGAGTGGCCCTGTATCCGCTCTCTGCGCATACCAAGATCCTTTCTCTTTCTCCGCCGTCCTTCGGCTGGGTGCCGTTGATGAAGATCTCGGAACGGATGTCTTCTTCCGGAGTAAGCTCGGTAGGTCTTCTTCCGGTCTTTGTATCTATGGCTGCGGTTACGAAGTTGCCCCTCAGTTCGAAGCTTCCTCTCTCGTCCAGCTCGCCGATGCGCTCCATGATGTTGCCCCAGGCTCCGGCCGCCGCGCTTCCGCCTGTTGTTGCAAGGTTAAGGTTGACATCGCATCCTATCCACAGCGCCGCGGAATACTTGGGCGTAAATCCGCAGAACCAGGCGTCGTAGTCATCCGTGGTGGTACCTGTCTTGCCTGCAGTGGGCTGGGAGTTGAGCCTTGCCCTGTAACCTGTTCCGCTGGTAACGACGCCGCGGAGTATGTTTATCATCAGCGAAGCTACGCTCTCGTCGTACACTCTGGTAACCTCCGGAGTGTTGTCGATTATTACGTCGCCCCTTCTGTTGGTGATCTTGGTGAAGCAGGTAGCCTCTATGTGCTCGCCGTAGTTAGCGAAAGTGGAGAACGCGGAAGTCATGTCCAGAGGCGAGATGCCGTTGGTCTGTCCGCCGAGCGCCAGCGCGCCGGGGTTGATGTCGTTCTCTTCGCCGCTCTTAACGAGGGATGTTACGCCTTCCTTCTCCAGCATCTCCACACAGTACATGGGATCCAGCTGGTTGAAGAGGTTTACGGCGCAGGTGTTTACGGAGCCTTCGACAGCGTCCCTGAGCGTTATGATGCCTGTGTACTGGCCGCTGTAGTTGACCGGCCAGAACCAGCCCTTTCTCTTTATGGGGGCGTCGTCTATGGCGTAGCCCGCGGTAAACACGGTGCCTTCACCGGTTATGGAGTTCTCGTAGCCCTTCTGGATGGCAGGTCCGTAGACCGCTATCGGCTTTATGGACGATCCGGTCTGACGCGGAGCGGTAGCTCTGTTGAACAGCAGCGAGCCCTTTATCTCGCGGCCGCCTATCATGCCGCGCACGTAACCGGTAGAGCTCTCTATTACGGTCATCGCGGACTGCGGCTGGATGACAGGAGATCCGATGCCTATAACGGAACTGATCAGCGTAAGCGATCCGTCGTCGTTGCGCTTGAATGCGTTCGGGAAATCACTGAAGTAGCTTGCCAGGACGATAAGGTTGCCGTCGTTGTCGCGCTGCTTGTACTGGCTGGGTATCTGCCAGTAAGTTCCGTTTACGGAGAACATGTAGCCGTCTTCATCGAAGAAATAGTAATCCTTTACGAATACCGACACGTCCTCTCCGGAAGCGGAAGTGGTCCTGTAGATGTTGATCCTCTTGTTCTTAAGGAACTTAATGTCTCCGTTGGCCTGTCTTTCGAAGTCCTCGGCGGGGATGATGAATCCGCCGTCGGCGTCGAAGATGTATTTCTGGTTGTACAGAAGTATCCTGGACCTGTCGTCGGACTGGATGTTGTCGTTCTTATCCGTCCTGAAGCGCGAGAGCCTTACCTTGGGGAAGTTCTCCCTCTTGGTGTACTCCTCGTCCAGTATGGCCTGGATGGTGGGATCTATGGTGGTATGGATCTCGAGTCCGCCGTTGTAGAGCATGTTGTGCGCGTCGGCATAGGAAAGCTCGAGGTCGGACTGCAGCGCCGCCAGTACCTGAGAAACCACGTAGTCGGACATGTAGGTGGTCTCCATGGTGACTTCCACGTTAAGGCCCGGTTTTATGTACGGCCTTACGGTCTGGGTCTTGGCAGTCTCGAAGGTAGCGTCATCTATCTTGCCCTGGTCGTGCATGAGGCTGAGCACCAGCTGGGTCCTCTCCTCTGCGCCGTTGTTGTAGTAGACCGTCCACATGTTGTTGGTGCTTACTACGTCGTAGTTGTCCGTAGGCTTTACGTCTGTGGTAGCTATCCTTTTCAGCGGCGCGTATTTCGCCGGGTTTTGAGGCAAGGACGCCAATGTGGCGCATTCTATCAGGTTCAGCTCGCTTACGTCCTTGTCGAAGTAGGACCTTGCGGCCGCTCCTACGCCGTAGGAGTTATATCCCAGATATACCGTGTTGAGATAGGCCTCCAGGATCTGTTCCTTGGAGAGAGCGCGCTCGATGATTACGGTATAATATGCTTCTTTTATCTTTCTGGACAGTTTCCTGGATTCTCTTTCCGCCCTGTCCATGAAGATGTTTCTGGCCAGCTGCTGCGACAAAGTACTGGTTCCCCTTATCCTTGTGTCGCCGCCGGAACGGATGGTGTCCCAGAGAGCGCCGAAGATACGGATGAGGTTGAATCCGTTGTGATCCCAGAAGGTCTTGTCCTCTATGGCAAGGAAAGCTTCCTTTAGCTGGTCCGGCATCTTGTCGAAATCTATGTTCTGGCGCAGTCCGTCGCCCTCGAAAAGGTTCGTAAGGACGTTGCCGTCGGCATCGTAGATGACGGAATGCTCGGACAGCATGTCGTAGATGTTGCTAGGGTTGATCTCCGGGGCTTCCTGGATGACCTGATAGATCTTGTATCCGGCCACGCCGCAGCCTATGAGTATAAGGACCAGAAGGACCAGGAATATCCTCAGGAGCACACGTCCGAACGTGAGCTTCTTTTTCTCCTTCTTTTCCTTGGGAGCTTTTTCTTTCTTCTCCTTCGGAGCCTTTACTTTCTTTGCCTTTGCGGCTCTGCCGGTCCCTGCGGCCATACCTGCTCCTCCTGCTGCAGCAACTGCTGCGGCTGTTTCTGTTCCTGCTTCCGAAGCCTCTTCCGCGGCCGGTGTTTCAGCTTCTGCTTCCGCAGCCGGAGCGTCGGCTTCCGGCACGGCATCTGCTTCTGCCGGTACTTCGGGCGCCGGGGCTTCTGCTGCAGCCTTCGCGGCTGTTTCCGCTATGGTCTCCGCTGCGGCTGTTCCTGCTGCTGCGGCTTCCGCGTTAAGAGTCTCCTCGGAATAAGCGTCGTCCAGTCCGTGTCCCGCGGCAGGCGCGTCCTGCGCGGCAGACGAAAGCTCAGCCTCTTCCGTAGGGCTGCTCTGTACGAAGCTTTCTTTTATTTTATCGAATTCGGCTATAGCTTCCTGCTCGTGAGCTATGCCCGGGTCTATTCTGTCCATTAAGCTTGATCCCCCTCAAATATGCTGTCCGCAAAGTCCTGCGGGCTGAACACTTTCAGATCGTTCAATCCTTCCCCCAGTCCCACGAATTTGACCGGAAGGTCGAACTCGTCGGATATTGTTACTACTATACCACCCTTTGCCGTTCCGTCAAGTTTTGTTAGCACTATACCGGTGAGCCCTGCTACTTCCGCGAACTCCTTGGCCT
The DNA here is from genome assembly GCA_024689865.1 of Clostridia bacterium. Taxonomy (GTDB): domain Bacteria; phylum Bacillota; class Clostridia; order Peptostreptococcales; family Anaerovoracaceae; genus RUG13409. The sequence continues at coordinate 41,728 of JAILDA010000024.1, read as the reverse complement.
GCGACACGGCGTTCTTCCCGGTGGTGGCGTCCAGAACAAGAAGCGTTTCTCTGGCGGCTCCGGGGAACTCGCGGTCTATCACCTTGTTCATCTTGGCGAGCTCGTTCATAAGGTTCTTTTTATTGTGCAGCCTGCCTGCGGTGTCGCAGATGACTACGTCCGTGCCGCGAGCCTTGGCGGCCTGCAGTCCGTCGAATATTACGGCTGACGGGTCCGCGCCCTCGGCGTGCTTTACGATAGGCACTTCCACGCGGTCGGCCCAGATGGTGAGCTGCTCGGCAGCGGCAGCGCGGAAGGTATCCGCGGCTACCAGAAGCACGGACTTGCCCTGCCCTTTAAGCATGTGCGCCAGCTTGGCTATGGTCGTGGTCTTGCCTACGCCGTTTACGCCTATCATAACGATGACGAGCGGGGTGTCCTGGCAGAGGTCCAGCCGGTCTCCCTTGTCCAGGAGCTCCGCGACTATGCTCTTTATCTGCGCCCTTACTCCGTCCGCGTCGTAGATGTAGTTGCGGCGTATGTCGTGCCTCAGCTGCTCTATTATCTTAAGCGTGGTCTCCACGCCAAGATCCGATGTTATCAGTACGTCTTCCAGCTCCTCCAGCATGTCCTCGTCCGGAGTGGGATGCATTGCGAAGACGTCGTTCAGTTTCTGCGAGAGCCTCCCGAAGAAGCCTTTCTTTTCTCCTAATGCCATTTATCAGACCTCGAAATCGTCTCCCAGCCGCAGCGACAGTATCTTGGATATTCCCTGCTCCGGCATGGTCACGCCGTACAGCGCGTCCGCGTACTCCATGGTGAGCTTCTGGTGCGTTACCAGCGCGAACTGCGTGTTGTCGAACGTTTTAACGTATTTTGCGAACGCGTCTATGTTTGTCTCGTCCAGCGCCGCCTCTACCTCGTCCAGTATGCAGAACGGAGTGGGCTTGGACTTGAGCACCGCGAACATCAGCGCCAGCGCGGTAAGCGTGCGCTCTCCGCCGGACAGCAGGGATATGTTCTGCAGTTTCTTTCCGGGCGGCTGGGCCTCTATCTCTATGGCGCTCTCCAGCGGGTGTTCCGGATCCGTCATGGTAAGCGCGGCGTGGCCGCCCTTGAACAGCTGCGTAAACACCTGCTCGAAGTTTACGACTATGGAATCGAAGCTTTCCTTGAAACGCTTGCGGATTATGGCGTCCATCTCGTTTATGACGTCTCTCAGCTCGTCCATTGCGCGCTGGGCGTCCGCCTTCTGCTCGGACAGGAAATCGTAGCGTTCCTTTACCTGCTTGTATTCTTCTATTGCGCCCACGTTTACGTCGCCTAAGGCGCGCAGGCGCTCCTTGTACTCGCGGCTCTCCTTAAGGGCCCTGGACATTACGAATTCCGGGTCCTCGTGAGTTGCGGCTTCCGCGTAGGACATCTCGTATTCCTGCCAGAGCCTTTCCTTTAAGCTCTCGGTCTGGGAATCCGCCCTGGCGGCTCTTATGTCCGCGTCGTGCTTCTTTATCTGGACGTCGTATATCTGCTTGTCCAGCGTATTCTTTTCTTCTTCCAGGGAGGACGCAAGGTCCGAAGCGGCGCGCTTTTCCGCGGACGCGGCTTCTATCTCCTTCTCCAGACGGGACCTTTCCTCCTCGGCCTTTGCCAGAACGTCTCCGGCTCCTTCCGCGTAGTCCGCGATCTGCTTGGTCTGTATCCTTACGCTTTCCAGCGCTCTTTCCTTTTCCGACTTCTGGGAAGCAATGTCTTCCAGGGTCTGCTTTGCAAGCTTTACGAGCTCCGCGGCGTTCTCTGCCTTTATCCTTGCGGAGTTCTCCTGAAGCCTTACCGAAGTCTCCTGCGCGGACGCGTAAGCCAGACGGCTCTTGGCTTCTTCCGCTGCATCCGAAGCAGCAGCTGCGGCTGCTTCCAGCTGAGACTTCTGCCCCTCCAGATCCGCGGCTTTTGCCAGCCAGTCTTCCGTCTGCTTTTCGGAAGCGGCTATCTCCTGCCTGAGCTCTGCAAGCTCCGCCAGTCTGCGGTCTTCCGCGCCGGCGGCGTCCGTTGCGGCCTGCTTAAGGAGCTGGATGTCTCTTTCCAGAATTGCCGCGCGCAGGTCTGCTCCGCGTATGACGTCTTCTGCTCTGTGCTTTTCGTCCGCAGCGTCCTGAATGTCTTTTTCAGCCTTTTTAAGCTCTGTTTCCGTGCGGTCGAGCTTTTTCCCGAGCTCCGCCGTTTCGGCTCTCAGAGCGTCTGTTTCGGCCCTTCTGGACAGTATGTCGGCGGTGTTGTTCTTAAAGCTTCCGCCGGTAATGGCTCCGGCGGCGTTTATTACTTCGCCTTCCAGAGTTACGAACTTATGAGGTCCCTTATTTGCGGCGGAGATCTTAAGAGCGTTGTCCAGATCGTCCACCACGGCTACGTTGCCCAGAACGTAGTCCACTATGCACTCGCAGCCTTCCTTAATGGATACTATGTCCGATGCAAGGCCCAGGAATCCTTTGCGGCCTTCCAGATCCTTTACGGACAGAGGCGGCTGTACTTTAAGGTCCGCAAGAGGCAGGAAAGTAAGTCTTCCGGCCTTGTTCTTCTTAAGAAGTTCCACGCTGCTCTTTGCGGAAGCGTCGTCCTTGCAGACTATGTTCTGAAGCTTTGCGCCGAGCACAGTTTCTATTGAAGTCTCGTAGCCCTTGGGCACGCGGAGAAGTTCTCCCAGAGTGCCGATTATTCCGGAAGGTCTGTTGGCCATGAGGAACTTTACGGCTCCGCCGTAGCCCTCGTAGGCTTTTTCCAGCTCGTCCAGGAGGTTTAGCCTTGCGGCTGCTTTTCCCATGGCTACCCTTATGCTCTGGGCGTCTTCCGCAGCGCGGTCCCTGCGCTCTTCCGCCTTGTTCTGCGAGAGCAATGCGTCCTTAAGCCTTTTATCGTTCTTTTCGCCGGCAGTCTTTATCTCCGCCAGTTCCTTTTCCGCGGCGGCGGTCCTTTCCGCCAGGTCTTTGTCGTTCTTGTCCTTAAGACCGGACTCTTCTTCCAGCCTTGCGGCCCGTTTTTCCAGAGTCTCCTTAAGGGAGGACATGTTCTCTGCGGAAGTGCGGGCGCTCTGTATGCGTCCGGAAATGTCGAACAGTTCGTTCTTTCCGGAAGCCAGTTCAGTTTCCTTTTCCTCCAGCTGTTTCTGCGCCTCTGCGCTTGCGCGGCGTTTCTCCTCCAGCTGAGCGGCCAGATCCTTTGCTTCTTTTTCCGCTTCCGCAAGCTGCTGCTCCGTCTGGGCGGACGAAGCCTTTTCTTTCTCTGCCTTATCGTTAAGAGCGGCTATCTCCGCGGACAGTCTTTCCTCGTCCCTGCCCAGGGATGCAAGCCTTTCCTTGTTTATCTCTTCTCTTCCGGAGATGTCGTGGATGCGCTCCGTAGCTGCCAGAAGAGCGTCCCTGAGCCCGCCCAGTCTTTCCTCCAGAGCAGCGGCTTTTTCCCTCTGCTCCTTAAGAGCGGCGTCGGTCTGAGTCCTTCCGGACTCCAGCTGCTCCGCCTGTGCGGTCAACTCCGCAAGTTCCTCTTCCACGGCGGCGGTCTTTGCGTCCGCGGCCTCTATGTTCTTAAGGATGATGTTGATCTCTATATCCTTATATTTGTCTTTAATTTCGAGATATTCGGTCGCCTTGCGGGAATCCTCTTCCAGACCGCCTATGCGGCTTTCTATCTCGTTTATTATATCCGTAACACGTGACAGATTGATGACAGCCTGCTCCAGGCTCTTTTCCGTCTTTTCCTTCTTGGTGCGGTACTTTACTATACCGGCTGCTTCCTCGAAGATCTCGCGGCGGCGCTCCATCTTGTTGCTAACGATGTCCGCTATCTTGCCCTGACCTACCATGGAATAGCCTTCGACGCCTATTCCGGTATCCATTATAAGCTCGCGTATGTCCTTCAGCCTGCAGGGACGGCGGTTGATCATGTATTCGTTCTCGCCGGAGCGGTAAGCCCTTCTGGTGATGCCGACCTCGGTAAAGTCTATGGGAAGGCTGTGGTCCGTGTTGTCTATTACCAGAGTTACCTCCGCCATGCCCTTGGCCTTGCGGCTTTGGGTACCTGAAAAGATGACCTCCTCCAGCTTGTCGCTTCTGAGGCTCTTAGGGCTCTGTTCGCCGAGCACCCAGAGGATGGCGTCGGAGATGTTGCTCTTTCCGCTGCCGTTGGGGCCCACTATGCACGTGATGCCGTCCGTAAATTCTATTGTTACAGGATCTGCGAAGGATTTGAATCCGTTTAACTCTATCCTCTTAAACTGCACTGTCTGCCTCCAAATGCTCCAGCGCCGCCTTTGCGGCCTGCGTCTGCGCCTGCTTCTTCGTACGGCCTTCTCCCTCTCCCAGGATGTGTCCGTCTATCACTACAGCGGCGGTGAACGACTTATCGTGGTCCGGGCCGCTCTCGCCGGTTATCTTGTATACTATGTTCTGGTGTCCGTGCTTCTGGCAGAAGATCTGAAGATCCGTCTTATAGTCCGCCGGAAGATTGCCCTCCGCGGCATCCTTTATGGTGCTCCCTAAAAGCCTCATCACCAGATTAGAAGCCGCCTGCGGGCCGCCGTCCAGAAAAACTGCGGCTATCACTGCCTCCGCAGCGTCCGCGACCATGGAGATCCTGGCTTTTCCGCCCTTGTGCTCCTCGCCGCGTCCCATCTGCAGGAACTCGTTGAGCCCTATGTCCATGGCGGCCTTTGCGAGCGCTCCCTCGCAGACTATCTCCGCGCGAAGCTTGGTAAGGAATCCTTCGTCCTTGTCCGGGTAGCGCCTGTACAGTTCCAGCGCCATTACGGCGTCCAGAACGGCGTCGCCCAGGAACTCCAGACGCTCGTTTCCCTTGCGGCTGTCCCCCAGATAATCGTTTGCGTACGAGCTGTGGGTAAGAGCGCTTTCCAGAAGCGTCTTATCCTTAAATTCGTAGCCTATTGCTTTTTCTGCTTCAGCACATAACATAACACGATATTTTAGCATATATATTGTAGAAAAGCAATTTATTACGATACATGCGAAAAACCCGGCGGAGCCGGGTTTTCAATGCTTTTCGGGGGGTTGAGCTTCTGTGTCGAAAAATTCACACAAGCTACTTGCTTATACTGCGTATGTTGACTACTCTCCATTCGTCTTCGTACTTTACAAGGTATATGGTGCTGTTGAAGGTCTGAGGCTTCTCCTTGCCCTTTACCTTTATGTGATACTTTATGTGTCCGTCGAAACTGATGGCGTCGTCGCTGTACTTAACGACGTTCTTAACGGACTCGTCCGAAAATGCGGGATTCATGATCACATGGTCGGATACGAAGGTGATGTCCACGTTCGTTGCCCAGGCATAGGCGAAGTTATACTGCTCCGAATCCTTGATGAAGTTCGGTTCCAGCGTGTTGAAGCCTCTTCTGCCGCCGGCCAGGTCGTTCTGCATGAATCTCATCCACTTCTGCATGAAATCCACAGCGTCGAAGTCGCATCCTGCCGCAGCAAGAGAATCCGCCTTGTCGTAATCCAGACCCAGCGATATCTTGCGCGCCATTTCGAACGGAACGTCCTTGCCGCCGTCCGTTATCCTAAGGTCCGGCCACTGCGTAAGATGGTCCAGAACGTATACGCTCTCGCCCGGAAGCTCCACATAGTTTCCGGCGTCCTTAAATCCCTCCGCGTAGGAGATCTTTGTCGGCTGGATGTGCTTGCCGCCCACATGAACGGAATAGTCGTTGGGCACGTTTATCTCCACGTCCAGGAACGATTTCTCCTCCGTTGGAACGAACTTCTGGAACTCCATTATTCCGTAGTTGAAGATGCCCAACTTGTTAACGGCTTTCACCTTCTTGATGTCAGCGCTCAGTACCTGCTGATCGTTGTTGTAGATGTTGTATGTGTCTGTATTAGGAACTTTCTTAAGGGTAAAGGACCCGTTTTTAAAGAACTCCCTTATCCTGTCGTATCCGCCTTCGCCGTCGAGGTCCTTGTTGACGCCGAAGTACTTGTCCAGTTCGCTGTCTCCCATTGCGCTTACGCGGTCGGAGATGATCTGGGTAACGGAATTGGCCTGCATTTCTTTGAGCATGCCCCTTACGTAGGTAAGAGCATATGCTCCGAATGCTACAAGTATGAGCGCCCACACCAGAAGGAAGATGCGGAATGCCTTGCTGCGGGTCCTGGGCTGTTTTTCTTTTACTCTTGCGTGTTTCATGGCTGTCCTCCTATCTTACAAGAAAACCGGTAGGAATGCGCCACGAGGACGATTCGTAATAAAGCGTTACACTGTTGCGGAGCCACTCGCCGTCGTAGTACATGCAAGTGGAAGAACCACCGTCCAGATTGGCTGCGTTTACAGCGCCGTAGGACTCCATTATGTCTATGAGATCGGATGCGGTAGCGCCAAGATGTCCGTTAGCTCCGCGGCCGTCCGTTACCAGAAGCAGCATCCTGCCGTCCGCGGTCTGGCCTATGGCCGTGCGCGGATTGGCTCCGGAGCCCATGCCTCCGTTGAGCTCACGCCTCTGTCCGTTGATCATTAGCTTTACGAAGTGGTTGTTCTTGTCGCTGCTCTCTTCCTGGAAGCATACAGCGTCGCGTATCTTCTCGTCTTCCAGGATCTTCCTTACGGCAGCTTCGCCCTTGCCGTTTATGTCTATGACCTTAAAGATGTTATCCTCGGAGATGCCTATAAGGACCAGTCCGCGGATGCCGAGGTTGGTCATGTTCTGTATCTTACCGCCGCTCACAACGACTCCGTAGGGGTGTCCGCCCCTGTTCATGTCCGCGTCGTAGATGCCGCCGTTTATTCCGCCCAGTGCGCTGTAAGACTCGACAAGCTTATCCAGCTCCTTGCCGTACGTTCCCCACGGATAAGTGGTCCCCACGAATACCCTTGACGGGTCGTTCACCACCATCATGATCGCGGAATAGTTGTCGCCTTCTATCCTGTCGATCTTGATCTCGCTCATGTCGAGCTCGGTGTTGATGTCGATGAGATCCGGATCCGTATTTTCCTCTATGGTGCCCATGGCATTGGAATCAACTATTGCCTGGACTTCATCCTGAGGAAGGAAGATGCCCACGAGCCACTTCATGTTGCCCGTCTCCAGCAGCGTAGTTACAAAGAGCTTCTTTGCCTCGTAAGACGGTCCGTGGCATATCATGGTAACGATAAGCGCCAGCGTGGCAACAAGAAGCAGGACTGTTACGCCCAGCGTGGCGAAAAATCTGCCTATGCCCTTGCCCGGTCTTTTGATCCCGGAGAGCACTATGGCCAGAATAAGTCCTGCGACCAGGACTCCGCCGATGATCACAATTGTTCTGGTTAAAAAATCCATTTGTTATCCCGTTACTTGAAAAGTTTCATCCCAATACAATAACTAAGTTATTATAACTCAAACAGAGACTGTATTCAATCAATTATATAAGCATTATTACCCGGGTGTGGCGGAGCATCCGGTCAAAACACAGAAGATACGGACCCGGACTTCGCTCCGGACGCTGCCGAACTGTTTCGCACGCAAAAGCCCGCCGGACTGAATGCCGGCGGGCCTGTCTATGCTTGCCGCGGAGACGCTACCTCTTGTAGCGTTTTGTGATCTCCTTGATGCGCTTTACCGGAGCATCCTTAAGCTGCTCCTCCGTCATGCGCCATTCCCAGTTGCCTCCCACGGTCCCGGGACGGTTTATGCGTCCTTCCGCGCCCAGTCCCAGGTAGTCCTGCATCTGAGCTACGAACAGCCTTGCAGGCGAGCTCATGCCTGCTCGGATGAGTCCCCATGTAAAGCCTTCGTCGTCCGTAATGTGCAGATACTTTTTTGCGTAGTCCAGGCAGCGCTTAGGAGCGTCGTGCTGCACCCATTCCTTAACAGTGCAGTTGTCGTGGGTGCCTATGTAGCAGACGCAATTCTCGCTGTGGTTATGAGGAAGATGCTCGCTGTCGCCGTCCGGATCGAACGCGAACTCCAGGACCTTCATCCCGGGAAGTCCGCTGTCCTTAAGCATCGTGCCCACATCCTGGGTTATTACCCCAAGATCCTCGGCTATGAACAGCGTATCCCTGAACCAGCTGGTTATGATGTTTACGAACTCTATGCCAGGTCCCGGTTCCCAGTGGCCGGCCTTTGCAGTGGTCTCCCCGTAGGGCACCGCCCAGTACTGGGCAAAGCCGCGGAAATGATCTATGCGGACCATGTCGAACAGACCGCTGGCACGGCCTATGCGCCTTATCCACCAGTTGTAGCCGTTCTTCTTCATGGCTTCCCAGTTGTAGAGCGCGTTGCCCCACAGCTGTCCGTCCTCGGAGAAAGCATCCGGCGGAACGCCCGCCACCACGGTAGGCACGCCGTTCTCATCCAGAAGGAACTCGCCGGGGTTGTCCTTTACGTCCTTGGACTCAGCGGGAACGTAGATGGGGATGTCCCCTATAAGGCCAATGCCCTTGCTGTGGGCGTACTCCTTCATGGCGTTCCACTGTCTTCTGAAGGCGTCCTGAAGCTGCTCCTCCGGGATGCCCTCGAACAGCTTTTCGCGGCCGGCTATTACCTTATCGTAATCCACCCGCGACGGGTCGCTGCCCCAGTCTATCTTCCGGACGTCCGAGGCCTTTATAAGACCTTCCTGAGCAAGCATGTCCAGATCCAGCAGCAAAGTATTGCTTTTAAAGGCGTCCATGCAGTAATACGGCGAATTGCCGTAGCCCGTAGCCTCCACCGGAAGCATCTGCCACCAGCTCTGGCCGCATCTTGCCAGAAAGTCTATGAACTTGTAAGCGGCTTTCCCCATGGTGCCTATGCCGTATCTGGACGGCAGCGAGAACATGGGGAGCAGCACGCCGCTGCTTCTTTTAAATTCCATACGATACTCCGCAGTTTACTTTATAGGTGCCTGGCAGGGATAGAGGATGTTCACCTCCGACTCCGTGTCGAAGAAGTGCATTACCTTGCCTTCGCAGGTCACATTCAGCCGGGCGCCCGGCACCAAAGATTCTCTCTGAGCCGGAGAAAGCGTGATGGTAGGTATCCTGACTATCAGCTTGTTGCCGTCGGCCGTGTTAACATGCAGGTGGTACTCGGAGCCCATCATCTCGTTAACTTCCAGAGTGCAGTCTATGGCGTTGGCGTCGTCTTCCGCCGCCAGTACCATGTGCTCCGGACGAACGCCCAGGATTATGTCCTGTGTGGGGACGTTCCTGTCTCTGAGCATCTGGCCCTTTTCTCCGCCGACTTTCAGCACCGCTCCGCAGGCCGCCACGTGATACTCGCCGTCTCCGCGCACCAGCTTGGCCTTAATGGTATTCATCTTGGGCGCGCCTATGAATTCCGCTACGAACAGGTTGCCCGGTCTGTCGAAGACCTCCTCCGGGCTTCCTACCTGCATTATGTAGCCGTCCTTCATTATGACTATGCGGTCTCCCAAGGTCATGGCCTCGGTCTGGTCGTGCGTTACGTAGATGAAGGTGGTATCCAGTCTCTGTCGGAGAAGGATTATCTCCGCTCTCATCTGGTTTCTCAGCTTGGCGTCTAGGTTGGAAAGAGGCTCATCCATAAGAAATACCTTGGAGTCGCGGACCATTGCGCGGCCTATGGCTACACGCTGTCTCTGACCTCCGGAAAGTGCCCTCGGCTTTCTCATCAGATAATCGGTTATTCCGAGTATCTCCGCCGCGTGGGTGACCCTTTCGTAGATCTCGTCCTCCGGCATCTTCTTGATGCGCAGCGGGAAGGCCATGTTGTCGTAGACCGTCATGTGCGGATACAGCGCGTAGTTCTGGAATACCATCGCTATGTGCCTGTCCTTTGGCTGAAGGTCGTTGACCACTTCGCCGTCTATCTCAACGGTTCCGCCGGAGATCTCCTCCAGACCCGCGATCATGCGCAGAGTGGTGGACTTGCCGCAGCCCGACGGACCTACGAATACCACGAACTCCTTATCCGCTATGTCCAGATTGAAGTCGTGGACTGCGGTTACGTTGTTGTCGTATATTTTTACTACATTCGTTAATTTTACAGTTGCCATAACAGCACCCTATCCTTTCACGGCTCCGCCGGTGACGCCTTCTACGTAGTACTTCTGCAGGCACAGGAACAATATCGTTACCGGTATCGCTACCACTACGCCGCCTGCGCAGAACATCGTATACCGGTTGTTTATCTGGTCCAGAGACAGCCAGCTCTGAAGACCTACGGCCACGTTCATTCCTGCGGACGTATTCATGGAGATGTACCTCGCGAAGACGAAGTCGCCCCACGGCCCCATGAATGCGGTCAGTATGGTGTAGATTACGATAGGTTTCGCCATCGGAAGGATAATCTTCCACAGAACCTGGGCTCTGGTAGCGCCGTCTATCCTGGCTGCCTCGTCCAGCGTCTTGGGCACAGTATCGAAGAAACCCTTGGAAACATAGTAGCCCATTCCGGACGAAGCAATGTATACCAGTATCAGGCCCGGTACCGCGTTCGCCTGGGTCATGCCCAGATCCTTCAGTACTCTGTAGAGTATGATCATCGTAAGCATTCCGGGGAACAGGCCGAGCACCAGCATGAACTTCATCAATCCTTTGCGGATCTTGAAGCGGAACCTGCTGAGCGTGTAGCTCATGCAAAGCACTATTACGGTCTGCAGAGCCGCCACTACCACGGCGATGATGAACGTGTTGGTGTACCATTTCCAGAAATCGGTCTTGGCAAGATTAATGTAGTTGTCGAACCCCCATTTCTGCGGGAACACATATCCGGCCATCCATGTGGACTCGACCCTGAACGACTGGAACACTATGCAGAAGAACGGTATCAGCCATACTATGCTCATGATCACCAGCACCACGTAAATGACGGTGTTGCTGATGCGGTTCTTCGCCTTCATGCCCATGCGCTTTTGGATCTCGGAAGGATCGTAATCGTTTTTCTTACTCATTACTGGAAATCCTCCTCATTCTTGACCGACGGCAGCAGGTTGTAGACGATAAGCGTTATCAATGCTACAACTACGAATATCAGTATGCCTACTACGGAAGCCAGGTAGTACTTGGACTCCGCGCCGGTGGTTATCTTGAACAGCCAGGTGACCAGCAGGTCCGTGTAACCTACCGATCCCGAGGCGCCCGACGCATTCGGGTTGGTGGGCCCTCCTCCCGTAAGCAGGAATATTACGTTGAAGTTGTTCATGTTCCCCGTAAACTGCGTTACCAGATACGGTCCTGTAATGAACAGCATGTACGGCAAAGTTATCTTCGTGAACTGCTTCCATCCGCTGGCTCCGTCTATCTTCGCGGATTCGTACAGGTCCGCGGGGATGTTCATCAGTATGCCGGTAACTATCAGCATCAGGTAAGGGATACCTATCCATATGTTGATTAGAATTACCGTTATTCGTGCCCACGCGGCCTTCTCGAAGAACGGCAAGGCGGTCTGTATCCACCCCATGTCCATCAGGAAGCCGTTCACTATGCCGTTCTTGGCGAACATCTTGGACACATACAGCAGCGAAATGAACTGCGGTATGGCTATGGTCAGCACCAGTATCGTTCTCCAGCCCTTCTTGAACTTTATTCCCTTCTTGTTGATCATCATTGCGACGAACATTCCCAGGAAATAGTTGCTGAACGTGGCGAAGAACGCCCAGATGAGTGTCCACGTAAGAACTTCTCCGAAGGTGGCGGAATATACGTTGCCTCCGCCCTCCCACGAGAGCATGGTGTTGAAGTTCTCAAGTCCCACCCAGCTGAACAGGCTGTTGAAGTACCCGTCGTGGGTACCGTCGTAGTTGGTGAATGCCACAAGTATCATGAATACTATGGGCAGCACCGTGAAAATGATTATTCCGGTAAGAGGAAGCGCCAGCAGGGTCTTATAGAAAGACTCGTCTACCAGAGACCGCAGATCGTCCTTGCCGCTCTTTATGCGAAGACCTTTTTCGCGCATCTCCTGGTTTATCTTAGCCTGCCTGAGATTCACTCTCCAGGTATAGATGAATGCGATGATGAAGAATATCGTAAGTACTCCGTACAGGAGTATCTTGAACGAATTATCGTGATATGTGGTCACGTAGGTATCGTATATGGGATTATATTCCTGAGCCGGTCCCTGGTGGCCGAGCGACGGCAGCATGGAGAGCCAGTAGGCTCCTGTCGTCACCATGTAAAAGATAAAAACTATCTCAAACAGCAGAAACAGTATTCCGCGAAGGATCTGGCCTCTGGCCAGGTTGCCCAGACCCATGATCACGAACGAGCCTTTGGTTATTCCGTCGCCGTTCCTGAACGTGGAGCCTATGTCGCCGAGGCTTTTTCCTATGCCTTTAACGCCTTTGCCTATTCCCCTGCCTATGTTGGCGAAGAGACGTCCTATCGCGGAAGGTATGGACGTAAAGAAGTGCCCCAGCTTATACGCGAATCTCTGCCCTTTGGATAATCTCAGGTATTCAAGGTCGCTGTAATTAGCCATGATCTGTATCCCTTCCTGAATTATCCCGCAAAAAAGGGCTGGAGCCGCAGAGGGCTCCAACCCACGATCAAACTAAATTACTTTTCCAGAGTGATGGTTCCGGAATCTCCGCTGAGAGTAAGAACTATGGTATAAGTTCCGTCTGCTTCTACCTTGTAGTTGTCTCCGCCGTTGCCGATGGATACATCCCAGTTCTTGCCCTGGCGGCACTTGAACTCGTCGCCGGCCTTAAGGTCGAACTTATCGACGGACTTCCAGACGTTCTCGCCTTCCTTCTTCATTTCGAAGTCCTTGTCCCAGTTGGAACCTGCGACAGCGCCTATTACGGTCCATGCGTTCTTCTCTTCTTCGCTCATGGCAAAGAGTGCGTCGATCTTATCCTGATAGTTCTGGAGAGCCTTCTTGAGGCCTTCTTCCGTTCCGCCGGACGCCTTTACGTCGTCAGCGATGACCTTGCCGATATCCCACCAGGAACCGTGGATCTGGCCCTGAGGCTGGGAGTAAGCGTTCTGCGCGAACAGAGTCGCAAGACCCGGGTTAGCCTTTACCTTGTCGTCGGACTGAGCCTTCAGGTTTGCGGGACCCCAGGACAGAGTGTTGAATCTTTCCATCTGACGGTCGTAGTCGGTGAGATACTGAGCCAGCTGGTGCAGTGCGGCCCCCTTCTTGGGGTCTGTCTGCGGCTTAACGCCTACGAGCTTGCAGCCGTTGAAGGAACCGAGGTGATACTGCTTGCCGTCAACTTCGAAGGACGGAAGCTCCGCAACGCCCATGTTGTCGCCCAGGATCTTCTGGACAACGTCGTAGTCCCACATACCGGTAACTACTACGGCAGCGCCGGACTCGAACTCAGCGCCCTTGGAAGAGCTGAGGTGGAACGGGGAAGAAACTAGCTTGTACATTCCCTTGGCGGCGATGAGACCGTTGGCGGAATTGAAGTCGTCCTTTACTCCGGTGTACTTACCGTCGTTGTCCATCTCCCACTCGGACTTGCAGCCGGTTCCGAAGAACCAGGAAGCGAGGTACCATGCGGAGGTCTGAGCCTCGAACGCGAAGTACTTCTTTGCAGCTTCGCAGTCGGCGATTATCTTTTCAAGGCTCTTTACGTCTGCTTCGGGTACCACGCTCTTGTCGTAATACATGAAGTAACCGTTATCGGAAGTTGCCGGGTAAGCCCAGAGCTGTCCGTTGATGGAGCCTGCGGCAACAACGCCGGGGTCGTTAGCTTCGGCAACGGTCTTGCTTGCGCCTGTTCCCAGTTTATCCAGAGCGCCCGCGTTAACGAGCCTTGCGAACTGGTCCTGAGCGAACCAGTAGATGTCCGGGCCTGCTTCGATGTCGGTGATCATGTTGGTACCGGCATCAGCTTCGGATACGGGCTCAACAGTAGCTTCGATGACTATTCCCATGTCGTTGGTCTTGTTGAAGTCATCGATCTGCTTCTTGGTGAGATCCTGGTTGTTCTCTGCAGCCCATACCTTGATCTTGTATGTGCCGGCAAGAGGCTTGTCGTCTGCCGTGTTGTTCTGCGGTGTGGTATTTCCGCCGCCGTTGCCGCATGCGGCAAGGCCGAATACCATGACGAGAGCAAGCACGATCGCTAATACTTTCTTCATAATATCTTCCTCCTTAAAGTATTAAACAAATCATTCAAGTCTGCTCTGCAGACTTTCCAAATATATAATATACCACTTTGTGATAAAAATGTCACAATTAAAGTGCGCTTTTTGCACCGAACGCATTATAATTATCGAAATAAGGGACAATCGTCCGCAAAACTGAGGTCTTTCAGTCCGCAGAATTAAGTATTGCGTCGTCTATCTTGCCCCAGGCGCCGTTCCCGGAACCGCTGCATTTTACGTAAATGCCTACTGAAAAGTCCGCGTTCTCTTCCAGTCCTTCCGCGTGCAGGCGTGCGGTATGCCACTCGTTCCAGGACGTTATTTCAAGAGGCTCTTTAGCGATGATCTCCCCGTTAAGCTTAATGTAGGCGTATATCTCGGTATCTCCGCCGTCTCCTCCCATTATGGATATCGAGTAGTCGTAGCTGCCTGCCGGCAGGCCCTCCACCTTCTGCTCCGCCGTGAATTCCACTGTCTTTCCGGACTCGTTCCAGAAGTGCAGATGTCTGGTGCCGGACAGCGAATCGCCTTCCTTGTCTTCCACGTACAGCTGGTCCATGGGCCTAAGCGCGGTGACGGTCCAGCCTTCGTCGCCTTCCTCAAAGCTTGGAGACTTAAGATAGTTGAACTTTACCATGGATACGGACGCTTTAGCAGCAAGGCCTCCGGCGGTGCCGCTTATTTCATATCTGGCTACGCCTCCGTTCTGCATCTTGTCCATTTCAGCCTGCGAAACGTTCCATTCCACAGGAATGTCCTGCTTGGAGCCGTCTGTCATTATTGCCGTTACAGTCTTGGGGAGCTCCAGTTTCTGAGCCACGTCGCAGACCACCTCGGCCGCCTCCACGGCTTCCGCCTTGATCTCCGCCGCGTTTCCCGTCCTTACCAGCTGGAAGAGTTTAAGGGATTCCAGCGGATGACCGGCAGCATCGAACATCGCCTGATTGTCAACTGCGCTGCCGCCGTAGTATTTGCCCGCGTCTTTAGGATCGTAGACCGAGGCGTAGCTGCTCGCCCAGCCGGAGCCGTATTTTTCCCAGATCTCGTGGTTCTTTTCCCAGGACTCGGTGCCGACTGTTATCCAGGCGCCTTCCCAGTAGACCACCCCTATGCCGTTCTTCGTCTTGTTTGCGACCGTGTCTATGACATCCACTATGCAGTTGGTCTGGCCTTGTACGGAGAAGGGATATCCCTTTACTTCGCCTCCCTCGCCTATCGTGTTGCCGGAGAAGTCCGTATCATCCACGGTAAAGGCATAGGAGGTCTCCATTACCATTACCTTCTTGCCGTATTTATCCGATATCTCGGAAAGCACGCCTGCCAGATTATCCAGCGTGCCGTGCCAGTACGGATAGTATGAGGACGCGAACACGTCGTAATCCACGCTGTAGTAGTCCAGCTTGCTTGCCCAGTTAAGGTATCTGTCCGGGGTCTCGGGATTAGCGAAATGAAGTGCCACCAGGGCGTCCGGGAAAACTTCCCTCGTTGCCTTTGCGCCTGCCTGCATAAGATACTGTATGTTGAACCAGGTCTTTTCACCGGCGAGCAAGGCGTTGGTCTCGTTGCCTATCTGCACCATGCCTACGTCCACCTTGGCATCCTTAAGTTTCTTAAGGCTGTCCCTTGTGTACTCGTAGGCAGCCTCAGTCTTATCCGCTATGGCCAAGTCTTTCCATGCGCGCGGGACCATCTGCTTGTTGGGGTCTGCCCAGAAGTCCGAATAGTGGAAATCCACAAGGAGCTTCATGCCGTACTTGGTTGCTCTCTTTCCTATCTCGACGGCTGTGTCTATGGTGCAGTTGCCGCCGCCGAAGCCGTTGCCTTCCGCGTCGAACGGATCGTTCCAGACTCTCACTCTTATGTAGTTAAGGCCGCTCTGCGCAAGCGTAAGGAATATGTCCTGCTCCTTGCCGTCGTAGCCGTAGTACTTAACGCCGCTGGCTTCCTCCGCGAGCACGGAGGAAACGTCCATACCCAGTATGAAGTCCTCCGGAAGGCCTTCCACCTTACGGACGAACAGACTGTCGCTGCCTCTGACCTTTTCCACCTTTGCTGCTCCGCACCCCGCGAATACTCCCAGGGAAAGCACCGCCGCCAATGCTGCCGCCATTATCTTTTTACCTCTGGATGCCATTACTATTCTCCATGGTCTATTTCAGCGTCATCAGGCGCTCCGCGATGTAAGCGGACGCGCCGTCAGGCCCGGGGTGGACCGACCCCTTTCTGAAGAACAGGTAATACTCCTTGCCTTCTTCGTAAGATATATATTCTGCTGAGGCAGCGTATCCGCCGCCCTTAACAAGCACGCCGTAAGGAACGCCGTCATGCACGTAGTACTGATAAATGCTGCGCGGAGGCAGAAACTCCGATACCGGCGCGAAATAATCTATGAACTCTCCTATCCTGTCTGCCGCCACGATGTAGATGTCCGCCTCGTCGCCGCCCGAATAACCGAACATATCATAGTTGAAGGTATGGACCTTGGTCATCTTTATGCCTTCCGGAAGATCTTCATCCAGCACGGTCTGAAGCTCCGCGCTCTTAACGGAAGGAACATCTATGAATACCGCGACTTTGTGCTGCGGAGAGGTATCCGTGATCCTGTTGAAGATGAAAGTGGTAAGGATGGAAGCCAGAATGATGCACATCAGATATAGAAGCAGCTGGCGCAGCAGGTTGCGGAGGACCTTTACGACCTTGCCGGTGCCGGGCTTGTAGAACTGATCCGGTCTTATGTACGGAAGGATGTAGCCGCATACGTAGATGTCGAAGCAGCCCGCCGCGGATACGGCCGCCGCGGCCAGTATCCTGCAGAGTTTTTCGTTCAGGGGATCGACGATGCAGAAAAGGACTATACAAAAAACGACAGCTGCTGCCGAGACCGCGATCATTGCAGCCATGGCGCGTTTTCTGCCCGCCTTCTGCTTATCCAGTTCTTCCCTAGAAAAGATCTCCATACACGGATATTTTAATATTCGGGCCGTTTTTAATCAAGATGTGCTATTATAAAAGCGTAACATATCGTTCCGAGCGGAGGTATTCGACATGTTTTCCGTTAAAAAGGCAGCCGCCCTGATACTTGCGGCGGCAATGGTCTTCGGACTTGCGTCCTGCGGCAGCAAGGCGGCAAGATCCACGCCCAACAACACTTACGAGCTTACCAAGGAAGGCGAAGCCATAGTAACAGGAGTGGACGCTTCGCACGCGGCGGACGCCGGGCAAAAAGAACAGACAGACAACGCCCGCGTCTTCTACGAGATATTCGTGGGCTCATTCTCGGATTCCGACGGCGACGGCATCGGGGATCTTAAAGGCATAATCAACAGGCTGGATTACATCAACGACGGCGACGCCTTTTCCGGAAAGAGCCTCGGCGCCGAAGGCATCTGGCTGACTCCCATCTTCAAGTCCTCGTCCTACCACAAATACAACGTGGACAACTATTTTCAGGTAGACCCGCAATTCGGGACCACGGAAGACCTTAAGACGTTGATATCGGAATGCCATAAGCGCGGCATAAAGCTGATCCTGGATCTGGTAATAAACCATACAGGAGATAAGAACCTGTGGTTCCAGCTGTTCAAGGAAGCGCACAAGAACGGCGAGGTCTATGATCCCTACTACGAATTCTACAGTTATTACCTTCAGGGCCAGGGAGCTCCCGCAGGCAGACATTTTCAGCCGATCGCAGGCACAAGCTTATATTACGAGTGCAATTTCGACGGAGCCATGCCGGAGCTCAACTTCGACAATCCCGAGGTGCGCAGATCCGTTCTGGACGTAGCGAAGAGTTACCTGGACATGGGAGTGGACGGATTCCGCTTCGACGCAGCCAAATACGTATATTACGGCGATAACGACAAAAACGTGGAGTTCTGGGACTGGTACATAGGCGAGCTGAAAAAGATCAAGCCGGACATCTATACCGTTGCGGAAGTCTGGGATTCCGACAGCATTACCGACCGCTACTTTAAGGCCGTCAACTGCTTCGACTTCTCCATGTCACAGGCAAGCGGACTGATAGCGGATACCGCCAAGGCCGGGGATGCCAACCG
Source organism: Clostridia bacterium (assembly GCA_024689865.1). Taxonomy (GTDB): domain Bacteria; phylum Bacillota; class Clostridia; order Peptostreptococcales; family Anaerovoracaceae; genus RUG13409. The sequence goes on along the minus strand of JAILDA010000024.1, from coordinate 23,651 downwards.
CTATACAGCCTATGTGGACAAGTACCTGGATTCCGTCCGGGCGAAGAACAAGGACGCCATGATAGTGCCGTTCATATCCAACCACGATATGGACCGCGCGGCCGGCTATCTTACCGCCGCAAGCTATAACATGCAGTTCGCGGCAAACCTGTACATACTCGGTCCCGGATCGCCCTTCATCTATTACGGAGAAGAGCTTGGAATGAGAGGATCCCGCGGAGGCGCCAATACGGACGCTAACAGACGCCTTGCAATGCTCTGGGGCGATGAAGACAAAGTAGCGGACCCCGTCGGGACAACGTACAGCAAGGACAGCCAGATAACGTCGACGGTAAAAGAACAGCTGGGACAGGACGACAGCCTGCTTACATATTACAAGAAGCTGCTGATGATACGCGCAGCCAACCCCGAGATCGCGAACGGCGAATACACCGCGCTGAAGCTCAGCGGCACGAAGGTCGGCGGATTTACTTCTACGCTGAACGGCAGCACCGTGTGCGTCTTGCACAACCCGTCGATCGCGGCTCAGACCGTAGATCTTTCGTCGGTAAGCGGAGCGGAGAACTTCAAGTCCATAGCTGCCGCGATCGGTCAGGGAACGGCATCGCTGGACGGGAGCAAGCTTACGATAGACGGGCACACCAGCGTAGTCCTGAGATAAGCAGACCCCCGATGAGCCCGGAAAGCGACCATCGACAGACGCGCAGACCGGCATCAAAAATAAACGGAACAAATACAAAAGGGCGGAACTTTCCGCCCTTTTATGCTGGAGCTACTGGTCGGACTTGAACCGACGGCCTGCTGATTACGAATCAGCTGCTCTACCGACTGAGCCACAGTAGCGTGCCAAAAAATAATAGCACAAACTTCTTAAGTCCGCAAGAATTATTGTATTCTTTGCGCGCACATTCCGGCGCGGCGCAGTTTTCCCGGCCGTGGAAGCATCTTTGCGGTTCCGCGGGAGCCGGCAGCTACTTTCCTGTTATCGCGTGAGCCTTTATGTAATCGCCCCAGACCGTGTAATACTTGCCCAGAATGTGGGTACTGTCGTGGGTATAGGTGCTGTCCATGTCGCCGTTTGCGTTGTCGAACAGACCGTTGCACTCTAAGTAAAAGACAGTATGTCCGTCCTGAAGGCTCTCGAAATAAGAGTTGAGCTCGTTGATCCTGCTGTTGTTCACCCATTTGTCCGTGGAAGAACGGCTGTATCCGACGTGCAGATTGGAGACGAGTATCAGCATTGCGTCCGGGTTCAGCTTGCGTATCGTTTCGAACAGGTCCGCGAACTTGCTCTTGAGCTTGTCCATGTTGTAGCCCAGATCGTTTATGCCCATGCCTATGTATATCTTGCCGAAGCTCTTCTTTTTAAGCAGAGTCTCCAGATTTATGTCTCCGTAGCCGCGGACGTCAACGCCCTTGCTGTTGTAGTTGTTGATGCCCAGGCCGGTGGAGCAGAACCACAGCGCGCCGTCTATCTTGCCGTAGGTCTGAAGGCCCACGAACCTGGAGTCTCCCACGAACAGAGCGTCGGAATAGTAACCGTCCGGAGCCTCTCCTACGGTGAGCTCCGGTCCTATAAGTATGCCGTCCTTCTTGATAAGCAGGTCGTCCGGGAGCGGATCCGAATCGTCCGCGTTCACGTCCGCCGCTACAGGCACCGCGTTGTTTGCCGGGACCGGCTGCGGTTCCCTTCCGGCCCTGCCGTGTATGATCACGGCCGCGGCCACCAGAACTATAAGTACTAAAGCTGTATATAATATCTTTTTTATCATCTAAAGACCTCAGAACCTGAAATACATGAACGGATCGTTCATACCCATGATCAGGCAGTATACCGCAACACCCAGAATGCCTGCAAGCGGTATCCAGATGAACCACTTATCCTTGTACCTTTGGTAGAGCCTTCCGGGAAGCTCCGTGGAGAGCACCGCCGCAATTATCAAAAGCCACCAGAAATCCTTAAGCTGCAGGAGCCAGTCGCCGGAGCTTACGTTCTCTCCGCCTATGCCTATCAGCCTTCCGTAGAAGGTGCCCAGCTGCCCCAGGTCTGAGATGGCGAACACCATCCACTGCAGAGGGATCAGCAGTATCATGTAGACGTGGCCTACCGCCCTGTGCGACTCCATGAATCCCTGCAGCCCCTGCTTTTCCACGGATATGATCAGGAACAGCACCGCGCCCCAGATAACGAAGTTCCAGTCCGCGCCGTGCCATATGCCCGTAAGCATCCATACCACGAACAGGTTGAGCGTCGTCCTTGCCGGACCTTTGCGGTTTCCGCCCAGCGGTATGTACACGTATTCGCGGAACCATGCGCCAAGCGTCATGTGCCAGCGCCGCCAGAACTCCGTCATGCTTACAGATACGTAAGGACTGTTGAAGTTCTGCGGGAACTCGAAGCCCATCATGCGGCCCAGACCTATGGCCATGTACGAATAGCCGCAGAAGTCGAAGAACAGCTGGAAGCTGTAGCCTATCATGGCCAGCCACGCCATCCCTGCGGATATGGACGAATAGCCTATGGTGTCCGCCGCGGTCCATATGTTGCTAAGCTGATTGGCGATTATTACCTTAAATCCCAGACCGATTATGAAGGTCTTAAGGCCGTCCAGAAAGCCCTGCAGGGTCTCTCTGCGTTTGCGCAGAGCCACCCGCACTTCCGAAAAGCGGACTATGGGGCCGGCGATCAGCTGCGGGAACATCATTATGTAAGCGCCCAGGTTTACGAAGCTCTTTTCCACAAGCGACGGATCCCTGTAGACGTCTATCACGTACGAAGCGATCTGGAAGGTATAGAAGCTTATTCCTATCGGAAGTATCAGCCCCAGGTCAGTCCCCAGGACAAAGTCTATGTACTTGAACACGAACAGTATCCCGAAATCCACGACAAGTCCTATTATCAGCACGAAGCGCTTCTGCGCGCTTCGGTCCTTCTTGGAGACTCCGCATTTGTGTATGGCTACGCCGACGTAGTAGTTGAACAGGACCGATACCAGTATTACAATAAGATAAAGCGGCGTGCCGCTTACAATGGTACCGTAACCGTAAAAACCGACGCTGAAAAGAAACACTACAGCGTTTCTGTAGGGCCTTGCGTATCTGCAGGTAAGGTAATACGCCGCAAGGAACAGCGGCAGAAATACCCCTAAAAATGCCAGACTGCTGAATACCACGCCGGACGGTCTCCTAACTACTCAAAAAACACAACATACAGTATATTATATCCCTTCGGCACACAAAAGGAAAGACCAATGAAGAAACTGTTCTACGCTTATCTGTTCATATTTCTTAACATCAACATCAACATAGACCGCGTCCACATCTGCCTTACACCTACATTCGTGGGCTACATACTTTTGCTGCTGGCGTTCCGCGAACTGGAAAGCGAAAGCAGCGAGTTTTCAAAGCTAAGGCCTGCTGCCCTGGGGATGGCAGTATATACAGGCATCTGCTGGCTGCTTGACGCCTTCGGAGTAAGCGGAAGCAGCACCGGATGGGTCGTGATACGTCTGCTGCTGTCACTGGTGGAAATGGGCGTCTCACTCTATATCCTTAAGTGCGTAATAGACGGCATAGAAGACATAGAGGATCTGCGTTCCGCAGATCTTGGGTCGGAAAGAGTGCGTTCGGTATTCATGGTAATGGCGGTCGCGGAGGTGGTCGGACTGGCCATGGCCATCGTTCCGGTCCTTTCAATACCGGCAATGCTGGTAACATTCATCGCCACCATAGTCCTTCTGGTGCGTCTGCACGCGACATGGAAGGCCTACGAAGATCTTGCCTGGAGAGACTTTGAAAACAGACACTGAAGCCGGGATCCTTCGATCTTGGAAGACCTTTTTGAATTGAAATAACGGATCGTTGAAAGACTTATTTGAACTGAAAAACAGGAACTTCCTTAAAAAGAGCCTTACCCTGCTGCTGCCTGTGGTGCTGCAGCAGCTTATTACCGTTGGGATAAACTTCCTGGACAACCTGATGATAGGTCCGTTCGGGGAGACGTCCATCGCCGCCGCTGCGTTCGGCAACCAGATCTATAACTTCTTCCAGTTCATATGCATGGGCCTGGGGTCCGGCGCCGTGGTAATGTCCAGCCAGTTCTGGGGACGCAGGGAGACGGACCCCATGCGCACCACCGCCGCAATGGCGCTTCGCGTTACTGCTGCAGTCTGCGCGCTGTTTACGCTGCTTTGCGCAGGTTCCCCTGCCATGATGCTGCGCATCTTTACCAACGACGCAGCCGTCATATCCACCGGAGCGCCTTATCTTAGACTTATAGGCGTAACGTTCCTTATGGCAGGCTTAAGCTCTACAGCCACCTACCTTCTGCGAAGCGTAGGGACCGTAAAGGTATCGCTGCTCGGCTCCTCCATAGCGTTCTTCATAAACCTTTTCTTCAACTGGGTGTTCATATACGGAAAGCTGGGCGCTCCAAGACTGGAGCTTGTGGGCGCCGCCGTAGGAACGGTTATAGCCCGCTGCTTCGAGTTCCTGTTCGTGTTCGGGTACTTCGTGTTCAGGGATGCCAAGTTCGGGTTCCGCTTAAAGCACTTTGCCCTGCCCGCAGGGACGCTGCGCAAGCAGTACATCAAGTTCAGCATTCCGGTGCTGGTAAGCGACACTCTGCTGGGCCTCAGCCTTTCGCTGACCAACGTGGTCTACGGTCACATGTCCGCGGAGATAGCATCCGCAGGATCCATCTCAGGGTCGCTCATCCAGCTGATATCCATAATAAACATCGGCTGGTCCGGCGCTTCGGCCATAGTCATAGGCAACACCATAGGCGAGGGAGACTTTGCGCGGGCAAAGCGCGAGGGAAACACCTACATACTGATGTCTTTCCTGTTCGGCCTGGTGGTGATAGTGCCGATACTGCTGCTGCGCGGTCCGTACGTAAGCATGTACAACATACAGCAGGAGACCGCAGATTTGGTGTATACCATGCTGAACATTACGTTCTTCATGCTGCCGATACAGACCGTAGCCTATGTAATTTCCAAGGGCATCCTGAGGGGCGGCGGGGACACTCGCTTCCTGCTGCTTGCGGATTCCAGCTGCGTGTGGTTCATATCGCTGCCGCTTGGCGCCCTGGCCGCGTTCGTGTGGCACATGAGCCCTGCATGGGTGTATTTCTTCCTGAGAGTGGAGTTCCCGCTGAAGGGCGTGATATGCTTCATCCGCTACTGCACCGGCAAATGGATAAAAGAAATACGGGCCAGAAACTGACCCGCCTTCCGCTGCATGTATTTAAGCTCCCCGCCCGGGAGCTTTTATTTTTGATCCTTTACCGTTCCGCCTGCTCCGGCTTCCGGACCTTGATCCGTTCCCGCTCTGCTTGTTTAGGATGCTAGACCTTTATCCGTTTTCCTATCCTGCTGCTTACCAGCACCGCCAGAGCAAGCTTTACAAGGTCCGGCACTATGAACGGTATTACGCACCAGCCCAGCGCAGTTCCAAGGCCTATCGGTCCGGTGTTCCTTGCGTACACGTACATGAACCACGCCGTTCCGAAAGCGTAGCATACCGCAAGTCCCATTACGAGCAGAACTACTTTGCGTACGACGGAAGCGGATGCCCCGGACGGGATAAGAGCAGTTCCCGCCCAGTAGATGAGTCCGGTAAATATAAATCCCAGGATGTATCCGCCGGTCGTGCCCAGCAGCGCGCCTAAGCCGCCGCGGAAGCCCGACAGCACAGGCAGGCCCACCGCAGCCATAAGTATGAACACCGCAATGGATATGGTCCCGCGTTTTCCGTCGAGAAGCATTAGCGTGCAGAACACCCCGAAGGTCTGAAGAGTAAACGGGACCGCGAACGGGATGCTTATCCAGGAACATATCGCAAGCATCACAGCGCACAGCGCCATGTATGCAAGGTCTTTTGTAGTTAGTTTGTTATCCATCTATATTTCCTTAAATATTATTATCGAACGATCGACCGGAAGGCATCGCTAAGCGCTGAAATTCCGCGCAGGAACTCGTTACACAGGTCTTATCGATACTTCCCCGGACGACAGCGCCTCCTGCGTGCCGTCCTCGTATTCCACGAGCAGCCTGCATTCTCCGTCTATCGACAGAGCCTTTGCGGGTCTGACCGTGCCGCTTCGCAGAACATTTATGCGCTTTCCTATAACGAAGCTCCGCTTTATGTATTCATCCGGGTAGCCCTTAAGCTGCCGCGTCTCCACTATGTCGTAATAATGTCTTAAGAATGACGCGGCAATACGGCAGCGTAAGTCTCTGCTGTGTTTTTCCGTTATGGCTCCGGCGATGTTTCTGATCTCCGCAGGGAAGCCATCTTCCGGCTCGTAGACGTTAAAGCCTATGCCCATCACCGCCCAGTCCAGACCGCCGGATTCCAGGTCTATGGAAGCCTCGGTAAGTATGCCGCAGGTCTTCTTTCCGTTAACGTAGACGTCGTTCACCCACTTTATGCTTGCCCGGGAATCCGTGCATTCCTCTATGGCGAGGCACGCCGCTACTGCCGCAGCCGTCGTAAGCCTTACGGCCTGCTGTGCGGGAAGGTCCGGTCTGAGCAGTACGCTCAGGTACACGCCGGTCCCTGCCGGAGACTCGAAAGTCCTGCCCATGCGGCCGCGCCCTGCTGTCTGCTCAGAAGCTATCACCGCGTGCCACGAAGGAGTCTGCGATGCCTTGCGCTTTAAGTAGTTGTTTGTGGAATCCACGGCGGAGAGGACCTCGAGCGATACCCGCTCCGCAAGACCGGAAGTTCCGTCTTCGGAAGTCCCGGACTTACTGCCTGAGTCCAGATACCGCCGGATAAGGCCCTCGCTTAAAGCGTTGTTATCGTCTCCCAGTCTGTACCCCTTCTTTGCGGACTCTATGTCGTATCCTTCAGCCTCCAGCTGTTTTACGCACTTCCATACCGCTGCCCTGGTAAGTCCCAGGGCGTTCGCTATGGCGCTGCCGGAAATGTATTCGGTTTCGTGCTGCTCCAGAAGAGCCGCTATCTGCTGTTTCGTAGTCATGGTGTTTTGAGCCCGGTAATTCGGTAAACGATCGTCCGCGCATTCATCTGTCCTGCACGGCCTCTAAAGGTTATCACAAATAAAAAAATGTGTCAACTTTCTGAAGCAAGAAAAGTTGACACAAGCGATCAGCTCTTGTATTTGCCGCAGGCAGCCTGCAGGTTATTCTTCCCCGAGTTCTTCCTCGATCATTTTAAGGCGTTCGCGTTTTTTCTCCAGCTTTTCGATACTGTTACCGGCAGCTGAATAGAATTCGGTATAACCGCACTGTTGGCAGACAGTTATTCTGACATTGAATTCTCCTGTGTTCCAGGCAGAGCGGTTAAGTGTCGGCAGCCCGCCGACATAGGTCATAAGACTGTGCTCTCCTTTGCCGAACATAGGCCCGCCGCATTTCGGACAGATCCCCACCGTCTTTTCCTTAAGTTCCCTTTCGTGATCATCGATCTCGGAACGAAGCAGCTCAGCGTCTTTTTTCAGATCCGATATCCTGTTATCGTACCATTCTCTGAGCTTAACATCATCATTGAATATACGGGCAGCCCTTACAGCGTCCACAATGATCTTGTCGTCCTGTCTGGAATACCTGTCATAGCAGTCCGCACAAGCCTTGAAGACCATGGTGCCGACTGTTATCGTCTTTCCGAATGCGGCCTTTTGCCCGCAAAACACACAATCTGCCATGTTATCACCCTCCTGATGCCGTATGATCGATAAACGATCCCTGCTATACTACCGCTGTCAGCAGCTCCACCATCTCCGCGGGAGTGTTCACCACATAGGTAGGCTTACCGTCTTTTATGGCGGCGTCCACGCCTGTGGCGAAAGACCAGGTAACGAAGCAGGTATCACATCCCGCGTCGTTGCCGCAGATAAGATCGAAAACGCTGTCGCCCACCATTACCGCGTCCGAGGGATCCACTCCAAGCTCCCTGCAGCATATAAGCGCAGGCTCCGGCTGCGGCTTGTGGATGTCCGTGCTCTCCGCGGTAACGAAGGCGTCGAAGCAGTCCGCCATGCCGTACTTCTTAAGGCCTTTTACGCAGGTATCATAGCCTCTGGACGTTACTATCCCGAGGAGCACGCCCTCTTCCTTTAGTTTCAGGACTGCCTCTACCATGCCCTCGAAAGGCGGCGCGGGAGTTGCGTCCGGCTGGCGCTGGAACTCTCTGTAGCTCTCCACGAGCTCCTGTAGATCGTAGCCGCTGTGGCCAAGCTGCTTCATGTAGTCGTCTATGGCGTCCCACAGGACCATGCCGAATGTCCATTTTACGTCGTCGCCGGTAAGGTGTCCGCCGAAGTGCTTCTGATACATGTGGTCCCAGGAGTCAACTATCAGCTGGTTGGTATCCACCAGCGTTCCGTCGTAGTCGAAGAGGACAGCCTTATATCTCTTTTTCATTGGCGTCTCCCTTTCTCTTTCCGGAAAGCCAGGCGTTTATGAATGGATCTATGCGGCCGTCCATCACGGCCTGAACGTTGCTTACTTCCTCGCCCGTGCGGTGATCCTTTACCATGGTGTAAGGCTGGAAGACGTAGGAACGGATCTGGCTGCCCCAGGCTATCTGGTTGAAGTTGCCCTTAAGATCCGATATCTTGTCCATGTGTTCCTGCTTTGCCAGAGCGTACAGCTTGGCGTACAGGACCTTCATGGCGAACTCCTTGTTCTGGTGCTGGCTGCGCTCGTTCTGGCAGCTGGTGACTATGCCGGTCGGAATGTGAGTGATGCGTACAGCGGAGTCCGTCTTGTTTACGTGCTGGCCGCCGGCGCCGCTGGACCGGTAGGTATCTATGCGCAGGTCCTGGGGGTCTATGTCCACGGTAACGGAATCGTCCAGTTCCGGGGTTATGTCCACGGACGCGAACGACGTCTGCCTCTTTGCCTGAGCGTTGAACGGACTTATTCGCACAAGTCTGTGAACGCCTCGCTCGCCGCGAAGATACCCGTAGGCGTTCTCGCCTTCCACAAGGAATTCAGCGGACTTTATACCGGCCTCCGTGTCGTCCTGAACGTCCATCATGGTTACTTTATAGCCCTTCTGGTCCGCCCAGCGAAGGTACATGCGCATCAGCATTCCCGCCCAGTCCTGGGCCTCGGTGCCGCCTGCACCCGCGTGCAGGGTAACGATGGCATTGTTGTGGTCGTATTCTTCCTTAAGAAGCGTGCGGAGATTAAGGTCTTCCACCTTTCCGGAGAGCGTGTCGAAGGTGCTCTTGGCTTCCTCGCCCAGCTCCTCGTCCTGGGCTTCCTCGGCCATCTCTATGCAGGCCTTAAGGTCCTCCAGTTCCGAAACGCAGTCTTCGTACTCGCCTATGGTGTTCTCCAGGGACTTCTTCTCCATGCTAAGCTTCTGTGCGCGCGCCATGTCGTCCCAGAAACCGTCTATCTGCATCTGCAGATCTATGTCGGCAAGTTTTTCCTTTAAGACCGGGATGTCAAAGAGAGTCTCTGAGTTTCCCCAGAGTCTCCGTAAGCTGCGGATGCTGCAGCTTTATGTTGTCGAGTAATACCATTTATTGCTCCTGTTTATTATGACCGGATGCTGCGTTGGACCGTCCCAAATAACTGTTTTGCAGCTTTGGTGACGCCGCTGCGCTTACTGGTTCTTTCCGCAGCAGTTCTTGTACTTCTTTCCTGATCCGCAGGGACAGGGGTCGTTGCGGCCGGGCTTCTTATCCACTCTTACAGGCATGGGCTTTTCGCCGCCGGTATCGTTTGCCTTGGGAGCCGCCTTGGGCATGCTTCCCTTGGCTATGCCTGCCTGGGCGCGCGCCCTTGCGGCAGCTTCTGCCTTAGCCTCGTCCGCGGCGGACTTTACGTCCTCCTTGGAGCTGGCGCCTATCCTTATTACGGAACGTCTCTCGGAATTCGTCTGGATGGTGACGCCGAACACGAAGCGCACCATGTCGTCGCAGATGCTCTTAAGCATAAGCTCGAACATGTCGAAGCCTTCGTTGGCGTAAGCCCTTGCGGGATCTTGCTGGCCCAGGGAACGCAGGCCTATGCCTGTCTTCAGCTGGTCCATGTCGTCTATGTGGTCCATCCACTTGGTGTCCACTATGCGCAGAAGGATCATGCGCTCCACTTCGCGCATGCGCTCTTCGCCTATCTCCTTCTCCTTGCGGGCGTAGGCATCGCGGAACAGATCCATTATGCGTTCCTTAAGGGAGTCTCTGTCCAGACCGCGCTTGTCCTCGTCGGACAGCCTCAGAGCAGGCAGCACCGGAGAAACGGCCTTTATCCTTGCCGCAAGCTCCGTATAATCCCACTCCATGGGATCTTTGGACAGAGCGGTAACACCGTCCGCTATCTCGCCGGCGATGTCGTTCATCATGTTAAGGATGTGGTCCTTAAGGTCCTCGCCCTTAAGCACACGGTTCCTCTCCTCGTAGATGATCTGGCGCTGACGGTTCATTACGTCGTCGTACTGCAGAACGTACTTACGGATGCCGTAGTTGCGTCCTTCTACCTTCTTCTGCGAGTTCTCTATGGTCTTGGACAGCAGGCCGGCCTCCAGCCTTTCGTCCTCGCCAAGGCCCATGCGACCTATCAGCAGCTGGATCTTTTCTCCGCCGAACAGCCTCATTAGGTCGTCGTCCAGAGCAACGTAGAACTGCGAAGAACCGGGGTCTCCCTGACGTCCGGAACGGCCGCGCAGCTGGTTGTCTATTCGCCTTGCCTCGTGGCGCTCCGTGCCTATTATGTGCAGTCCGCCCAGAGCGGCAACTTCGTCGTGCTCCGCCTTGGTTGAGTCCTTGCCCCCCAGGATGATGTCCGTACCACGGCCGGCCATGTTGGTGGCTATGGTAACGGCGTTCTTCTTACCTGCCTGGGCAACTATCTCCGCCTCGCGCATGTGCTGCTTGGCGTTTAAGACCTCGTGCTTTATGCCGCGTCTTTGCAGCATTCCGGAAAGCATCTCGGACTTTTCTACTGAGATGGTACCTACCAGTATCGGCTGGCCTGTAGCGTGCCTTGCTTCTATCTCGTCGCAGATGGCGCGGAACTTGGCCTTCTGGGTGGTATATACCGCGTCCTCCATGTCTTCGCGGATGACGGGCTTGTTGGTGGGTATAACCACTACCTGCATGTTGTATATCTCGGTAAACTCTTCTTCCTCCGTCTTGGCTGTACCGGTCATGCCGGCCAGCTTCTTGTACATGCGGAAGTAATTCTGAAGAGTTATGGTTGCAAGAGTCTTGGACTCGGAGCGGACCTCTATGCCTTCCTTTGCCTCGATGGCCTGGTGCAGACCGTCCGAGTAGCGGCGTCCGAACATCAGACGGCCGGTGAACTCGTCCACTATTACGATCTCGCCCTCGTGCTCTATGTAGTCGATGTCCCTGTGCATGATGTTATGCGCCTTAAGAGCTATCAGCACGTGGTGGTTTATCTCCATGTTCTCTGGATCGGAGAAGTTCTCTATCTTAAAGTAGCGCTCGGCCTTGGCAACGCCCTCTTCCGTAAGCGATACGGTCTTTTCCTTCTCGTCCACGGTAAAGTCGCCGGTGGTGGTTATGGTGCCGCCCAGACGCGGGTTGCCTTCCTCTATTACTTCGCCTCTGGTAAGAGTGCGCACGAAACGGTCCGCGGTCTTATAGAGCTCGGAAGAATCGTCCCCCTGACCGGAAATTATGAGCGGCGTCCTGGCTTCGTCTATGAGTATAGAGTCCACCTCGTCCACGATGGCGTAGGAGAGCTCCCTCTGCATCTGGTCTTCCTTGTAGATGACCATGTTGTCGCGCAGGTAGTCGAAACCGAACTCGTTGTTGGTGCCGTAGGTGATGTCTGCCTGATACGCAGCCTTTCTTTCCGCGGAGTCTATGCCGTGGATGACGCATCCGACCTTAAGCCCAAGGAACTCGTAGATCTGGCCCATCCATTCCGCGTCGCGCTTTGCAAGGTAGTCGTTTACGGTAACTACGTGCACGCCGTGCCCGGCAAGCGCGTTAAGATAGACAGGAAGCGTAGCCACAAGGGTCTTGCCTTCACCTGTCTTCATTTCCGCTATGTTGCCCTGATGCAGTACCACGCCGCCTATAAGCTGGACGTGGAAGTGCTTCATTCCAAGGACTCGCCAGGCGGCCTCGCGGCACACGGCAAAGGCCTCAGGAAGTATGTCGTCCAGAGTCTCGCCGTCGGAGAGCCTGCCCTTAAGGTAGGGGGTATAGTCCTTAAGCTCGCGGTCCGTAAGACCCTGCATCTTTTCGTCCAGAGCCTCCACCTGAGCAACGATCTTCTCTATCTTCTTGATCTCGTTGGCGTTCCAGTCGCCGAAGATCTTCTCAAAAAATCCCATTTATTCTCCCTAGTTGAACGCGTTGTAGATGGCGCATATGGCCTTCTCGAAATCGCTTCCGGCAACGCCTACGATAATGTTGATCTCCGAAGAGCCCTGGTCTATCATCCTTATGTTTATGCCCTGCTCGGCAAGAGCCGCAAACAGTTTGGCGGCAACGCCCGGACGGTAGGTCATGCCCTGGCCTACGGTGGCGATCATCGCTATGTCGTCGTAGACCTCCAGCATGTCCGGTTCCAGAGTCCTCTTTATGTCCTCTATTATGTCCGGGAGCTTGTTGCCCACCTCGTCGTTGTCCAGTACAACAGACAGAGTATCGATACCGGTAGGCATGTGCTCGAAGCTTACGTCGTTGCTGTCCAGGATGCTGAACACGCGCTTCATGAAGCCGCGCTCGGAGTTCATCATGTACTTATGCATTGCTATAACGGTAAAGTTCTTGCTGCCTGCAACGCCTGTAATTACGCCCATGCACTCCTGCGGAGTCTTGTCCTGTATGAAAGTTCCCGGATGATCCGGCTCGTTGGTGTTCCTGATGTTGATAGGAATGCCTGCTTCCTTTACCGGGAAGATGGCATCCTCGTGCATTACGTTGGCGCCCATGTACGAGAGCTCGCGGAGCTCCTGATACGAAATGTAGCGGATAGGCTTGGGATTCTTTACGATCTTGGGGTTAGCCATAAGGAAACCGTTTACGTCCGTCCAGTTCTCGTAGACCTCCGCTTCCGCAGCCCTTGCGACTATGGATCCGCTGATATCGGAACCGCCGCGGCTGAAAGTCTTTATCTTCCCGTCCGGTTTCGCTCCGTAGAATCCCGGGATGACAGCGTATTCGTGCTTCTTAAGTTCTTCCTTAAGGATGCTGTTGGTCTCTTCCGCAAGGAAACGTCCGCGTTCGTCGAATTTGATGACGTCTGCCGCGTCTATGAAATCCCAGCCCAGATACGCCGCTATGAGGCGCGCGCTGAGGTATTCTCCGCGGCTTGCGATGTAATCCGAACCTGCGCCGTCCTCCATTGCGTGCTTTATCTTATTGTACTCCGCCTGAAGATCCAGCTTGTCCGCACCGATGTCCAGAGTGAACGCTATGGCGCTGAACCTGTCGCAGACTACCTGGAACAGCTGGTCCCAGGGCAGATGGTTCATAAGGTGCGTATGGCACAGAAGCAGGAGGTCCGTCATCTTGGTATCCTGATCGAAACGCTTGCCCGGCGCGGATACTACTACGTACCTTCTGGACGGATCGGCAAGGATTATGTCCTTTACCTTGGAAAACTGTATCGTGTCGGCAACGGAGCTGCCTCCGAATTTAGCTACTTTTATACCCATGGTCTTTCTCCTAAATAAAGTATTCTTAATATTTTATCACAAACAAGCGGAATAAACAAACACCCGGCTTAATTGCCGGGTGAAATGATGTTATCGCAAAAAGACTCAGTCCGGAGTGTTAGGAACATACTCCGCAATGCCGGCAGCCTTCCTGAGCTCTTCCACTCTGTTGGTCTGCTCCCAGGTGAAAGCTGCGTCCTCGCGGCCGAAGTGACCGTAGTTGCAGGTCTTCCTGTAGATGGGTCTGCGAAGGTCCAGGTCCCTGATTATTCCCGCAGGCGTAAAGTCGAACACGCGGCAGACGATGTCCGCGATCTGCTCGTCCGGGATGTTGCCGGTGCCCTTGGTATCCACCATTACGGATACCGGTTCCGGAACGCCTATGGCGTAGGCGAGCTCTATCTCGCACCTGTCCGCAAGTCCGGAAGCCACAACGTTCTTTGCTGCCCAGCGAGCAGCGTAGCAAGCGGAACGGTCCACCTTCGTGGGATCCTTGCCGGAGAAGCATCCGCCGCCGTGGCGGGCGTATCCGCCGTAGGTATCGACGATTATCTTGCGGCCCGTAAGTCCAGTATCGCCGTGCGGTCCGCCTATCACGAACCTGCCCGTGGGGTTGACCAGATACTTGGTCTTTCCGTCCAGAAGTTCTTCCGGGATCACCGGCTTTATTACGTGGTCCATAAGATCCCAGCGGATCTGGTCCAGCGTTGCGTCTTCGTCGTGCTGAGTGGAGATCAGCACGGTGTCCACCCTTATAGGCTGCCACTTATCGTCGTATTCAACGGTCACCTGAGTCTTTCCGTCCGGACGGAGGTAAGGAATGGTGCCGTTCTTTCTTACCTTGGTGAGCCTCTGGGCAAGCTTGTGCGCAAGGGAGATCGGAAGAGGCATAAGCTCTGGGGTCTCGTTGCAGGCATAACCGAACATTATGCCCTGGTCTCCGGCGCCGCCGACCTGATCGTTGGTGCCCAGCGCTATGTCCGCGCTCTGCGCGTGCACGGAATTGAGCACGCCGCAGGAATAGTAGTCGAAGCCATACTCGGACTTGGTGTAGCCTATGTCCTTTATTACGTCTCTGGCTATCTTCTGAAAATCTATGAAACCGTTAGTAGTTATCTCGCCCATTATGGTGCAAAGACCTGTGGTGACGAAAGTCTCGCAGGCTACTCTGCTGTTGGGGTCCTGGCGAAGCGCTTCGTCCAGGACGGCATCCGAGATCTGGTCGCAGATCTTGTCCGGATGACCTTCTGTAACGGATTCTGACGTAAATAATCTTATCATTTCTGTCCTTTCCCGGGGAAGAAAAAACCCCGTCTTAGACGAGGTGTGTTTCCTTTTCCTCATCTTTCAGATCGCTCTGTAGGATTTGGCACCTTGTAAAATACAGGTTGCCGGGCATCATCGGGCCTATTCCCTCCGCCGCTCTTGATGAGAGCCTTATTTATATTATCATGGGCGCATATCTGCCTTCCCATGCAGGGAGGAGCGGATCTCCTCGCCGTTTAGGTTATCACATATGGGGCATGTAGTCAACCGGACTTTGGCACTATTCTTTGTTATATTTATTGCAGACTGCTTGCTGATCTTCGGCCCGCTTCGCGGCTTCACGCCGAGTCTTTTCGAGGCTTTTAGCCGGTCAGCTCGTACCTGACGGCCTCCCGGAAAAGCCTTAGCGAAAAGTCTCTTCTACCGCTTTCGAAGCGCCTCGGATCAGCAATGCAGTCTGCACCCATATTACAAATAAAAAGTACCGTATCTCCGGCATTAAATGCAGCCGATACGGTACTAATGTAATAACAAATTATCCGCGATCCTAACGCCTGCCTGCGATGGCGTCCAGATACTCCTCGAAATCGGTGAATCCGCTGATCGCAAAATCGTAGAGTACTCCGCAGTCGAAATTGTAGCGTCCGGTCGGATAGACCTTGTCCGCCAGCGGCGAGCGGCTTATCAGGATCTCGCTCTTCTGTATGTCCGGGACGGAGTTTGCCGCGGATATCAGCTGACCGTAATCGGTAACGTAATACAGCGTTTCTATGTCGTCCGACAGCGCGAATTCCTGCTTCTCCACGTGGCTGTTGTCCGGCTTGAAGCACATGAACATCTCGCCTGTCTCGTGACCGGTCCTGGTAGCGCCGGCGGTAAAGTCGTCGAAGCAGCTGTCGAAGCTGTCCATGTCCGCGATTATCTCGTAGACGGTTATGTACTCCCTGCGCGCGGTCTTCATGGAGGCTTCCGCGCTGCTGATCCTGAAGGCGGACCTTCTTCTGCAGCTCTTTACCTTGCCGTTGCTGAGCGTAACTTCGCTTACTACTATCCAGTGCGAATCCGAGCTTTCCACCAGAGACTCGCAGAGGTACGAAGTTCCGCTCTCGTCCTTGAACTCTTCTATCTTGTTCTTAAGGAATGTGGCGTGGGAAGGAAGCGAAACGTCTTCCAGATCGGCCGGATCCGCGTCCGGGGCTGCAAGAAGCGCGGCGCCCTTAGAGTCCTTGCCGAACAGCCTCATAAGGTAATAGTTCACCGTGCCGTAGTCCGTGCTGATCATGGTGCAGAGCTTAAGATCCAGTCTGCGCTTCTGTTCCTCGGTAAACGCCACGGGATTCCTTAGTATGAAACCTATGTCCGCGATGTTCTCCGGCAGAGGCTGATGCTTCCTTTTGGTCTCCTCCGCAAAGGAGCAGATAAGGTAGCGGCTCTCATCCTCCGACAGCGGCCAGTACCCTGCGCCCAGGCCTCCGAAGTTGCGCTTGGTAAGCAGCGCAAGCTCTTCCTCGTCCCTGACCTTGCTGATCTGAAGGTAGTCCAGACCTATCTCTTCTATGTCGTAGTAATAGAAGTGATATATGTCTTCCGGGTCCAGCGGGTCCGTAAAGTCCTTCCAGTGCACCCGAAGTCCCAGCACGCCCATAAGACGCGTGTCCGTGCAGACCGCGTCCTGGAACCTGTATTTATCTGTGACCGGGCTTACCAGTCCGCCCTTAAGCACCTTGAATTCCGGCATCTGTCCTCCGACCCGGGTCCCCGAAAGGACCTTGGATACAAACTTAGCTGTATAGACAAAAACCCGGCCAGATATAGCCGGGCTTGTTTTGCTTTTTTGCTGCAGATCTTACTTGATGTTGTACTTCTGCTTGAACTTCTCTACACGGCCGCCGCGGTTGATGAACTTCTGCTGACCGGTGAAGAACGGATGGCACTCAGAGCATACGTCGAGCCTTATCTCCGGCTTGTTAGACTTGGTCATGAATGTGTTGCCGCATGCGCAGGTGACCTTGCAGTCCATATATTTGGGATGGATTCCTTCTTTCATTGCGAATTTCCTCCTTGTTTCTGTTCAAAATGCCTAATCATATTAGCATAAGGGCTTCAGCTATGCAAGCGTTTTTTAAGCAAAATTCAGGGAAAATGCAGTGTTCGCGGACACGCTCCCGCTAACAGGGCACCCTCCCAGCGGTACTAAGCTCCGTCTTCGCTTTCAGCTCGCCGGTCGCTAAGTACCGGGTTCCCTGATTGTCCGCTTAACACTGCGTTTCCCCTGCCTTTTCTGAAAAAAGACTGCACCGCTAAACCGTTTTTTCGCGGTGCTTTTTGGACCACTGAACATAGCGGATTATAAGCGCTATGTCCGTTATCACCCAGGACGTTACATAGCTGAGGCCAAGGATGATAAGCGAGTGGTAGATAAGGCCGAACACCACCAGCACCCACAGGATGCGGAAGCCGCAGATGCCCAGGCCCAGTATTATTACAGGCACTATTGCGTCGCCGGCGCCCTTAAGCGTTCCGCTTATTACTTCAATGAAGGTCCATGTAAAGTAGTACGGCACGAAGTAGAGCATTATCTCCCAGGTCTTTTCCATAAGCGCCTGATCGTCCGTAAACAGAAGTATGGCCGGTCTGCCTATGGCAAGGAGTATGGCGCTGAGCACTATGGTGACTGCAGAGAAGACTTTAATGCTTAGTTTAACGCACTCGCGTACGCGGTCCATGCGTCCGGCTCCGTAGTTCTGGCCCACGAAGTTCATTACGGATACTCCCGCCGCGCTTATTATTGCCCAGTAGATGCCGTCGATCTTTCCGGTAAGCGACCAGGCTGCGACCACGGTAGTTCCAAGGGAGTTGACTCCGGTCTGTATGACCGCGTTGGAAAAACCGAACATGGTCTGCTGGAGGCCCGAGGGTATGCCTATCTTAAGCATCCTGCGGAGTATGGAGCGCGTTAGGCGCAGGTTGACCTTCTTTATCCGGTAGGCTTCTTCCGCGTGGGTAAGCCTTAATATGACCAGCACGCAGCTGATTATCTGTGAAGCGGCGGTGGCTATGGCTGCGCCCGCAACGCCCATACCGCAGATTTTTACCAGCACGTAGTCCATCACTATGTTGCAGATGCAGCACGCAAGCAGATAGTAGAACGGTCTTTGCGAATCCCCGGAAGCACGCAGTATCCCCGCACCCATGTTGTAGATAAGCACGAACACCACTGCCGAGAAGACTATCCTGAGATATTCAGTTGCCTGAGCTACGGTCTCCGCAGGAGTATCCATCCATCCCAGGAAGACCGGAGCACAAAGCTCGCCTATTGCGGTAACACACAGGCCAATGATGGTGCAAAGTACTATGGCAGTGCCGGATGCCCTTCCAACGCCTTCGTCGTTCTTTTCGCCGTAGAAGTGCGCCACTACTACGGAGGCGCCGCTGGTGAGCGCAACAAAAAAGCCGATCAGAAGATTTATGATCTGGGTGGTGCTGCCGCCTACGGCCGCCAGCGCCGCAGTGCCTACGTACTTGCTGACTATAAGAGCGTCGACTGTATTGTAGAGCTGCTGCACAATGGTGCCTGCCGCGACAGGCAGGAAGAACACTATCAACTTTTTCAGGATCCCGCCTTGCGTAAGATCGTGCGATTCTGCGTTTCTCATAATAAAAGGGGCGCGCAAAAGGCGCGCCCACTTATCTTATTCTTTTATTCTGCTCCGGTAAAGAACAAATTATCCTTTTTTGCAAAAACTTTGATGGTTCTATACATCTGAGGCATAAACCGGACCGATCCCGCGCGGCAAAAGCCTTCTGATCTACAGCATCCTTACGAAGATGCCGTCCTCTGACCATTCCAGCTTAACGCCGAGGTATGCGCCGTCGGTCTGGGCGATCATGAAGTCCAGAACGTCCTGACCTCCGTTTTCCCTGTTCTTTACGACTACGTTGCCGCTGTCCTCTATGTAAGCAGGGATGAAGCCGCACTCGCAGACGCCGTCTTTGTCTGCAATTACCTTTGCAATTATCGTAAGGCGCGACTTTTCGGACCAAGGATAGAAGTCCACCTTGTAGTGGCCGCCGCCCCTGCCCTGTCTGGCGCGTTCCTTAAGATAAGCTACCATCTCCGGAGTATCGTTGTAGCCGGAAGTCATGGCGTAGGTGAAGCACACGAAGTTGCCCAGCCCGTGGTATATGGGCTTGCCCTTGTAGTACTCCACGCCCTTAAGGATGTGGTGGTGCACGCCGAATATGATGTCCGCGCCTGCGTCTATGCAGAGGTAGCTCATCGTCTGCTCGTAGTCGTCCAGCCTGGGGATATCGCCGCCGTTACCTTTGTGGAACACGACTACCGCTATGTCGCACTTGCTCTTAAGGTCCTTCACCTCTTCCGCCAGCTGCTTCTGCGCGTCCGGAAGCAGGTATGTATCCGTCCTGCACGGACCGCCGGGCATGTCGAACTTAGGTGTATATGCAGTCTCTACCTTTACGTAGTTGGCACCGGGCTTCTGGGAGGTAGCCCATCCAAGCCTGGGACCTGCAGCGTTTATGGATATGACGCCTACCTTTACACCCTTCTTTTCTATGAATACAGGCTTCTTTGCCTCTGTAATGTTCTTGCCTGTGCCGCAGTGAGCAAGGCCGATCTCATCCAGCTTTGCCACGGTGTCCAATATGCCGTTGGGACCGCAGTCGTAGGAATGGTTGCCCGCTGTCGTGACCACGTTGAAGCCCACGTCCGGAAGGCACTCCAGATGCTGAGGCGGCGAAGGCGGCGCCTGGATGTCTATGCACGACGGTTCCGTCCTGTCCTTTGTGGTGTGCGGCGTCTCAACATGGCCTATCATTACGTCCTGCGCGCGCAGCACGTCCTTGCAGCCCGCAAAATACGGCTCCGCGGGGCCGGGCTCGTCAAGTATAAGATCTCCTACGCAGCAGATACTGATCTTTTCCGACATATCGTTACCTCCGTTAAGTCTGTCGATCGATATAAACATTATACAGCATCAGCCGCATCTGCAGGTATTATTTTTCAAGCAGGAATGTGAGGTCGTTTTCTGCTCACGATATAGCAAGCTGGTAAGCAATCGTTCTCTTTTTCCCTGCCCGATCCACCGACTGCGGCCGTTCCTGCCGATCTTTTATTGCGCACGATCCAAAACTCGGGGCAAACACCTGCTTCTAAGGCTATTTCGAGGGAAACGCTGCGCTGCCTGATCTGAGTTCCGGCCGATGGCAAAGGCGGCTTGCGGGCCGCCTTAGCGAAAGCCGCAAGAATTCCATCTGGAATTCGCAGCGGTCCTTGAAGCGTTGCCCAAAGACCGGGGCGAAGATCAGTCTGCAGCGCGGGTTCCCGAGAACCGAGCTGAAAGAAGCAGGTTTTGTCCCGCGAGACTATTTTTCGCGCAATAAAAGACCGCGGTCATAATGACCGCGGTCGATTTTTATACGGTTCAGATCACAGGTTGTTCAGTTCGCGAACGCGCTTGCAGGCCACGAAGTGGTCCTTGGAAAGCTCTTCCAGCTTGGGCGTGCCCTTGAAGCACTCCTCGCACGCGTAGTTGCAGCGCGGAGCAAATCTGCAGGCGTCCGGCGGATTGATCGGGCTCGTAAGCTCGCCCTTAAGGAGCTCTCTCTTTTTCTTATTCTTAATGGACGGAATAGGAATAGCGGAGAGCAGCGCCTTGGTGTACGGATGCCAGGTGTGGCTGAAGAGTTCCGCGGTGGGAGCCTTCTCTATCATCTGGCCCAGATACATTACGCTTATGTGGTCCGAAATGTGCTTTACAACGGAAAGGTCGTGGGTTATGAACATGTAAGCCATGCCCTTTTCCTTCTGAAGATCCTGCAGCAGGTTCAGTATCTGCGCCTGGATGAGTACGTCCAGAGCGGATACAGGCTCGTCGCAGATGATCATCTTGGGTTCCAGAGCCAGCGCACGCGCGATACCTATCCTCTGGCGGCGGCCGCCGTCCAGTTCGTGCGGATAAGTGTCCACATAACGCCTTGCCAGACCTACGGTGTCCATCAGCTCCAGAACTCTCTTATCCAGAGATTCCTTGTCCGGGCACACCTTGTGGATGAGCAGAGGCTCGGCTATCTGCTGGCTGACGCTCATACGCGGGTTGAGGGAGGACAGCGGGTCCTGGAAGATCATCTGCATCTTGGGACGCAGCTCAACGAACTTCTTATTGTCTACCTTGGAGATGTCCTCTCCGTCGAATACGATCTTACCGCTTGTAGGTCTGATCAGCTGAAGTATGGTCTTGCCAAGAGTGGACTTGCCGCATCCGGACTCGCCTACAACGCCCAGCGTTTCGCCGATGTCCAGGGTGAAGCTTACGTCGTCCACGGCATGGAGCATGCCGTCCGGCACCATGAAGTATTTTTTAAGGTTTTCTACCTGAAGAAGAGCATCACTCATTGGTTGCGTCTCCTTTCTTGTCTTCCGCTGCCATTACCTTTTCCGAGATGTCCGTTGCGTCCGGGACTGCAGCCTCGGCCTCTTCCTTGGGGGCCTTAAGCTGCTCTATCTCCTCGGGTGTCATGAAGTGTATGCACTTTACGAGGTGGCCGGGAGCGATCTCTTTGGTAATGGGATCGATCAGAGCGCAGTCCGGAGTCTTTTCCGGGCATCTTTCGCAGAACGAGCAGTAAGAAGGAAGATCCATCGGGTCGGATACGAGTCCTTCTATGGAACGCAGCCTGTCCACTTCGGTGTCGAGGCTCGGAAGAGCATCGAACAGAGCTTTGGTGTAAGGATGGCTGGTGTGTTCGAACACTGCCTCCAGGTTACCGTACTCAACTACCTCGCCGGCGTATATTACCGCTACCTTGTCGCAGGTCTCGGCTACAACGCCCAGGTCGTGGGTGATCATTACGGTAGCTGTGTGGAACTGCTCCTGCAGCTTTCTCATAAGGTCCAGCACCTGCGCCTGGATGGTAACGTCCAGAGCGGTGGTAGGCTCGTCCGCTATCAGAAGTCTGGGGTTGCATGCAAGCGCCATAGCTATTACTATACGCTGCTTCATGCCGCCGGAGAACTGATGCGGATACTCGCTGTAGCGGTTGCCCGGGATACCTACGGTCTCCATCATCTCTATGGCGCGGGCCTTGGCCTCGGCCTTGCTGACCGGGTTGTGAAGGCTTACTACCTCGGCGATCTGGTCGCCTACGTACTGCACCGGGTTGAGCGCGGACATAGGATCCTGGAAGATCATGCCCATGGTGCCGCCGCGCAGATGGCGCATCTTCTTGTTGTGTCTTTTCTTATCCCTCTTTTTTCTGGAGGTCGTAACAATGTTTACACCGTCCAGCAGTACCTCGCCCTGGATGACGTGTCCGGCGTCGGGCAGAAGTCCCATGGTGGTAAGGGCTATGGTTGTCTTTCCTGCGCCGGTCTCTCCTACCAGACCTATGGTCTCGGATTCGTTTACGGTAAAGCTGACGTTGTTTACTGCTTCCGCAACGCCTTCCGGGGTCTCGTAGTGGACTACCAGATTCCTGAGCTCCAGTACCGGAGTCTTGGGAGTCTTTTCCGCAGCCTGTTCAGCAGCTGTTTCGGGAACTATTACTTTCTTGTCTTCCATAATTCCCTCCTTTACTTAAGCCTCGGGTCCAGAGCATCTCTGATGCCGTCGCCGAACAGGTTGAGCGCAAGTACCGTGATCATTATCGCAAGTCCCGGGAACAGCAGCACGTGCGGCGCTGTACGCAGGTATGCCTTACCGGCGGAGAGCATGGCGCCCCACTCGGGTGCGGGCTCCGTGATGCCCAGACCGATGTAGCTCAGCGAGGAGATGGTGAGTATCGCCGTCGCGACGCTGAAGGTGAAGCTCGTAAGGATCGGGCCCAGAGCGTTAGGCAGCATGAACTTTACAAGCTGTCTCTTGTTGCTGGCGCCCATCGCCTTTGCGGACTCTATGTAGTCGTTCCTCTTTACCGTAAGTATGGAGGCACGGACTATACGGGCTCTTGCAGGCAGCGAGCTTATTACTATGGATATGATCAGGTTGACTATGCCGTTGCCCAGTACCGCTACTACCGCGATAGCCATCAGCATAGGCGGTATGGACTGGAAAACGTCCAGTATACGCATTATTACCATGTCCACCTTGCCGCCGTAATACGCCGCGATGGCTCCCAGCGTTCCTCCGACCGCGAAGGCGAATATTACTATCAGGAATCCGATAGGCACCGAGTATCTGGTACCGATTATGAGTCTGGAGAAGATGTCTCTTCCGTAGGGGTCGGTACCCATGATGTGCTCGGAACTTGGTTTCTGGTTCCAGTGCTCGTAGTCCGGGGCAGTGTAGTCGTACGGCGCTATCCACGGACCGATTATGGCTATTACGAATATGATGATAAGAACTATCATGCCTACGATAGCCAGCTTGTTTCTCTTAAGTCTCTTCCAGGCTTCCTTGGTAGGCGAAGACTTAACTTCCTTGCCGTTGTTGCGGGCAAGTTCCTTTGCCATCCTCTTGTCTACCTTTGCCATAGCAGGTGTATAAAGTTTCGCCATTTCACACCTCCTATGCCTGAGCCGATCTGGCGGCTTCGCGGGCCGCTCTCTTGGCTGCCTTCTTGTTTGCCTTCATCTTGTTCTTGGCGTTGAACTCATCCTTAAGACGCGGATCTATTACCGTGTACAGAAGGTCTATGAACAGCATTACTATGCTGAACACTACCGCAAGGAACGCAAGTCCGCCCTGTACCGCCGGCCAGTCGCGGCCGTTTATGGCGTTAAGCATGTATAGGCCTACGCCGTTTACGGA
>JAILDA010000080.1 GCA_024689865.1 Clostridia bacterium | reverse complement strand
GTGATCAGAAGACCGATCAAAGTCATTAGATCCGCGATATCCATAAGCATCACCCCCTCTCCGGAGGGCTAACCGCCTACCGCTACTGACAGCCTTTCGGAATAATAGTACCACGCTCTTTCAGCGCGCTATCCTTCAATGTTGGCAAAAATGGCACACAAATACTGCCCGGATATAGCCATCTTATGCCTTATCCAACCAATAGTTGTATAATATCCAACCTTCCGTAGAGCGCTTCAACCTCCGGTCGCTTCAGAAATGCCCCGGAAAAACGTATCATTCAGTCGTAAACAGCAAGCAAAGCGCCTCAAAACGAATGACGCGGCGCACGGCAGATGATATACTTTAAAAAAGGAAGGACAAAAAGATGAAGGAAACATTCGGACAGAGATTCAGCAGATTAAGAAAGCAGCGCGGCCTTACCCAGGAGGAGCTGGGCGAGAAATTCGGCATATCCGGACAGGCTGTCTCCAAGTGGGAGAACGACGCGTCCATGCCGGACATTTCGATACTCCCGGAACTCTCCGACGTGCTTGGCGTAAGCCTTAACGAGCTGCTCGGCAAGGAAGAGAACAAGACCAGGCTGGTTCCGGCAGAAAAGCGCAAGGACGTCAACGATCTGGTCCTGAGAGTACGCGTCGATTCCGCGGACGGCGACAAGATCACCGTCAACCTGCCAATGGGGCTTGTTAAGGCGGGCATCATGATGGGCATGAAGATGCCTCAGGTAAGCGGAAACGAAGCACTTAAGAACCTTGACTTCGAGGAGATAATCCGTCTGGTGGACCAGGGACTTGTCGGCGAGATCGTTACCGTGGAGAGCGCAGACGGCGACCACGTGCGCGTATTCGTGGAGTAAGCCATGTGGATAAAAATAAGGCAGCAGGACGGTCCTAACATATCCCTGCCGGTCCCGCTGAGCCTTGCGGGCAGCAGGCTGCTGTGGAGGGCGGCAACGAAGAAAGGCGGCGCCGGGGCGGAAGAGGCCGCGGTGATAGGTCCGGAGATGGTACGCGAGCTGCGGCGCTACGTGCGAAAGAACGGCCACTTCGTTCTTGTGGACATAGAGAGCCACGACGGCGAAATAATAAAAATATCGGTCTGAAGACCTGAAATACTTTTCTCATTATTGCGGCCCCGCATATGCGGGGCCATTTTGATCCGCATACGATAAAGGCTGAGGACGATCTCATTCGCATGCATGTAAAGAAGCCGGCGGCATGAAAAACGGCCCCCGGGAATTCCCGGAGGCCGCTTATATGTTATTACCCCTTATAGATTGTTGAGAACGTAATTCTTGATCTTGCTGACGCCTATGTACTTGGTAACGTTGTCACCGTCTACGATGACTGCGGTGGGCGCCTGCATTATTCCGAGGCTCCTTGCCAGCTCACGGTTCTCCTCCGCCAGAAGCAGCTCGTACTCGGTGCCCTGCTCTGCAAGGAATTCCTTGATGATCGCGCAGTTCGGGCAGGTCCTGGTGGTGAAGAGCATGAAGCGCTTCGCCGGCTTGGCAGGTTCCTCTGCGGGTGCAGGCTCTTCGGCCGGTGCTTCTGCTGCTGCAGGTTCCTCTGCGGGAGCGGGCTCTTCTGCCGGCGCTTCGGCAACTACCGGTTCCTCTGCAGGTGCAGGCTCTTCTGCGGGTGCAGGCTCTTCAGCCGGTGCTTCTGCAGCTACAGGTTCCTCTGCGGGAGCAGGCTCTTCGGCCGGTGCTTCTGCAACTGCGGGTTCCTCTGCTGCATCTGCCTTGGGCTCGAAGGACAGCGCTTCCTCTACAGCCTCTGCGGCAGCGATTATGACCTGCTCGGCCTTGGTCTCCGGGGTCGGATCTTCAGGAGTCGGATCCTCGTAGAGCTTTGCAAGCTCTTCGGCGCTGGCGCTGAGCTTCTTAACGACTCTGGGAACCACTGCTGCAGCCACGGGAGCAACCTGAACTGCCGGAGCGGGTTCTTCGACCGGGGCTTCTGCGGGCTCTTCGTAGAGCTTTGCAAGCTCTTCGGCAAGATCCGCGGCAGTCTTTCTTGCGGGTGCAAGCTCCTGTTCGGACTCCTCGGCAGCAGGCTTTTCTGCAGGTGCTTCAGCAGCAACCGGTTCCTCAGCAGGAGCGGGCTCTTCGGACGGCGCTTCTACAGCTGCGGGTTCCTCTGCTGCGGGCTTCTCTGCCACAGTCTCTTCGCGATAGGCCTTTTCAGCAGCCTGAACTGCCTCGAAAGCTTCTTCTACAGCGCTTTCGGCTGCGCTGATAACTTCGGGCGCCGCCGGTTTTTCCGCGGTCGCTGCTGCTATTGCTGCTGCAGCCGCCGCAACTGCCGCTGCGGGAGCTTCTGCCTTGAGAGCTTCTTCTGCGGCCTTGGGGGCCTCTTCTGCTGCCTTAAGCGGTTCTTCTATGTGAAGGTTGCTGTGTCTTCTGAACGAAGTACCTATGTCGTAGGTCTTCCTCTGCTTAAACTCCTGAGCCTTTCCGTCGTTCCAGTTCTGGACCGGTCTGTAGTATCCGGTGATCCTGCTGTAGATCTCGGTCTTCTCGCCGCACTCCGGGCATACGCCTACTTCGCCGGCAATGTAGCCGTGGTTGCGGCATACGGAGTAAGTGGGCGACATGGTGTAGTAAGGCAGCTTGTAGTTCTCTGCTATGGTGCGTACCAGTGTGGCAGCGGCCTTCCAGTCGGGCAGCTTCTCGCCCAGGAACGCATGGAATACGGTTCCGCTGGTGTACAGGGTCTGGAGCTCGTCCTGAACGTCCAGAGCAGCAAACACGTCCTCGGTGTAGCCTACGGGCAGGTGGCTGCTGTTGGTGTAGTACGGAGTGCCTCCGCAGTCCGCGGCGGTGATTATGTCGCCGAAGCGCTTGACGTCGTGCTTTGCAAGACGGAACGCGGTGGACTCCGCCGGAGTAGCTTCCAGGTTGAACAGATCGCCGTACTGCTCCTGATAATCGGACAGACGCTCTCTCATGTGGTTGAGCACGTCCTTGGCGAACTGCTGGGTCTCCTTGTGGGTCATGTCCTTCTTGAGCCAGGCGGCGTTGAGGCCTACCTCGTTCATGCCTACAAGACCTATGGTGGAGAAGTGGTTCGCGAAGGTGCCCAGATACCTCTTGGTGTAGGGATACAGGCCTTCTGCAAGCAGCTGGCTTATTACTCTTCTCTTAATGTCCAGGGACCTTGCGGAGATGTCCATCATGTGGTCCAGTCTCTTGTAGAACTCTTCCGGAGTCTTGGAAAGATATGCTATCCTGGGCATATTGATGGTAACAACACCTATGGATCCGGTGGATTCGCCGCTTCCGAAGAATCCGCCGCTCTTCTTGCGAAGCTCGCGGAGGTCCAGACGGAGCCTGCAGCACATGGAGCGTACGTCGGAAGGCTCCATGTCGGAGTTGATGTAGTTGGAGAAGTACGGGGTGCCGTACTTGGCTGTCATCTCGAACAAGAGCCTGTTGTTCTCCGTGTCGGACCAGTCGAAGTCTCTGGTTATGGAGTAAGTGGGGATAGGATACTGGAAGCCGCGGCCGTTGCAGTCGCCCTCGATCATGAGCTCGATGAAGGCCTTGTTGACCATGTCCATTTCCTTCTTGCAGTCGCCGTAGGTGAAGTCCATCTCCTTGCCGCCGACTATGGCTTTCTGATCCTTAAGGTCCGCAGGAACGGTCCAGTCCAGAGTGATGTTGGTGAACGGCGCCTGGGTGCCCCAGCGGGACGGAGTGTTTACGCCGTACACGAAGCTCTGCACGCACTGTTTAACTTCTTTATATGTAAGGTTGTCTACCTTTACGAAAGGTGCCAGGTATGTATCAAAGGAGCTGAAGGCCTGAGCGCCGGCCCACTCGTTCTGCATTATTCCAAGGAAGTTCACCATCTGGTTGCAGAGCGTGGACAGGTGGCTGGCCGGGGAGGAACTGATCTTTCCGGGAACGCCGCCGAGGCCTTCCTTTATCAGCTGGCGCAGGCTCCAGCCGGCGCAGTAACCGGTGAGCATGGACAGATCGTGGATGTGTATGTCCGCGTTCTTGTGCGCCTTGGCGATCTCGTCGTCGTAGATCTCGGAGAGCCAGTAGTTTGCGGTGATGGCGCCGGAGTTGGAAAGGATGAGTCCGCCTACGGAATAAGTTACCGTGGAGTTCTCCTTAACGCGCCAGTCCGTAACCTTTACGTAGCTGTCCACCAGGGACTTGTAGTCCAGCACGGTGGAGTTGATGTTTCTGAGCTTTTCCCTCTGACGTCTGTAGAGGATGTAGGCCTTGGCCACGTCGTCGTAACCGGCCTTGATGAGCACGGATTCCACGCAGTCCTGGATGTCCTCGACTGCGATCAGGTTGTCCTTGATCCTGGGTTCGAACTCGGATGTGACCTTAAGCGCAAGGAAATCGATTATTGAATCCGTGTACTGCTTTTCCTGCGCGTCGAACGCCATCTTGATCGCGTTCGAGATCTTGCTGATGTCAAAATCTACGACTTTGCCATCTCTTTTTTCTACTTGATACATTGCTGGCTCCTTGAATATATGTAAAACGACATTAAAAAACACGTCAGAAAACATGTACTTTTATTTTAATTTATGCGCAATGCGATGTCAACAGAAAAGCACTATATCTTGTGGTTATTTTTTCAGACGGTAACTATATATGGCAACTGAAATTTGCAACTAAATTTCAGAGCCGGCCTTTCGGGGCTTAAAATCGGCGCCCCGGGCAATTAAAAAAGCCCCACGTGCGGCATGGCGGCACGCGGAGCCATGATCTTTTAAGATGTTGACGTAATCAGCCTACAACTCTATGGCTTGTCAGGGCAGCAGAACGATGTTTTATCTATGCCAGGAAACCGTCCACTATAGCGGCCTCTGCTTCTTCCTGGGTAAGGCCGAGAGTACGAAGCTTCATTATCTGCTCGCCGGCTATCTTGCCTATGGCGGCCTCGTGGATAAGCTCCGCGTCGCCGCAGTTGGCGTAGAGCTCCGGAGTTGCGTCCACCTTGCCGTTGTCGGAGATTATGGCGTCGCACTCGGAGTGGCCGTGGCACTTGTTGTTGCCAATTATTACGGACTGGTAAGCCTGGTGCGAATTGCCCCTGGCCACGGATCTGCTCATAAGGTTAACGCCGCTGTCCTCGCCGTTGAGCTCCACGGAGAAGTGCGTCTCCGCGGTCTCTTCGCCGTCCGTAAGCAGCCTCTCCTTGATAACCAGCGTTGCGCGGTCCGCAAGTTTTGCCTTGGTGTTTCTGGTGCTCTTGGTAACGCCGCCCAGCTGGGAAGTGTCCATCTCCAGGTAGGAGTCCTCCTCCAGGAAGCACTCGGTGACGGGGTCGATTATCTTTTTAGTATCGTCCGCGCCGGTGCCCACGTGCTTTTCTTCGTAGACAACGCGGCTGCCCTTAGCCAGCATGAAGCGGTGTATTCCGCTGTGGCGGGCAGGCTCTCCGGTCTCCGTATGGATGCCGCAGCCCGCTACTATCGTAACGTCCGCGCCTTCGCCTACGTGGAAATCGTTATATACCAGATCGTCGAAGCCAGGAGCGGTAACGCAGGCCGGTATGAACACCGTCTCCCCCTTGGTTCCGGGAGCGATGAATATGTCCAGACCGGGGTTGTCCGTCTTGCTTTCTATCTTAATGTTTTCCGAGGACTTTCTGCCCAGGCACCCGCCGTTGCTGCGGATGTTGAAAGCGCCGGAGAACTTTCCCTCGAAGTCCGCGACCATCTTAAGAAGGTCGGCTGTGTTCTTGTCTATGGTCTTTTCGGCAATGTCGCTCATCTCAGCCCTCCTTCCTTACGCAGTCTTCGCAGTCGTTCTTGCAAAGAAGTCTGGGGAATATGCTTCCGCGGTCCCCGGAAAGGCCCACCTTGCCGTTCTGGATCATTATTATCTCGTCCGCTATGGAGAGTATGCGCTCCTGGTGCGATATGACGATAAGCGAGCAGTCGCGCCTGTCGCGGATTATCTCGAACACGCGGATAAGGTTGTTGAAGCTCCACAGGTCTATGCCTGCCTCCGGCTCGTCGAACACCATTACCTTGGCGTTTCTAAGAAGCACGGACGCTATCTCTATCCTCTTTATCTCGCCGCCGGACAGTTTGGTGTCCACCTGGCGGTCTACGTACAGTTCCGGCTGCACGCCTACGTCCGTAAGGACCTTGCCCAGCTCTTCGTCGGTCAGCTCCCTGCCTGCCGCAAGGCATAAAAGCTTGCGCACGGATATTCCTTTGAACCTTACGGGCTGCTGGAACGCAAAGGCTATGCCCTTCTTTGCGCGCTCCGTGGGATCCAGCGCGGTTATGTCCTCTCCGTCCAGCAGTATCTGTCCGGATGTGGGCATGTTGATGCCCGCGATCATCTTGGCGAGAGTGGTCTTGCCGCCGCCGTTGGGACCGGTAAGGACTATCAGCTTTCCGTCCGGGACCTGTATGCTAACGTCGTTGAGTATCTTTCTGTCCCCTTCCGGGGCGAATACTACGTTCTTTACTTCTAACATCGGGTTTCCTTTATTATCAAATGCTATGGTTTTCTTGCTGACTCGCGGCTCCGTAAAGCAGGCCGGCTGCCACAGACCGCAGTAGATTATTGTATCACGTTGCCGCTGTTTTGAAAAGCGCCGCAATGCATGCGGCGCAGTGGTTTTTCTGCTGCTTAGTTATGACCAGGGGTCACCTGCGGCCGGACTCCTTCATCTCTTTTTCGAAGGCTTCCGGGTTCTTAAGGTACCAGTCCTGATGGTACTCCTCCGCTTCGCAGAAGAACTTGAAGGGCTCCAGCGCTATGTAAGTCCTGCGGCCCTCCTCTGCCTCCAGCTGCCTTATCTTTTCTTCGGCGATGCGGCGCTCCTCATCCGACGTGTAATACACAGCCAAAGTATAGGAAAAGCCCTTGTCTATGAACTGCCCTTCCGCGTCGAAGGGGTCCACATTGGCAAGGTAGATGTCCGTCAGCCCACCGTAGGACACCACCGCCGGGTCGTAGACCAGTTTTATGGTCTCCCTGTGACCGGTCCGCTGAGCCTTAACGTCCTCGTAGCGCGGGTCCTTCTCGTCTCCTCCGGAGTAGCCGCAGATCACCTGCTCCACCCCGTACATTTTGTATATAGGCGTTATGCACCAGAAGCATCCGCCCGCGAAATAAGCTTCTTTCATTGAATGTCCTCCGGGTCTTCCGGGCCGCCCTGCGGCAGGATCCTGTCAGGAATACTTCTTTATGAACGCAGCGATGTCGTCCATCACTTCCGGGGCCACATGCTGCGGTACCTTGTATTCCTTCTGCACCTTAAGTATGTCGTTGTAGATGCCGGGCATGAACATGTGATTGAGCTTCTCGTAGAAACGGAACTCGGTGCCTGGTCTGTCCGCCAGCTGTTCCTTCAGCATCTTGTAGTCCACCTCCGGAAGCACCTGGAAGTCCATGCCGCCCTGCAGCATCAGCGCAGGCTTGCCGGTCTCCTTAAGGTAATCGACTGCGGTCCTGGCACCCATCTCCTTGAAATAGTAGAGCGTGGTGCTGCCCGCGAACTTGCGCTTTTTTGCTTCCTCGTCAGACATCTCGTAGAGGCCGTCGAACTTCTTGCTGAAGATCCTGTCCTCCAGTTTGACTATGAATCCAATAAGGCCGCCTTTGCTGCCTTCCTGCGACAGCTGCCTTACTACTACTTCCTCCAGACGGAAAGGCGTTGCCGCCATCATTATGAGACCGCGGAAATTGCCGCCCTCCGCGTCTATCCTGGGAGCAAGCATGGCGCCCATGCTGTGGCCGACTATGAACACCTTTTCCGGGTCTATGCGCGGGTCTTTGCGAAGAAGGTCCGCTGCAAGGACCGCGTCCTCTACGGTCTCTTCTCTTACTGTTATGCCGGCAGGATCTTTTGCCATCTTCCGGCCGTGGACGAAGGTCCTTTTGTCGTAGCGCAGCGACGCTATGCCGCGCTCCGCAAGACCTTCAGCAAGGTCTTTAAAGGGCTTGTTATCATATATCTTCTCGTCCATGTTGCTGGGTCCGGAGCCGTGCACGAACACCGCCGCCGGGAATTTTTCCGACGTGTCTGCGGAGCCGCTCTGCGCCGCCTCGTCCGGCAGCGTAAGAAGCCCGTTCAGCGGGTATTCAGTGCCTTCTCCGACTATTATCTTTTCGCTTATCATGAGCTGCCTCCTTGCGCGCCGGCGCGGACCGCCGCAACCATTTTCTGCCTGTCAATTTATTATATTACAAACTGCGCGCGGATTATAGTATAATAAAAAGTACTTGTCAGAGAAAGGAGCAGGTCATGGAAAGAACGCTCAACCCCACCAAAGTCTGGAACAAAGGCTTCATACTGATCTTCATAGCCAACGTGTTCATGCACATGGGCCAGCAGACCATAACCACGCTGGTGCCAAAATACGCGTACAGCCTGGGCGCAACTTCCACGATCGTAGGCATAGTAAGCGGAGCGTTCGCAATGTCCGCCCTGCTCTCCAAGCCTTTCACCAGCCCGCTGTTCCTATGCGTCAAGAAAAAGCACCTGTACCTGATATCCTGCGTGCTGCTTATGAGCGCCTACGTCATCTACTACTTTGCGCCTAACGTAAACTGGATAATCGGCGGCAGGTTCTTCCACGGCATAGGCATAGGCATGGCCGCGCCGCTGTCGCTAAACATGGCCTGCGACAACCTGCCGGAGGACAAGTTCGCCAAAGGCGTGGGTCTGTTCTCTCTGGGGCAGGCGTTCGGACAGGCTCTGGGACCCAGCATAGGTCTTTCTCTCAGCAAGTCCATAGGTTACAAGAACACCTTTGCTATATGCTTCGTATCGCTGCTGATCTGCCTGGTGATAGCGTTCTTCGTGGACAGCAACCCCAGGACCAGCAACAGATACCAGATCCGCCTGGACACCATAGTAGAAAAGCGTGCCATCCCCATCGCGATAACCATGCTGTTCATAGTAATGGCGTACTCCTGCATTCCAAGCTTTCTGGCCATCTACGGCGAGCTTCTGAGCATAGACAACATAGGCCTGTACTTTACGGTCTACGCCATAGCCATGCTGGTGCTGCGTTTTTCCACCAGCGGTCTTGCGGACAGGCTGGGATACCGCAAAGTAGTAGTCGCCTCGCTGATATGCTTCATGGGGACCTTCGTGCTGTTCGGCGCCTCCAGGACTCTGCCCGGATTCATAGCGGCAGCCATATTCAGCGCTCTTGGCTACGGCCTTACTCTGCCCAACATGCAGGCGCTCTGCATGACCTCCGTCCCCTCCGACAGACGCGGAGTTGCCAGCAACACCATGTACCTTGGACAGGATCTGGGACAGTCCATAGGACCCTCCATAGCGGGCGCCCTGATAGACTCTCTTATACTTAAGAAATGCCCCGAAGGGTTGGAATACGCTTCGGATCAGATAAAAGTCGGCGCTTACTCCACTATGTATTATCTGGTGGTGATAGTGCTCGTGATAGCCGTTGCGCTGGTCATCTACACAACAGGAAAAGTAAAGAACATCCACAAGGATGCTCCAAAGGAAGAAGAACAATAAATGAACATAGCAGGGATCCAGAAACTAACACTTTTAGACTACCCCGGCCGCTGCGCCGCAACGATATTCACGCCCGGCTGCAACCTCCGCTGCCCGTTCTGCCACAACGCTTCGCTGGTAGATCCGGACGAACTTAAGAAGTCCCTTTCCGAGAACGGCCTTATAGATCCGCAGGACGTGCTGGACTTTTTAAAGGACCGCAAGGGAAGGCTTACCGGCCTTGCCGTAACCGGCGGCGAACCCCTTATGCAGCCAGGAATAATGGACTTTCTTAAGGAAGTAAAGGACATAGGCTACGCCGTAAAGCTGGACACCAACGGCACCAACCCGGAGCGTTTAAGGGCGCTGCTGTCCGCGGGCATAGTGGACTACGTTGCCATGGACTTTAAAAACTGCCGCGAAAAGTACGGCTTAACTGCAGGCGTCCCGGAGACCACCGCGGCCATACTGTACGAGAACACCCTGCTCTCCATGAAGTTCATAAAGCAGAGCGGCGTGGAGCACGAGTACCGCACCACCATAGTAAAAGAACTGCACACATTGGAGGACGTGCGCAAGATGGCGCAGGAGCTGGAAGGCGAAGAAAAGTACTTCCTCCAGAACTTTACGGATTCCGGCGACATACTGCAGGGAGGCTTTACCTCCTGCAGCAAGGACGAGCTTAACGAGATGCTGGCCGTGGCCAGAGA
This sequence comes from Clostridia bacterium, assembly GCA_024689865.1. Lineage (GTDB taxonomy): Bacteria > Bacillota > Clostridia > Peptostreptococcales > Anaerovoracaceae > RUG13409. The sequence goes on along the minus strand of JAILDA010000080.1, from coordinate 1,993 downwards.
ATACGTACCCGGCGCCCAGCTGCGGGGCGTGTAGCAAGCAATAACCATTACAGCCGGTAAGACGCTGTCCTGCCGGCTTTTTTATTGTTTTTTTCGGCAGCCGTGTGATATTCCGGCAGTTTTACGTAGTATATAGTCAGAACGCAAGGAAAGGAGCTCCGCTTTTGGAAGACAGACGAATAACAGAATTGTTCTTGGAGCGCTCGGAACAAGCTGTTTTTGAGCTGTCTGAAAAGTACGGAAAACTCTGCCGCAGGATAGCGATAAACATCCTCGGCGATCCTCAGGATGCGGAAGAGTGCGTAAACGAAGCCTTGCTTGCTGTCTGGAACAACATACCGCCGGAAAGGCCGGATCCTCTGCGGTCCTACGTCTGCCGCATCGTAAGGAATATCGCGATCAAGCGTTATAAGGCAAACACAGCGGCAAAGCGCAACAGCGCCTTCGACCTTTCCTACGAGGAACTGGCGGACTGTCTGCCGGTACATACGATAGACGAAGCGCTTGATTCAGCGGAGCTGGCTGAAGCGGTAGACCGTTTCCTCGGCATGCTGGATCCTGTAAACCGCGCCGTCTTTCTGCGGCGCTACTGGTTCTGCGACAGCATCTCCGATATAGCTGTGGATCTGGGAATGACGGAGCATAACGTAAGCGTCCGCCTGTCGCGCATCCGCAGCAAGCTGCGCAAACACCTGAAAACAGAAGGAATATGGCTCTGAGCCGGAGAAAAAAAATGGATACAAAAAAAGAAATGCTCGCCGAAGCGATAGGAAGCGCCGGCAGCGGCTACCTGGAAGAAGCGCTGGCGACCCGCCGGATAAGACGCAGGGCCGTACGCCTGCAAAAGATCACCGCGGCGTGCATAGCGCTGGCTGTCGTGGCCGTCTGCACGGTCTCGGTACTTGCCGTAAAGTACTGGATCCCTTCCTGGAAAGACATCTTCGGCACGGACCAGAACGTGGTAGGCAGCGGAGACGAAGCTTCATTGCCGCCTGAGAGCGTTCAGGCCAAAGGAGACCTGGATCTTGACATGCAGATAAACAGCGTCCTGTCCGACGAAAGGATCCTGTACATGACGTTCACCCTGCGCAGCAAGGACGGCACGCCCCTGAGCCGCAGCGGAGAGTTTAAGGACTACCGGATGTACTTCCCGGATAAGATGATGTCCGGAGGATACCAATACTATTTCCTTGATCCCTCAGAAGACGCCGCTCCGGGAGAGCTCGGCGGCGTTATCTACGCGAACTGGCAGGCGGATCCGACAGTCAAAAGCGCTGTGATCAGTTTCACCGACTGGCAGGAGCCCGAAAGGGTAGATGCGGTAAAGGTGAACATTGATATAGCAGATATCGTAGAAAAGGCCGGGACAAATGCAAATCTGGAGCCTCTGCGTCACACCTTCGGAAACGACGTGCGGTATCTCCGGGAGGGGTACCTGTGGCAACCCGCCGGCGGACAGACAATGCTCCCCGGAAGCAATGGTGTCTATATAGACAACCTTGGTTGGGAAGATGGTATGCTTCATATAGTTCTCAGGGGCCCTTGTGAGGAGGATGAGTGGCTGACCGGAGGGGTCACAGAGATCCCGAAATATGCAGATCCTGATTTCTGGAACAGGTCCAAGCACTGGTATTTTGTCGATTCGCGCACCGGAGAAAAGCTCTATGTCGAACTACATGAAAACGGTTTTGCGTCTCCCATTGATCTAGGCGAAGCTGATGAGGAGCAGCCGGGATGGCAGTATGCATGGCAGTTCCTTAAGGTCGCAAAAGAGGATCTTCCTTATCTGGAGTTGTACTGCGGAGGAAAGAACGTCAATGTAACGAAATGGTCCGGGACAAAAGAGATCTCAGTGGCACTTCCGGTAACGATGCCCAGCGAAGTGCTTGTCCGGAACGTACCGATCGACTTTAAGAGCGAAAAACTCACCATTGACCGGATAGAATGCTCCAAGATATCCATGGCGGTATATTTCCCCGGATACGTGGATCCC
>JAILDA010000064.1 GCA_024689865.1 Clostridia bacterium | reverse complement strand
CCTGCCCAACCACATCGTAGGAAAAGGCACCATACACAGGCTGCGCGAGCTCTATCCCAAGGCTAACATATTCCCCGTTGACTACGACTCCGGTGCGTCCAAGGTCAACCAGGAGAACCGCATAAAGCTGATGCTTGCGATAGCCCGCGAACAGGAGGGCAAGGCATGAAGAAGCTTGGAATAGACGTAGGTTCAACAACATTAAAATGCGTGGTCCTGGGCGAGGACGGAAGCCTTCTGTTTGCAAGGTATCTTAGGCATCTTTCCAAGATAGACGAATGCCTTAAGGAGATGTTGGGGCAGGTCCTTGCGGACTACCCCGGAGAGACTTTCGAGCTTGCGATCTCCGGCTCCGCGGGCATGGGCCTTGCGGAGAGCATGGGACTTCCGTTCGTTCAGGAAGTTTACGCGGAGAGGGTAGCCGTAAAAAGGCTTGCTCCGGACACGGACGCCGTAATAGAACTGGGAGGAGAGGATGCTAAGATACTCTTCCTTACCGGCGGTTTTGAGATGCGCATGAACGGCACCTGCGCAGGCGGCACCGGCGCCTTCATAGACCAGATGGCAGCGCTCATGCAGGTCCCCACGGAAGAGATGGACGCGCTTGCCGCAAAGCACGAGAAGCTCTATACCATAGCCAGCCGCTGCGGAGTTTTCGCAAAGTCCGACGTCCAGCCGCTGCTCAACCAGGGCGCCAGAAAAGAAGACATCGCCGCCAGCATATTCTACGCGGTAGTAAACCAGACCATAGCCGGTCTTGCTCAGGGCAGGGACATAAAAGGAAACATACTCTACCTGGGCGGACCGCTTACATACATTCCGCAGCTTAGGGCTGCGTTCGACGACGTTCTGGACGCAAAGGGCACTTGTCCTCAGAACTCGCTCTATTACGTTGCCATGGGCGCCGCCTGGGCAGGAAGCGCGGAGCCGATAGACGTTCCGCAGCTTCTGGACAAGCTCGCGAACCGCAGCATGGGCAAAGGCTACACGGCCTGCACTCCGCTGTTCACGAGCGAGGAAGAGTACGGGGCTTTCTGCGAAAGGCACAGGAAAGCCTCCGAAGGGATCAGCGAGATCAGCGCTCCGGACCTGGAGATGTTCCTTGGAATAGACGCAGGTTCCACAACAGTAAAGCTGGTGCTTGCGGACCGGGAAGGCAACGTTTTCCGTCCCCTCTATACTCCTAACAACGGCAACCCGGTCCCCATAGTAAAGAGCTACCTTCAAAAGCTCTACAAGGACTATCCGGGGATAAAGATACTCGGCTCCGCCGTAACTGGCTACGGCGAGGAGATAATACGCAACGCCTTCTGCGTAGGCACGGGCGTTGTGGAGACCGTGGCGCACTACACCGCCGCAAAGAAGTTCTGTCCGGAGGTAGACTTCATCCTGGACATTGGCGGGCAGGACATAAAGTGCTTCCAGATAAGAGGAGGCGCCATAGACAGCATCTATTTGAACGAGGCTTGCTCTTCCGGCTGCGGGTCCTTCCTGCAGACCTTTGCGGGAGCGCTCGGCTACACATCCGCCGAGTTCGCAAAGCTAGGCCTCTACGCTAAAAAACCCGTGGATCTGGGTTCTCGCTGCACTGTGTTCATGAACAGCTCCGTAAAGCAGGCCCAGAAAGACGGAGCCGCGGTGGAAGACATAGCCGCAGGGCTTTCCATAAGCGTTGTAAAGAACGCGCTCTACAAGGTGATACGCTGCGCAAGCGCGGAATCGCTTGGAAAGAACATAGTCGTTCAGGGCGGAACCTTCTTAAATGACTCTGTGCTGAGGGCGTTCGAGCAGGAGATAGGTGCAAACGTCATCCGTCCGGCCTTTGCCCCGCTGATGGGTGCCTACGGCGCCGCGCTCTACGCAATGCAGCACGAGGAAGTTTCTAAAGGCGCGCTGCTTAACGCGGAGCAGCTGGAAGCCTTCGTACACAACGTAAAGACAGCGAGCTGCGGTCTGTGCACTAACAACTGCAGCCTTACCATAAACGATTTCGGCGGCGGCAGGCGCTTCATAGCCGGCAACCGCTGCGAGCGCCCCATAAAAGGCGAGGGCGTAAAGGAACACTACGACCTGTACAAGTACAAGCAGCAGCTTCTGGGCGAGCTGATGTCGGACATCCGCGACCCGCAGAAGAAGACCATAGGCATACCTATGGGGCTCAACAACTACGAGCTCCTGCCGTTCTGGCATGCCTTCTTTAAGGAGCTTGGCTTCAACGTTCTGGTATCGCCGTTCTCCACAAGAAGGATATACCTCAGCGGCCAGCACACGATACCGTCCGACACCGCCTGCTACCCGGCCAAGCTTATGCACGGCCATCTGGAGTACCTGCTCCAGCAGCAGCCGGACGCAATTTTCTACCCGAACATGAGCTACAACACGGAGGAAGGCCTTGGAGTAAACCACTTCAACTGCCCGGTAGTAGCGTATTATCCGCAGCTTCTTAAGCTGAACACGGCGGACTTCAAGGGCATAACTTTCATAGACGATTTTCTCAGTCTGGCGGACAGGAAACAGTTCACCGGCCGCATTTCAAAGATCCTTCCCGGTTACTTCCCGGAGCTTAAGAAAGGGCAGATAAAGACAGCCGCGGACAAGGCTTACGCAGCTCTTGCGGAGTACTTCGGAAAGGTGCGCGCCAAAGCGGACGAGTACTTGAAGATCGCGGAAGAAAAGGACATGCCGGTGATAGTCCTTGCCGGAAGGCCCTACCACGTGGACCCGGAGATAAACCACGGCATAGATACGCTCATCTGCAGGCTCGGCGCCGTTGTCATAACCGAAGACAGCCTCAGCAGCCGCATAGCGCCGTTCGCGGTGGATGTGCGCAACCAGTGGACCTACCACGCAAGGCTCTACGCAGCCGCCAAATACATAGCGCAGCTTCCGAAGGACAGCCGCATCAACCTGGTGCAGCTGGTGTCCTTCGGATGCGGTGTGGACGCTATAACTACGGACGAAGTCCGCTCCATACTGGAAAGCGCCGGCAAGCTCTACACGCAGATAAAGATAGACGAGATCTCCAACATGGGTGCCGTAACGATAAGGCTCCGCAGCCTGTTCTCCGCCGCAAAGGACAAGGAGAAGAGCGCCTGACGGCCGCGCAGGCGCGGCAGGATGCAATGCGGGATCTGGACCGTAAAGTAAGACTGTAAATGCTTAAGGATCATTACGAAACGATAATAGTGGGGGCCGGTCCGGCAGGGCTTGCATGCGCGCTTACGCTTAAAAAGCTGGGCGCGGAGGACTTTGTGGTGCTGGAGCGATTCGAGTTCCCCAGAGACAAGTGCTGCGCGGGCTACATAACCGGCAAGACCAGGCTGGCGTACGAAAACTTCGGCCTTAACATAGAAGACTGCCGCTACTCGTTCATAGAGGACTTCGGGATATGGTACGACGGCGCGGAGCGCCAGGAGATACTCAACCGCTTCCTCTACACCAACGACAGGATAGACAGGGTGGAGCTGGATCACGCGTTCTTTAAGCTTGCCCGCGAAAAAGGCGTGGCCATAGAGGAGAGCTGCCGCGTAAGCGCAGTGGATCCCGCGGCCCGCACAGTAACTGTTAACGACAGCATAACAGTGGGATTCGGCAGCCTTGTGTTTGCGGACGGCACCGTTGGAATAGGCAGTAAGCTGCAGGAGGCGGAAGATCCCCGCACGGGCAGAAAAAAGAACATCGCCATGCAGATGATCTTTAAAAGCGATCGTCCGGACGGCATAGAACTTCACTTCGGCATAGCGCCCAAGGGCTACGGCTGGATAAGCAGCTGCGGAGGCATCACCAACGCAGGAATAACGGACGAGTTCCGCAGAGACGCGGACTACCACGAGCTTTTCGCAAGATATCTGAGAGCCACCGGTTTCGACCCGGATGCTCTTGAGGCGGAAGGCCGGGCAGCGGCTCCGGACGGAAAGCCTCAGCTCCATGCGGCTTTTACTCCCATAGGACTGAGAAAGCCCGTAATAGGAGACTGCATATACTATGCGGGAGATGCGCTTGGAGCCTGCGATCCGTTCACGCTCTCCGGTCTTCGCTACGGCCTAAAGAGCGGTCAACTGGCGGCGGAAGCGATAGCGGAAGGGGATCCCGGGCGCCTGAAAAGCTATGTGCGCGGTCTTAAGGCAAAGTATGGCTTTTCCAGGTTCCTGATGAAGCTCTTCTACCTCCGGCCAATTACCTTCCTGATATTAAAGGTCGGATGCAGGTGGTTCGGCGGAATAATAGCCTTTACATTCAATAACTTCTTCATAAACAAAAAGTGATCCGAAAGGGATCGCGCATTAATATATCAGATCCGCAAATGCGGAAAAGGACAGCATCATGAAAGATTACAAAGCTCTTCAGAACGGCTCCGACATACGGGGCGTGGCAATGGAAGTTCCGGGCGGAAAGCCCGTGGACCTTACGGACGAGGCAGTAAAGGACCTTGCCGGAGGCTTCGTGCGCTGGCTCTGCGAAAAGACCGGAAAGCATCCGGACAGGCTGGGCATTGCAGTAGGAATGGATTCCAGGATCACCGGCCCCCATATCCTTGATCTTCTGTGCGAAGCGTTCGGCAGATACGGCGTGTCCGTTCTGGACTGCGGAATGGCCACCACACCCGCAATGTTCATGGCTACGCTCAACGACGAGATAGAACCGGAAGGCGCTGTGATGATAACCGCAAGCCACCTCCCCAGCGAGAGGAACGGCCTTAAATTCTTTACAAAAGACGGTGGACTGGACAAGAAGGACATATCCGCAATAGTGGAATATGCCGCGGATCTGCTGCCCGTCAAGAGGCCCAGAAGACCTGCGGTCTACAAGTACTTCCTTATGGACTACTACGCTCTTCACCTGCGCAGGCTTATCTGCCGCGGACTTGGCGCGTCGGAGGCCAAAAGACCGCTCGAGGGCATAAAGATAGTCGTGGACGCCGGCAACGGAGCAGGCGGATTCTACGTGTCTGAAGTACTGGAACCTCTGGGCGCGGACTGCAGAGGCAGCCAGTTCCTGGAGCCGGACGGCACCTTCCCCAACCACGTTCCCAACCCCGAGAACAAGGAAGCAATGGAGAGCATATGCGCCGCAGTTAAGAAGAGCGGCGCTGATCTTGGAATAATATTCGATACGGACGTGGACCGCTCTGCCGCCGTGGACGAACACGGACGCGAGATAGCGCGCAACCGCATAGTGGCTCTTGCCGCCGTACTGGCTAGCGAAGGACATCCGGGCACCACCGTGGTAACGGACAGCATAACCAGCACCCAGCTGGGAGCGTTCCTTACCAAGGATCTGGGGCTTAAGCACCTGCGCTTTAAGAGAGGCTACAAGAACGTTATAAACAAGGGACTGGAGCTTAACGCGGCCGGCATCGACTGCCAGCTTGCCATAGAGACCTCCGGCCACGCGGCCATGAAGGAGAACTGGTTCCTGGATGACGGAGCTTACCTTGCCACCCGCATCGTAATAAAGGCTGCGCAGCTTAAAAAGCAGGGCAAAGGGATCTCCTGCCTGCTGGACGGTCTTAAGGACCCGCTGGAAGCCAGGGAATACAGGTTTGCGATCAAGGCGGAGAACTTCGCGGAGTACGCTCAGAACGTCCTGGACCGCATAGAACTGGTGGTCAACGAAAAAGGGCTTGAGGGCGCTTCGCTGGAGCTGCCTAACTATGAGGGCGTACGCGTAAACTTCGACAAAGACCACGGTGCCGGCTGGCTGCTGATACGCAAGTCCCTGCACGACCCCGTCATGCCCATGAACGTCGAGAGCGACATCCCCGGCGGCGCGGACCGCATCTACCGGACGATCCTCCCGCTGCTTAAACAGTTCGATCAGCTTGTTTTATAGCATAATTACCAGCACAGCATCCTCACGATATCTTCAACTGTGCTTAACGGTATATTTATGATATAATATTACGTCTGACATATTATATTAATATTATTTATGTATAATTAGGCGGCATATTATCAGTGCGGCACGGACAATCGGGGAACCCGGTACTTAGGGACCGGCGAGCCCCGGGCGAAGACGGAGCTTAGTACCGCTGGGAGGGGCCCCGTTAGCGGGAGCGTGTCCGTAAGCACTGATAATAACCGCAAAAGAATAAAGAACATAGATGGCATTCACACACCTCCACGTACATACCGAATACAGCCTTCTGGACGGAGCCTGCCGCATCGATAAACTGATGGCCAGGGTCCGCGAGCTTGGCATGGATTCGATAGCCATCACTGACCACGGTGTAATGTTCGGCGCGGTGCGCTTCTTCGAAGAGGCGGAGAAGGCCGGCATTAAGCCAATAATCGGCTGCGAATGCTACGTTGCTCCGCGCACACGTTTCGATAAGGATCCGCAGAAGGACCGTCACCAGCACCACCTTGTGCTTCTGGCCAAGAACGAGACCGGCTACAGGAACCTGATAAAGATGGTGTCCATAGCCTACAAGGAAGGCTATTACTACAAGCCCCGCATAGACCACGAACTGCTGGAAAAGCATCACGAGGGTCTGGTCTGCCTGTCTGCGTGCCTTGCCGGAAAAGTGCAGCACGAACTGCTGGAGGGCAATTACGAAGCCGCAAAGGAAGAGGCGCGCTGGTTCAGGGACCTGTTCGGCGAAGATTACTATCTGGAGCTTCAGGACCAGGGCCTGGAGGAAGAGATAGGCGTTAACGAAGGGCTGCGCAAACTCTCCGCGGAACTGGGGATCAAGATGGTGGCCACCAACGACGTCCACTACATCCATCAGGAGGACGCCAAGGCTCACGACGTACTTCTGTGCATAGGCACCAAGAACTTCCTGTCCGAGACGGACCGCATGACCTTCCCCAACGACCAGTTCTACCTAAAGTCAGAGGACGAGATGCGCCGCATCTTCAGCGAGGTCCCGGAAGCAATAGACAACACTCAGGAGATCGTGGACAAGTGCGATTTCAAGTTCGAGTTCGGCAAGTACCACATACCTAAGTTCCGGGTGCCGGAAGGCTACACAGAGTTCACCTACTTCGAGTATCTCTGCTGGTCCGGTCTGGAATACCGCTACGGAAGCAAGGAAGACAGACCTTCCGCTTCCAGAGGCTACCCGGCCGTTCCGCCGGAAGACATGGAGTCCCTTGCTCCTACCGTATCCGAAGAGCTTAAGGAACGCATGCGCTACGAGATCCGCACCATAGAGAAGATGGGTTACGTAGGCTACTTCCTGATAGTCTGGGACTTCGTAAACTACGCCAAAGGCAACGGCATAATGGTTGGCCCCGGAAGAGGTTCCGCCGCCGGATCCATAGTATCCTACACACTGGAGATAACGGACATAGACCCCATAAGGTTCAGCCTCATCTTCGAGCGCTTCCTCAACAGCGAACGAGTATCCATGCCGGACATAGACATGGACTTCTGCATAGAGCGCCGCGGCGAGGTAATAGACTACGTAAAGCGCCGCTACGGCGAGGACAACGTGTCGCAGATATCCACCTTCGGAACGCTTAAGGCAAGGGCCGCCTTTAAGGACGTAGCCCGCGTCTACGAGCTTCCGTTCAACAGGTCGCTGGAGATATCCAAGACCATCCCGGAGGACCTTAAGATAACTCTGGACAAGGCTCTGGAGGGCAGCCCGGACTTCCGCGCCGCCTACGATCAGGACCCGCTGGTCCACCAGATAGTGGACGCTGCAAGGATACTGGAAGGCCTTTCCAGAAACGTGGGAACCCACGCCGCCGGAGTAGTAATATCCTCCGAGCCTGTGGACGACGTAGTGCCGCTTGTCGCCTCCGACAAAGGCTTCGCAACGCAGTACACCATGACGGAGATAGAGCACCTGGGCCTTCTTAAGATGGACTTCCTGGGACTGCGCAACCTTACAGCCATACAGGACTGCCTGCGCATGATAAAGAAAGACACCGGTCTGGCCGTGGATCTTCAGAAGATACCCTACGACGACCCCAAGGTCTACAAGACCATAGCGGACGGCAACACGGTAGGCATCTTCCAGCTGGAATCCGGCGGAATGACAAGCTTCATGAAGGATCTTCAGCCGGATTGCCTGGAAGACCTCATAGCAGGCATCTCGCTCTACAGACCGGGCCCCATGGACTCCATACCCACCTACGTGGAGTGCAAGAAGAACCCCAAGAAAGTTAAGTACCTTGTTCCGGAACTTAAGCCAATACTGTCGCCGACCTACGGCTGCATAGTGTACCAGGAGCAGGTAATGGACATAGTGCGCTCGCTTGCCGGCTACTCCTACGGCAGGGCGGACCTTGTGCGCAGGGCCATGTCCAAGAAAAAAGCGGACGTAATGGCCAAGGAAAGGGAGTACTTCGTAAACGGCAAGCTCAACGAAGACGGCAGCGTAGACGTGCCGGGCTGCATCAGAAACGGCATACCGGAAAAGGCGGCCAACATAATCTTCGACGAGATGACAAGCTTCGCGGCCTACGCTTTCAACAAGTCGCACGCTGCGGCCTACGCCGTTGTAGCTTACCAGACCGCGTGGCTCAAGACCTATTATCCGGCGCAGTTCATGGCAAGCCTCATGACCTACCCGGCAGGAAACGACGCGGTGGCGGGCCTTATCCGCAACGCCGGCGACATGGGCATTAAAGTGCTGCAGCCGGACGTAAACAGGAGCCAGAAGCACTTCGAGTCCGAGAAAGGCAGCATACGCTACGGACTGCTTGGAATAAAGCACGTGGGCGAAGCCATAGTGGACGAGATAATACGTGCCAGAAACGTTAAGATGCCTGCGGACATCTTCGAGTTCATAGACGGACTGGATGTTAAGCAGGTAAACCGTCAGGCCATGGAAGCGCTTATAAAAGCCGGCGCGCTTGACTGCTTCCCCGGAAACAGGGCCCAGAAGCTCGTAACCGTAGGAGACCTTATAGACAGCGCCCAGACAACGGCAAAGAAAACGCTCGAGGGCCAGATAAGCCTCTTCTCCATGGATGATTCCTCGCCCGGAATAAGCCTTAAGAGGACCATGGCTCCGATGTCGGAGTTCCTGCGCGAAGATCTGATGCGCATGGAAAAGGAGATGCTTGGCATATACCTTACGGATCATCCGCTCAACGACGTAAAGGAAAAGATCCTTCAGGTCGTAAACATGGACACGGAGATCCTGAGCAATCCGGACAAGGTATCGGCAATAAAGAACGGCACTCCGGTGACCATGGCCGGACTTATAACAAGCATCAAGAAGCTGATAACCAAGAAGGGTTCGCAGATGGCCTTCCTTACGGTGGAGGATCTGTACGGACAGATAGAGACCGTGGTGTTCCCCAAGGTCTTCGAGGCTTACAGGCAGAACCTGGAGGAAGACCGCATAGTGGTGATCCGCGGCAAGCTGGACCTTGCGGAAGAAGGAAATCCCAAACTGCTTGCGGAATCCGTGCTGCTGCTGGACCAGGCGCTCGTAAAGACAGCCATGGTAAAGATAGTCATCCCGTCCGGATATACGGACGCGGAGGGGCTCGGAAAGTTCAGGCAGATAGCCAGGCAGCATCTGGGCGACATGCCGGTAGCCATACTGGTTAAAGATACAGGTCATAAATTCAAGCCGGATTACGACCTTTGGGTGGATCCGTGCGACGAGTTCTACGAAAAACTGCATGAGGCGTTCGGCGAGGACTGTCTCAGATAGGAGGAATAAATGAGGATAGGAATACTTACAAGCGGCGGAGACGCCCCGGGAATGAACGCCACCATAAGAGCGGTCGTAAGAGGCGGACTCTACTACGGAATGGAGATATTCGGCATACGTCAGGGTTACGAAGGCCTTATAAACGGCGAATTCGTACAGATGGGAACTGCGTCCGTGGCCGACATCATCCACAGGGGCGGAACAATTCTCCAGACCGCAAGAAGCGCTGCGTTCATGACGGACGAAGGCTTAAAGAGAGGCTACGAACAGCTCCAGAAGCATAAGATAGACGCTCTGGTAGTAATAGGAGGCGACGGAACTCTTACCGGCGGCGAGAGGCTGCATTCAGTTACGGGAATGCGCGTGTTCGGTCTGCCCGGCACCATAGACAACGATCTTGCCTATACGGACTTTACGATCGGTTTCGATACTTCCGTAAACACGGTGCTTTCCGCAATAGGCAACATACGCGATACTTCCAGCTCGCACGGCAGGACCACCATAGTCGAGGTTATGGGACGTCAGTGCGGCGACATAGCCCTGCATGCAGGACTTGCCGGCGGCGCCGAGACCATACTCGTACCGGAAAAATCCTACGATCTGGATGACATCGTAAAGAAGCTCCAGGCCGGCCGCGACAGAGGAAAGCGCCACTCCATAATAATCAAGGCGGAAGGCGTGGACATCAGCTCCGAAAAGCTTGCCGAGACCCTTACCGAGCGCATGGAAGGCGCGGAAGTCAAGGTCGTGATCCTTGGATACATCCAGCGCGGAGGCAGCCCCACAGCCCGCGACAGGATACTGGCCAGCCGCACAGGCGTGCGCTGCGTAGAGCTCATTAAGGAAGGCGTAAGCAACGCTGCCGTAGGAATAAAGGGAGATACCGTAGTGGACTATCCGCTGGCAGTAGCCCTGGCCATGGAAAAGGACAGCCACCTGGAGTACCAGAGGATCTGCGACATACTCCTGTAGCCCGGCATCGCTTGCTTTATACGAACTCAGAAAGTATAATAGGTTGCTATGAGATTACTTACAGTTATATCAGGAACGATAATATGCCTTACCGGAGTGTTCTGCTTCGCGGTCTATATAAACCCGTTCTCGGACGTGGCTTTCCTTATAGGCCTTGTCATGATGCTCGCCGGAATAATGCTTACGGTATCGTACCTCATATCCGGAAGAGGCGATAAGAGGCTTACGGACACTGCTCTGGTAGAGGGCCTCGTTACCTTGCTCTACGGATTCGCGGTAATAAACGATCAGGTAAAGGACAACATTCTTATCATGTTCTTCGGCGCCTGGATGACACTCTGCGGCATCACCAGGATATCGCAGAGCCTTTACATAAGCCGCTTCAACAGAAGGCACTGGGCAAGGGTAATGCCTCTGGGCATAGTTGCCGCCATGATAGGCGTGGTAATGATGATGCCCAGCCTTCTCAGCTCCATAATGCCGCTTATGCTTGTAGGCGGAGCCTTTGTGGTAAACGGCCTCAGCATGCTGGTCTACGCAATGTTCATGCGCAGAAAAGACGCGGATGCCTCCAGGGTAGAGCTCTCCGCAAGAGAAAGAGCCGAAGCCCGCAGGCAGATCAAGAAGGCGGAACGTCAGGAGAGGGAGTCTCTGCGTACGCTGTCTTCTGAGGAGCGTGCCGCGGCAAAGGCAAAGAAGCTGGAAGAAAAGAGGCTTCTGGCAGAGAGCAAGAAGGCCGAAAAAGCCGCAAAGAAAGAAGCCCGCAAGGAGGAGAAGACCGCGGAGGCCGTCAAGTCCGGACTTACCATACATGTTTCCAAGCAGGAAGTTGAAGACATCGTAAGCCAGGCTCCGGAAGAGCAGCTTAAGGAAGACGCCAGGGTGGCCGCTCAGGCCGCAGCCGCGGTACCCGAGAGCGTTGCTCAGGCCGCAGCCGCGGAGGCCGCTGCCAAGGTAAGCCTTAAACTGCCCAAGGATATACCCACCGTAAAGGTGGAACTGGAAGATCCGGAAGAGATCGCTCTTCGCGAGATGAAGGAGACTCTGCCCGAGGTCCGCGTGGCAGCGGTAAATCTGGAAGAGATAGAAAAGGCTCCGGAGATAGAACTCCCCAAGGTGGAGCTCCCCAAACTGGATCTTGCTTCCGAAAAGGCAAAGGTGGACAGGGAAGAAGTCATTTCCCAGATCGAGAACGTTGCCGTTCCGGAGGCCGAAGTGGTGGACTATACGCCGCTCAACCTGGACGAACTGTTTGCGGACGTTCCTTCCAAGGAGATATCCGAAGAAGAACAGAAGAAAGAAAAGACAAGATTTACTCAGGTGCTCAGCTTCGACTGGTCTGAGCCTGATTTTACGGAGGTGAAGCTATGACGGACCGCAGACCTGTTATGCTTCTTATAATGGACGGCTTCGGCATTGCCCCGGACGGACCCGGAAACGCCATAGCCGCGGCAAAGACGCCCAACCTGGACAAGCTTTTCAGAAAGTATCCCAACGCTCAGCTTCAGGCAAGCGGCAGAGCCGTAGGCCTTCCGGACGGCCAGATGGGCAACTCCGAGGTAGGCCACACAAACATGGGCGCCGGCAGAGTGGTCTGGCAGGAACTTTCCAGGATCACCAACTCCATAGAGGACGGCAGCTTCTTTAAGAACGAAGAGCTTATCCGCGCCATGGACAACGCAGCCAAGGGACATGCTCTTCACATTATGGGGCTCCTCTCCGACGGCGGTGTGCATTCGCACAACGAGCATCTCTACGCCCTTATCCGCATGGCGGCGGAGCGCGGACTTAAGGACGTGTTCGTGCACTGCATACTGGACGGCAGGGACGTTCCCCCGTCCTGCGCGGAAAAATACATAGAAGAGCTTCAGCAGAAGCTTAAGGAATACGGAACGGGCGAGATAGCTACCATCGCCGGCCGTTTCTACACCATGGACAGAGACAAGCGCTGGGAGCGTGTGGAACAGTCCTACGACTGCTACACCACCGGCGAGGGATTTAAGGAACTTACTCCCGAGGCTCTTATGGAAAGGGCCAGGAAAGACGGCGAGACCGATGAGTTCGTAAAGCCGGGCATAGTTGCCGAATGCTCCGTCTGCGAAGGCGGCAAGGAGGACAGCTGCAGCGTAAGGCGCCACACGATACACGACGGTGATTCCGTAATATTCTTCAATTTCCGCCCGGACAGAGCAAGGGAGATAACCCGCTGCTTCGTGGATCCGGATTTCGACGGATTTGCCCGCAAGGTAGTGCTTAAGGATCTGTGCTACGTATGCTTTACCGTGTACGACGCTACGATCCCCAATGTTACCATCGCGTTCAAACCGCAGACTCTGAACAATACTCTGGGAGAGTACGTTTCCTCGCTGGGGCTTAAGCAGCTGCGCATAGCCGAGACGGAAAAGTACGCCCACGTAACGTTCTTCTTCAACGGAGGCGTGGAGCAGCCCTACGAAGGCGAGGAGCGCATACTTGTGCCGTCGCCCAAGGTAGCCACCTACGATCTTCAGCCGGAGATGAGCGCTTATCCGGTTACGGAAAAGGTTCTGGAGCGTATTGCAAGCGGAGAACTGGATCTTATAATAATGAACCTTGCCAACTGCGACATGGTGGGCCACACCGGAGTGTTCGACGCTGCCGTAGCTGCCGTGGAAGCGGTGGACAGCTGCGTAGGAAAGATAGCGGACGCCATCGTTAAGGCAGGCGGACAGCTTATAGTTACCGCGGACCACGGAAACGCGGACGAGATGCTGGACGCAGAGGGCAACATAGTTACCGCCCACTCCACCAATCCGGTTCCGGCGATACTTGTAAACGGACCTAAGAACGCTGACAAGACCCCGGTAGGTCTTACGGACGGCGCGCTCTGCGACCTTGCGCCTACGCTTCTGGAACTCATGTGCATAGAAAAGCCCAAGGAGATGGAAGGCAGATCCCTGCTTACACACACAAGATGACAGACATTAACAACGAAAAACTGAATACAGAAATTGCAGAAGAACAGCCTGCTGCTCCTGCGGGCCCCGAAGCGGAGGTCACCAAAGGACCTGCTGCGGAAAAGCCTGTAAAGAAAAAAAAGAAGTACAGGATAAACGTGCTCAGGATGGCGGTATTCGTCATCTGCATCGGCGTTGCCTGCTTCAGCGCGGTAAAGCTGATAGGCATTCTGCGCGAGTATAAGAAGGGCACGGATACTTACAGCGACGTGGAGGAAGCGGCCTTCATCCCGCCCAGGCACGATACATCGGACGATCCCGACGCCAGCGAGAGCCTCGTCCCGGACGTTGATTTTGATGCGCTTAAGCAGATAAGCGGCAATGCCGTAGGTTGGCTGTACAGCCCCGGAACGGTGATCAACTACCCGGTAGCAAAGACCAAGGACAACAGCTACTATCTGGATCATCTGATAGACGGCACATACAACAGCAACGGATGCTTCTTCGTGGACTACCGCAATTCGGACGGATTTGCGGATCGGAACACGATAATCTACGGCCACCGCATGAAGAACGGCGCAATGCTTTCAAGCATTGCTAAATACAACAAGCAGGAGTACTATGACGAGCATCCGGTAATGTATCTGATCACTCCGGACGGCAAGTACGAGCTTCGGATCTTCTCGGCATACATTACCGAGGCTACGTCTGCCGCGTACAGGAGGACCTTCGATTCCGACGCAAAGTTTACTGAGTGGATCAACAACGCTGTAAAACATTCGTATGTAAAGACGGACGTTAAGGTCGGACCTGAAGACCGTGTGGTTACGCTGTCCACCTGCGTAAAAGCGGAAGACACGCGCAGATTCATTGCTCTGGGCAAACTGGTAAAGATCGAAGACTGATATAAGCAGCGAATAAAAACAGGACCTCCGCGGTCCTGCTTTGCATTGGAAAGAAAGGCCCCGCATCATCTGCGGGGCCATTAATGCATAATAAGACCCCGCGTTGACCGCGGGGCCGTTTTTTATTCTTCTATTATCTGCAGGGTGTTAAGATCCGGGTCGGCGGGACCGTGCAGGTGGCCTTTGCGCAGACGCACTTCCTCCAGGAAGTCCCAGACTTCCTGCGACATGCGCTCGCCCGGGTAGATGACCGGAATTCCCGGCGGGTAGGGGGCTATCATCTCTCCGGAGATGTGGCCTACCGCGTCTTCCCACCAGATGGGCTTGGTCTCTTCGAAGTAGGCCTCGCGAGGGGACAGCACGTACTCCGGCTGCGGCGGAAGCGGGCTTGCCTTAGGCAGCGGCTTGCCGTCCTTGTAGGTGGCCGCTATGTCCGTAAGGGAAGCTACCAGACGGTCCAGGTCCTCCCTGCGGTTTGCGAATGTAACTATCGCCAGCGCGTTGCGGTAGTCCGCAAGTTCCACGTCTACGTTGTATTCCTCGAAGAGGATCTTCTTAAGGGCAAAGCCTGTGATGCCTATCTCCGCGGCGCTTATGGTAAGACGGGTCTCGTCCAGTTTGTATATTCCGGCGTGGCCTTCTATCTCCTTGCCTGCGCAGCGCAGTCCGCGTATCATGTTTATCTCCGCCCTGGCGTCGTGTGCCAGCTCAAAGGCTTCGTCTACCATTTCGGCGCCGCGCATCGCCATGTCGTGGCGCGCCATGTCCAGGGACGTCATCAGCAGGTAGGAGGGGCTGGTGCTCTGCACAAGATGCAGGTTGGCCTCCAGAAAAGCGCGGTCCACAAGTCTGCTGTTAACGTGCAGCATTGAGCTCTGCGTAAAGGAACCGGTGACCTTGTGTATGCTCTGCACGCACATGTCCGCTCCGGCCTGCATGGCGCCCTTGGGCAGCCTGTCGGAGAAGTAGCAGTGCGCTCCGTGGGCTTCGTCCACCATCAGCACGGCGCCGTGTCTGTGGCAGACCTCCGCAAGTCCCTCTATGTCCGAGATGACTCCGTAGTAGGTGGGGCTTACCACCATAAGTCCACGGCAGTCCGGGTTCTTCTGGAACATTTCTTCCGCCTGCTGCGGAGTTATTCCTCCGTGCAGTCCCCATTCCTCCTCTATCTGAGGCATTATGTACACGGGCTTTCCGCCGCCGATTATGAGACCCATAAGCGCGGATTTGTGAGCGTTGCGGGGTATGCAGACCGTCTGGCCGTGGTTGGCCGTGGTTATTATCATGGTCTGGTTGCCGCAGGTGCTGCCGTTTACAAGGAAGTGGGTGTATTCCGCGCCCCACAGATCTGCCGCCAGGTCCTCGGCTTCCTTAATGGCGCCGGAGGCGTTGTGAAGGTCGTCCGTAAGAGGGGTCTCGGTAAGGTCCATCTTAAAGATCTCGTCGCCCACGCGTTCGCGGAAAAGCGGGTCTATGCCGTTCTCGAAACGGTGACCGGGTATGCGGAAATATGCGGGACGGCGTTCGTCGTACTCGGAAATAGCATCGAAAAGGGGAGTGCGGTCCTGATCCATTGTGGTCTCCTTCCTGATTGCCTGATCGTCTTGTGTCTGCCGTAAAAAACGGCAGGGCTTCTTGTTATATGTTTGGCAAGAAAAAGTATAGCATCTGCAGGTCCTGCAGGCTATATTTTTTTATATTTTTTTTGCGGCGGAGCGCGGTATATGGTATTCTTAAAGTGTTCAAAAAGAAAAGAAAAGAGTATGCGGCGGCACATGCAGATACGCTGCGGAAAGGAAGGACCAACATGCACGGACACAGCCCGGAAGACATGTTCAAGCTGGGTTTCGGCCTTATGAGGCTACCCAAGCTTAAGGACGGCAGCATAGACGTGGAACAGGTAAAAGAGATGGCAGACCTGTTCATTGCAGGCGGCGGAACGTATTTCGACACTGCCTACGTATACGACGGCGGGGCATCCGAAGAGACTTTCCGCAAGGCTGTAGTGGAGCGCTATCCCCGCGATGCCTATACGGTCTGCACAAAGATGAACGCATGGCTGGGCCATCCGGACGAAGAGACCACAAAGAAGCAGTTTCAGATAAGCCTTGAGCGCACAGGTGCCGGCTTCTTCGATTTCTATCTTCTGCATGCTCTTCAGCCGGACAACATAGAGATATACAACAAATACGGTCTTTGGGACTTTGTAAAGGAACAGCGCGACAAAGGCCTTATAAAGCACTGGGGGTTCTCGTTCCACGCCACCCCGGAGGATCTGGACAAACTGCTGACCGAGCATCCGGACGTGGATTTCGTGCAGCTTCAGATAAACTACGCGGACTGGAACAGCGCCAGCGTTCAGTCCGGAAAATGCTACGAGGTCGCACGGGCTCACAATAAACCCATCGTTGTAATGGAGCCCATTAAAGGCGGAACTCTCGCAAAGCCGCCCAAGAAGGTAGCGGAGCTGTTCAGCGCGGCGGATCCCGATGCCAGTTTCGCGTCCTGGGCAGTACGCTATGTTGCGTCGCTCCCGGGAATAATGACGGTCCTCTCCGGCATGTCCAACGTGGAGCAGATGAAGGACAACCTCAGCTACATGAAGGACTTCAAGCCGCTTACGGAGCAGGAGCAGTCGATCGTGGAGAAGGCCAGGGAGATAATAGAAAACGACATCTCCATCGCCTGCACGGCATGCCATTACTGCACGGACGGCTGCCCCATGAACATCCCCATCCCGGAGATATTCAGCATATATAACGGCAACCTTCTGCGCCGCACCAATCCGCGCGCGTTCAAGGCTTATAAAGAAGCTACCGAGGGCCGCGGAAAAGCATCCGAATGCGTTCACTGCGGTCAGTGCGAGGGCGCCTGCCCCCAGCAGCTTCCGATAATGAGCCTTCTGGAAGAATGCACGGACATGGAGCAGAGCCTCTGATCCCGGCGCCCCGAAACAGTCACTAATAGTTTTTTAGATAAAGAGGTAATTATGTATTGTACAAATTGTGGAGCTAAACTTCCGGATGACGCTAAATTCTGCTACCGCTGCGGCGAAAAAGTAGCGGAGCTTCCGGGCAGCACGGCGGCGCCTGTGCCGGAAAAGCCGGTCGTTTCCGCTGCGCCTGCTGATCCGACGCCTGCGGCGCCCGTTTCCTCTGCTGCGGCATCTGTATCTGCGGCAGCATCGTCTGCAGTGTCGGCTATAAAAAACATAGTCCCCGATGCATCCTCGATCAAGGCTGCGTCTTCGTTCAGCGGAACGGACTGCATAGCGCTTGCCGCGGCGGTCCTGTCCGTGGTCTTTGCGATCTGTTCTATAAAGATCTACATGACATGGCTTACTCTTATAGCTGCTATTCTTCTGGCCGGACTCTGTCTGCTGCGCATGCACTCCGAGACTCTGCCGATGGCTGTGCCCATGACGCTCTTTGCAGTCACCGTGCTCGTAAGCTCGATAAGGCTTTTCAGGTATTTCAAATACTATAAGTTCCTCGGAGTCATTCAGGTGATATTCCCGCTGTTCTTTGCGATAGCCGCCGCTGTGGTCTACTGGCTGGTGGTCTTTAAGGTCGGCAACAAGAAGAAGATGATGGTCTTCCTTGTTGCGATGACTGCCGGATACGCAATACTCTGCATTACCACGTCTCTCACCGGAGACGGCATGGCCTTCAGGACTTTTGCAAGCAGAATGTGCTCCATACTGTTCATGATCGCGTACATCTTAAGAATGGTTGAGACCAGCGACGCGTTCGCGCCGGCGCTTCCCGCGGGATCCGATGTGTCTTCCTTCAGCGGAGGCAGCGACTACGTTCACTATCCGCACCCGTACCAGCAGCTGGGCGGCTACCTTAAGTTTACGGTCATAGGCGGAACGATAGTAGCTGTGCTTGCAATAATCGGAATGATAGCAGAGATGATACCCGTCTTCAGGATGATGTCATACGTAAGCAGATATACCAACATGACCTTTGCCTACATAATGATCATTGTACTTATGATCTTCTCGATAGTCGTGTACGCGCTGATCATTAAATTGATGATGATGATAAAGAACAAGGATCAGAGGTTCCTGTGGTTCTATCACAAGCTTGCGATAGCGGGTACTCTGGTGGTATTCGTGCTGCAGTGGATCTCCAACGGTTTCGGGACCGCGGTGGTGCATCTGGTGCTGTTCTTCCTGCTGTACTTCGTTTATACGCTGTACTTTGTTAAGTCCGTCCGTGTAAGGACGTACATGCAGAGCGACGAGTATCTGAGGATAGATCCGCTTACCAGAAAGGTGAAGTCGCCGGTGCCGGCTGACATAGCGCCGTACGAAGCTATTTGACGCCGCTGCCCTTTCGGGTTCGATTCCCATCGATCTTTCAGCAAATCAAACAGGGTGCCAAACGGCACCCTGTTGCTTTGGAGCAGATGAAGGGAATCGAACCCTCGACCGCAGCTTGGGAAGCTGCTGTTTTGCCATTAAACTACATCTGCGCGGCGAAGGGTATTGTATCACGAATGGCCCGGAAAAGTAAAGCGCGGCGCATTAGGATTTCGGCGAAAACTGTTGTATAATGTAATAAACGCACTTTACGCATTGTGGTAATAGAATGAAACGGTCGGTAATACTTATCTTAATACTGTTGTTGATCCTCTCTTCCTGTGCGCCTTCCGGCAGCGGTCGAAATAACGAAGTCCCAGTCAACGGGGCATCACAGAACGATGCCGTTTCGGGGAACGATGCTCCACCCGCACAGGGAACGTACAGACAGATCTCACAGGATCAGGCCAAGGAGATGATGGCCAGAGATGACGGTCACATCATTCTGGACGTGCGCAGGCAGGACGAGTACGACGGGGGTCACATCCCGGGCGCGGTACTTCTTCCCAACGAGAGCATAGGCACGGAAAGGCCTGGGCAGCTGCCGGATCTTCAGCAGATAATACTGGTCTACTGCCGCACGGGGCGCCGCAGCAAGGAGGCGTCGCAGAAGCTGGCGGACATGGGCTATGTAAACGTGTACGAGTTCGGCGGGATCAACAGCTGGACAGGCCCGGTGGAAAAGCCGGGGGAGGGCGAAATGAAACTTACGATAGGCGGAACGCAGGTCCCGGTTACCTGGGAGGACAACGCTTCGGTGGCCGCACTTAAGGAGATGCTGCCGCTTACCGTGCGGATGTCCATGTACGGCGGCTTCGAGCAGGTAGGTTCCGTAGGAAAGAGCCTTCCGCGCAGCGATGTTCAGACAAAGACCGGCCCCGGAGACATAGTGCTCTACTCCGGAAACAGCATAGTCATCTTCTACGGCACCAACTCCTGGTCCTATACCAGGCTGGGGCACGTGGACCTGGACGCGTCCCGGATGACGGAGCTGCTGTCGAACGGCGACGTAACGATAACGATAGAGTAGCGCTTTTACGGCTGCGCGGTTTTGGAGCCGGAGGACGGAGGAACGATAATGGTCATTAACGTATACGAACAGTATTTCGAGGCGGAGCTTAAGTACAACGACGTGGAACGCCGTGCGGCTTTGGTGATGCTGGTCTCGGATTCCGAGGCAGGGCAGATAAAGTATGAGGCGGCCGCCACCTTCTTCCCGCACAGGGACGAGGAGGACTACGCCGTGTCCTACGACGCGTATTTCAGCAAGGTCCTGTTCGAGGGCAAGGGACGCCGCTCCAAGAAGCGCGAGGCGGAACTGCTGGAGAGCTTCCGCTCCGTGATCGACGAGCTGGCCGCGGAGCAGGGCGGCAAAGTGTTCTGGGACGAGCCGCTCAGAGACGCAAGGTTAGGATAGAAAAAAAAGAACCGGATCGCGTGTCCGGTTCTTTTATATTGTTGTGTTTTATTTGCTAAGCCGGCGGTCTGAATAATTCCGCTAGTAGAACTATTCAGGTCATCACTTGTCATTCCGTTTGTTTCAGCTAACCTTCGATCAGGATGCGGTTCGGTGCTTCAACCTGTTTTTGCTTTTCCTTCTTCGGAAGGCTGATGGTCAGAACACCATGTTCATATTTACCCTTGATCTCATCGGACGTGATATCTTCGCCCACATAGAAGGATCTGGTCATCGATCCGTAATATCTCTCCTGGCGAATCAGCTTGCCCCCCTTTTCTTTATCCTGATCATGGGACTTTTCAGCGGTCACTGTCAGGTATCCGTCCTCAAGAGATACACTCAAATCTTCCTTCTTGAATCCCGGAAGCTCGATCTCCAGATCATAGTGATCATCATGCTCCTTTATATCAGTGAGCATTTCTTTGCCCGTTCTTCTTCCGTAAAGCTTACGGTCGAGATTTCTCATTTCTTTTGCCAAATCGAAATCATCAAAAAAGTCATCAAACAAATCATATCTACGTGTCAACATAGTACATTACCTCCTTTTCAATCATTGTTCTTCATATCGAATGAACTATGTTTCTAAAGAGGAATGGAGTGTTTGGATTCTTTGATAGGATCTTCTCTTTTCCTTTGCAGCTACGTTATAGTCCTTAAGATTAGCACTGTCAAGACAAGAGTGCTAATCTTAACAAAATCGTCACATTTGCCGGTCGGTGAGCGTATGAAGCATTATAATCCGATTCATTAAGAGACAACATATCATATATGCTGCTTATATTTGCAGCATTGGCTTGTTTTTCATATATGAAAGGGCTTTATTCTTTTGCTCCGCTTACTTAATTAAATACTTCCATGTAAGCGTATTGCGGTCGAAGCAAAAAACGACCGTTTCAGCCCCGAAACTGCGTTCAACGACTAATGTACCGTTTTCGCCCTCAAACGCGCTGAAAGAACCCTTTTTGAGCGTCTCAGAGCCATTCCTGAGGCGGCCCAGCATTCTGAAGTGCTCTGTCATTTCCTTTTTTGCCGCAAGCTGCTCCCAGGGGAAGCTGCGCCTGTTGTCCGGATCCTTGCCGCCCTCCAGGCAGACCTCGTCGCCGTAGTAGATGACGGGTACGCCGGGCAGGCTGTACAGGATCGCCGCCGCGAACTTTACCGCTTGTTCGGAACCCAGCAGGGTGAGTATCCTTTCGCGGTCGTGGCTGCCCAGCATGTTGAAGCATCCGGCCCAGGCTTCGGGCGGGTAGTTCTCCATGCGGCTCATCTGCCTTGCCGCGAATTCCGCTGAACCTATCTGGCAGCTCATGTAGTCCAGTATGTCCTGGCGGACGGGGTAGTTCATTACGCTGTCCAGCTCCTTGCCGCCCAGGAAGCGCATGCGCTTGCCGTAGTCGAACTTGTAGCCGGCGTCCTCCCAGACCTCGCCTATTACTACCTTGTCGGAGCCCTCGGCCTTTACGGCCTGACGGATCTTCATAAGGAACTCGTTGGGAAGCTCGTCGGCAACGTCCAGTCTCCAGCCGCTTGCTCCGGCGCGCAGCCAGTAGCGCAGCACGCCGTTCTCCCCGCAGATCATTTCGGAAAACTCCGGGTTCAGCTCGTCCACCTGAGGCAGATCCTTTACGCCCCACCAGCAGACCACGTCGCCGTTCTCGTCGCGCTGGAACCAGTCCGGGTGCTCGCGGTAGTACTTGCTGTTGATTCCTGTGTGGTTGAACACGCCGTCCAGGATTATGCGTATTCCAAGCTTTTTAGCTTTTTCGCAAAGGCGCCGGAAGTCCGCTTCCGTGCCCAGCATGGGGTCTATCTTAAAGTAGTCCGAGGTGTCGTAGCGGTGGTTGGAGCGCGCTTCGAATATGGGGTTCAGGTAGATGATGGAGGCGCCCAGGCTCTTTATGTAGTTCAGCTTCTCCTCTATGCCTGCCAGGCTGCCACCCCAGAAATTCCAGTGCGCTATGCTGCCGTCCTTGTTCTTTATGTAGTAGGGAAGGGTGTCCCAGGCCTCGAAGATCCGTCCGGTATCCGGGTCGTAGACGGCGCCGGGAGCAAGGTCCTCCAGGTCCGTAATACCCGCGGAGGGCGTGTTGAGCTTTGCCGTTCTGCGGAAGCGGTCCGGGAAGATCTGGTAGACTATGCCTTCCTTGTACCAGGCGGGCACCTTAAAGTCGTGATAGACTCCGATGCGGAAGGATTCGGGAGTTTCGCCGGGCCTGTAGACGCGGCCCTCGCCGCCAAACTGTTTGTCGTTGTTGCCGTAGCAGTAGACGTTGTCGTTTGCCCCCACCACGAAGAAATACCACAGTACGCAGTCGTCCTCAGGGGCGGAGAAGCGCCAGGTGTAGACTCCGTCCTTTTCGGAAGACGGCTGGAGCATGCCTTCGCCGGCCTCGTCCGTGTACAGACGGAGCACAGCGTAGTCCGACCCGGGAGCTTTTAAGCGCAATTCAATATGCCCTCCGCAGCGTACTGCTCCGAAGGGCTTGCGATAATCGGTGCTGTGAGAATTATGATACAGTTCCATTAAGTGATATCGTTGCGGCCCCGGAAGGGACCTTATTTCTGTTGCCTGCAGGGCGGGACTGTCTCTGAGGATCCGCCCTGTTATCTGCCGTTACTTGCCGCAGAGCTGGCGGTACATCTCGCGGTAGCGCTTTGCCGAAGCTTCCCAGCTGAAGTCCAGCGTCATTATGTGCTTCTTGAGCGCCTGCCACTTGCGAGGCTTGGACCACAGTTCCAGCAGCTGCTCCATTGCGTAGCGCAGCTCGTGGGCGTTGAAGTTGGCGAACGAGAATCCGCTGCCTTCGCCTGTAAACTTGTTGTACGGCTGTACGCTGTCCTTAAGTCCGCCGGTCTCGCGCACCACGGGCACTGTGCCGTAGCGCATGGCTATCATCTGCGAAAGTCCGCAGGGCTCGAAGCGGCTGGGCATCAGCAGGGCGTCCGCGCCGGCGTAGATCTTGTGCGACAGTTCCTCGGAGAATTCTATCCTTACGCAGATCTGTCCGGGGTACCTGTCGTGGTAGTATCTGAACGCTTCCTCGTACCTGCTGTCACCTTGGCCAAGGACCACAAGCTGGCAGCCGTTCTCGACTATCCAGGGCAGGTTGTAGGTTATGAGGTCCAGACCCTTCTGCTCCGTAAGTCTGCTGATAACTGCAAAGAGCGGCTTGTCGCACTCGGTGTTAAGTCCCAGCTCTTTCTGCAGCGCTTTCTTGCAGCGGGCCTTGCCGGCGGTCTTTTCCGCAGAGAAGTGATAGGGCAGATACTTGTCGTTTTCCGGATCGAACACGTCCACGGCTATGCCGTTGAGTATTCCCGTAAGTCTGCTGCGTCTGTCGGAGAACAGCCAGTCCAGACCCTCGCCGAAGTACGGCGTGCAGATCTCTTCCGCATAGGTGGGGGAAACGGTGCTAATACGGTCCGCGTAGCGCAGTCCGCCCAGCATGTAGTTGGCGCTGCCGTAGCCGGAACGCATCTGTCTGTCGGCGTCCGTTCCGGTAAGGCCGCAGATGTCGCCTATTACGAAATCCGAGAACTGTCCCTGGAACTTAAGGTTGTGGACGGTAAGCACGGTCTTGATGTTGTCGAATCCCCAGAGCGCCTTGTACTGCTCGTTGAGGAACACCGGTATGAGCGCGGTGTGCCAGTCGTTGCAGTGGATGACGTCCGGCATGAAGTCCGAGATGTGCAGCAGGGTCTCCAGCACTGCCTTGGAGAAGAACGCAACGCGCTCTCCGTCGTCGAACTCGCCGTATACTCCGTCCCTGCGGAAGTAGTACTCGTTGTCCAGGAAGTAGATGGTCACTCCGTTGTACTTCATCTCGAACAGACCGCAGTAGCTTTCTCTCCAGCCCAGAGGCACGGTGTAGTTCTCCACGTATTCCATTCGGTCCACGAAACGCTGGGGAATGCACGACAGCTTGGGCAGGATCAGACGCACGTCGCAGTCTTTGTCGTTAAGGTATTTGGGCAGGCTTCCCGCAACGTCTCCGAGACCTCCGGTCTTAACGAACGGAGCAGCCTCGAAGCTTGCGAAAAGCACTTTCAGTTTTTCTTTTTCCATGATTATCTTTTTCTTTCTGTGATATATTTGCCGCATGCGCTGCGGCAGGGCGGGACTACAGGGTAAGGTTCTTGCCTATTATGAGCGGCCTTTCCGTTCCGCCGCAGAGCCTTACGCTGCTGCTTATGGTAACGTACTTGTCCAGTATGGCGTTCTCTATCACCGTTCCGCGCTTAACTATGCAGTGCTGGAACACTATGCAGTTCTTAAGGCTTGCACCTTCTTCGATCTCTATGCTCCTGGCGAGTATGCAGTTCTCCACTTTGCCGCTTATCTTGCAGCCGGCAGGAACAAGGGAGTTCTTTACCTCGCAGCCGTCGTTGTAGATGGTTGGAGCCTCGTCCTGTATCTTGGTGAATACGGCGCGTTCGCCGCGGAACAGCAGCTTGTGGATCTGCGGATCCAGCAGCTCCATGTTGGCCTTTACGTAATCTTCGATGGTGTCGATGGGCCTTACGTAGGTGTCGAACACGTATTTGCCGGCGTCCTTATCGCCGTACGTTGTCTTGAGAAGCTCAACAAGGTCCAGATGCGAGGACCTGGGGTAGCTCTTGATAAGACCCATAAGGATGTCGCGGCTTACGATGAAGCAGTCCAGGGACTTCTCCGATCCGTTCTCGTCCTTAAAGTACGCGAAGGTGACGCTCTTCCCGCTTGCGATGTGCTGGTCTATCATTTCCGAGTAATCGACATTGCAGACTTCGTTAGCGGAGCTGATCAGCGCGTAGGTGCCTTCCGGACGCCTTTCGATGTATCTGTGGTTCACCAGAAGGTCGGAGAGCATGAACTTCTGGGTGTTGCTGCTGCCGCTGAACACGGTGCCGGGCAGTATGAACATTCCGCCTATCTTCTTGCTGAGGTTCCATTCCTTGCCGCTTCCGATGTGGTCTATAAGGGACCTGTAGGCCGCCGGCATTATTACGCCGACGGTGCCGATGCCGGAGTTGACCATGTTGGACATGGGGAAGTCTATCAGCCTGTATCTTCCCGCGAAGGGCAGGGAGGCTATGGTCCTTCTGTGCAGCAGTTCGCCGAATCCTGCGGCGTTGTAGTTTGCGAATATTATTCCGAATACGTTTTTCATCGTTGCACCCCCGATCAAAGGCTCTTGCCGACTACGGTTATATCGCCGTCTTCGCTGCCTATCACGCTGCCGTCCGGTATCTCGACGCCTTCGTTGATTATTGCCTTTGTTATGCGGCAGTTATCGCCTATGCGCACTCCCGGCAGGATTATGGAATCCTTTATTACGCTGCCGTCGCGCACTACGGCGTCCACGCCCAGTATCGAGTGCTCCAGCGTTCCGAACACTCCGCATCCGTTGCAGACCAGACTGTCCTTCAGGACGGCGTTGGGGCCTATGAAGCTGGACGGGCTGTTGTTGGAGTTGGAGAATATGCGCATCTTGTGCTCGAAGATGTTGAGCGGCGCGTCCTTTTCCAGAAGCTCCATCTGGGAATTGTAGTAGCTGTCGATGGTCCCTACGTCTTTCCAGTAACCGTCGAAGTGGTAGGCGAACAGTCTCTTGCCTGCCTCCAGGAGCTTGGGGATGATGTTCTTTCCGAAGTCCTTCTCCGACGTTTCGTCCAGGTGGTCGTCCACGAGCGCGCTCTTAAGGACGTCCCAGGAGAAGATGTAGATGCCCATGGACGCCATGTTGCTGTCCGGTTCCTTGGGCTTTTCGGAGAATTTTACGATGCGGTCTTCCTCGTCCAGAGTCATTATTCCGAAGCGGCTTGCCTCTTCCCAGGGCACTTCCATTACGGATACCGTAAGGTCCGCCTTGTTCTTCTTGTGCGCTTCCAGCATCCTGGCGTAGTCCATCTTGTAGATGTGGTCGCCGGAAAGGATCAGCACGTTCTCCGGATCGTAGAGATCTATGAAGTTGATGTTGTGGTATATGGCGTCCGCGGTGCCTTCGTACCACGCGCCGCCCTTCTGCGTTGCGTAGGGAGACAGCACGTGCACTCCGCCGCCCGAAACGTCAAGGTCCCAGGCTTCGCCGTTGCCCAGATAGCGGTTAAGAGTTCCGGGCCTGTACTGCACCAGTATTCCTACGGTATCTATTCCCGAGTTGATGCAGTTCGACAGGGAAAAATCAATGATGCGGTATTTCCCTCCGAACGATACTGCGGGTTTTGCGATGTTGTCGGTAAGGGCTCCGAGCCTTGTTCCCTGGCCGCCCGCCAGAAGCATCGCTATACAGCTTTTCCTTGACATGACTTCCTCCTAGTTGTGAATGTTCCAGATATCCTCTGCATATTCCTTTATCGTCCTGTCGCTGGAGAAGTAGCCGGACTTAGCGATGTTGACCAGGGACATGCGGTTCCATGCCTCCTTGTCCTTATGCTGAGCCGTAAGCTCTTCCCACGCGCGGACGTAAGGGTCGAAATCCTTAAGCACGAAGAACGTATCGTTGTGCTTTATCAGGTCGTCCAGTATGGTCCAGAACGCGGTGCCGCAGCGGTCGAAGAATCCGTTCACCAGCTGATCGGTGACTCTCTTCAGCCTTGCGTCCTGGTGCGACAGCTGGTAGGAGTTGTATCCTCCGAACCTGTAGAAGTTTGCGGTCTCTTCCGATGTAAGACCGAATATCTTGATGTTGTCGTCGCCGACCTGTTCCTTTATCTCTATGTTTGCTCCGTCCAGGGTGCCCAGCGTTACCGCGCCGTTCATCATGAACTTCATGTTGCCCGTTCCTGAAGCTTCCTTGCCCGCCGTAGAGATCTGCTCGGAGATGTCCGCCGCCGGGTAGATGATCTGCCCCAGGGAAACGCAGAAGTTCTCCGCGAACACGACCTTTATCTTCTGGCTTATGACAGGATCCGCGTTTACGATCTCGGCAACGCTGTTTATAAGCTTTATTACGTCCTTGGCGAAGGTGTAGCCCTGGGCAGCCTTGCCCGCGAATATGAACGTTACCGGCTCCATGTCCATGAACGGGTTCTCGCAGAGCCTGTTGTACAGATCCATTATCTTAAGGACGTTGAGCAGCTGGCGCTTGTAGGCGTGTATCCTCTTGACGTGCACGTCCATTATGCTGTCCGGATCCACGGACGGTCCGCCGTTTTTAATAAGGTAGTCGGAGAGCTTTATCTTGTTGAAGCGCTTTATGGCGGCGAGCCTTTCCAGGAATGCGCTGTCGTCCTTAAACTTAAGCAGCTCCTCCAGATACTGCGGCTCCTTTATCCATCTGTCGCCGATTGCGGAGGTGATAAGCTCCGACAGGCCCGGATCCGCCTGGACCAGGAAGCGCCTGTGGCTCACACCGTTTGTCTTGTTGCCGAAGTCTTCCGGTTTTATCTGGTAGAAGTCGCGGAATACGTCGTCCTTAAGGATCTGCGAGTGCAGCGCCGCCACGCCGTTGGTGGAGTGGCTTCCGATTATGGACATGTTTGCCATGCGGACTTCGCCGTCCCAGAGTATTGCAGTATTTCTGAGCGTGTCGTATCCGGCGCGGCCTATCTTCTCAAGACGCTCTCTCCACCTGCGGTCTATCTCTTCCACGATCATGTAGACTCTGGGAAGGAGGCTCTGCATAAGGCTTATGGGCCACTTTTCCAGAGCTTCCGGAAGGACGGTGTGGTTGGTGAAGGATATGGCATTCTCCGTAACGCGCCACGCGTCGTCCCATTCCATGCCTTCCTCGTCCATGAGCACTCTCATAAGCTCCGGTACGCAGAGGGTGGGGTGGGTGTCGTTAATGTGTATGCAGATATGCTCGGGGAGCTCGTCCAGCTTGCCCGGGCCGTAGGTCTTCTTGTAGTTGCGTATTATGGTGGCTATTCCCGCGGCCACGAAGAAGTACTCCTGCATTAAGCGGAGCTTTCTTCCCGCGCCCATGGAGTCGTCCGGATAGAGTATGCAGTTGATGGCTTCTATCTCCGCGCTCTGCTTAAGTGCCTGGCTGTAATCGCCGCGGTTGAAGGCGTCCATGTCCAGGGTATCCTTTGCCAGCGATGCGCTCCACAGCTTGAGCCTTTCTACCTTTTCGCCGCCCGCGCCTATGATGTTGATGTTGTAAGGCGTTGCGTTTACAGCGGTGTAGTCCCTGTGGGTAAAGTACATGCGGCCGTTTTTGTAGCTTCTGTCTATGACGCCGCCGAAGCGCACCTCTACGTTGTCCGCGGGTACCGCTTCTTCCCAGGGATAGCCGTTAGCCAGCCACGCGTCCGGCTCCGCGACCTGCCAGCCGTTCTCTATCTTCTGGCGGAACAGGCCGAAACGGTAGCGTATGCCCATGCCTGTGCCGGCTATTCCTAAAGACGCCATGGAATCCAGGAAGCAGGCTGCAAGCCTTCCCAGGCCGCCGTTGCCAAGACCGGGTTCCGGATCCAGTTCCAAGAGGTCGTCCAGCTCTATCCCCAGATCCCTGAGGCCGTCCTTGACGCTGTCTTTTATGCCGGCGGTAAGAAGATAGTTATCCAGCAGTTTTCCGATCAGGAACTCCATGGAGAAGTAGTAGACCCTCTTGTCGAAGACGGCGTTATGCGCTTTCTTGGTCATCTTGCGGGATAAGTCCGCTTCCTTGTTGATAAGGTAGACCAGAGCCTCGTACTTCTCCCAGGGGGTGCATTCCTCCGCGGGTTTGGAATATGTCTTATCCAGCATTATCCGGTAGGATGCTTTGAATGTTTCTTTGTCTTTGAATTTTGCGAGGGCCATTAATTATTGCTCCTTATTTTTTTAAGTATTATTCCGCAGGTCTGCGGCAGGTCCAGTTCTATGGACCAGGGTCTTCCGTGCATGGGCACGTTCTGCGATTCTATTATCCTGCCTTCGGAGGACTCGTCCCCGCTGTTGATGAGGACTTTGTACTTTCCGGGGCGGGGCACCCCTATGCGGTAGCTTCCGCAGCCGTTCCAGCCGAAGTTTATTACGCAGATCACCGGATACGCGCGGTTTCCGGAGAATCTTGCGTAGCTGTAGACGCTGTGCTCCGAGTCGTCCGCGTCTATCCATTCGAATCCGCGGTCCTGGTAATCCAGCTCCCACAGCGCCAGGTTGTCCTTGTAGACGTGGTTGAGCTTTCTTACGAACTCCTGATGGGCTTTGTGACTGGGGTATTGCAGCAGGAACCACTCCAGCTCTTCGTAGAAGCGCCATTCTATGAACTGCGCTATCTCCGTGCCCATGAAGTTGAGCTTTCCGCCCGGGTGGGTCATCTGGTAGACAGCAAGGGCCTTAAGACCGGCAAACTGGCGCTGGTAATCTCCCTGCTGGCGTCCTATTATGGACTTCTTGCCGTGCACTACCTCGTCGTGCGACAGCGGCAGGATGAAGTTCTCCGAATGCGCGTACATCATGGAGAAGCTTATCTGGTTCTGGTGGTACTTGCGGAACAGATAGTCCATGGAGACGTATTCCAGCGTGTCGTGCATCCAGCCCATGTCCCACTTGTAGTGGAAGCCCAGGCCGCCCTGATCGGCGGGGTGGGTTACCTTCGGCCAGGCCGTGCTTTCCTCCGCTACAGTAAACACTCCGGGGAAGCGCGAGCCTACGGTCCTGGCAAGATCCTGCAGGAAGTCGATCGCTTCCAGATTGCCTTCCTCGCCGTATTTGTTGAAGCGCTTCTTTTCCGGATCGTCTATGCCGAAGTTGAGGTACAGCATGGAGCTTACACCGTCCACGCGAAGTCCGTCCGCGTGGTACTTTTCTATCCAGAACACCGCGTTGGAGAGCAGGAAGCTCTTTACCTCCGGGCGTCCGTAATCGAATACCAGCGTGCCCCACTGGGGATGCTCGGTCTTTTCGTAGAGCATCTCGCCGTTGAACCTTACAAGGCCGTGGTCGTCGCGGCAGAAGTGCGCCGGCACCCAGTCCAGTATTATGCCTATGCCTGCCTGATGCGCGGTGTCTATCAGCTCCATCAGCTGCTGGGGCGTTCCGTAGCGCGATGTTGCGGCGTAGTAGCCGGTAAGCTGATAACCCCAGGAATCGTCCAGAGGATGCTCCATTACAGGCATTATCTCCAGATGGGTGTATCCCATCTTCTTTGCGTAGGGCACTAGATCCGCGGCTATCTCGGAGTAGGTATAGAACTGCTCTTCCTTCGGACGGTCGGAGTGCCGTTTCCAGGAACCGAGATGCACCTCGTAGATGTTCCTGGGCTGCCTGAAGTGGTCGCTGCGCGCGCGTCTGTCCATCCATTCGCCGTCGTGCCATTCGTAGTCCAGTCTGCGGATGACGGATGCGGACTTGGGTCGTTTTTCGGACCAGTAGCCGTAGGGGTCCGCCTTGTAGAGTATCTGTCCGTTGCCGGTCTCTATGCGGTATTTATAGGCCTGTCCTTCGGCCGCCCCGGGAACGAACAGCGTCCATATTCCGCTGTCCCACATGGTCTGGAGCTGGTCATCCTCTTCCGACCACCCGTTGAAATCGCCCATTACGCTTACTTTTCCGGCGCCGGGGACCCATACGGTAAACCGGGTGCCTTCCTGTCCGTCTTCCGTGCAGGGGTGGGCTCCCATAAGCTCGTACGCGTTCTGGTAGCTGCCCTGGTTGAACAGATATATGCGGTCTTTATTCAGTTGATAGAATTCTGCTGTAGTCATAAAACTTTGTCCGGTACGCGGTGATGCGCCGCGCGTTCTGTGCTGCTGAAAACGTTTTACAGACTGTCGATGACGTCCTTGATCAGCTTCTGCTTCTTTGCCAGATTATCGGCGGCAGCCTTCTGATCGTTGTCGTGTATGCAGTAGTATACTTTGGTCTTGGGCTCGGTGCCGGAGGGCCTTATGGCCAGCCAGGAACCGTCCTTGAACCAGTATTTGAGAACGTCCGAAGGTGGAAGTCCGTCCACACCCTTTTCGAAGTCCTTCATGGTCTGGATGTCCGGTGACAGCGCTGTACCTATCTCGCGGAGCTTCCTGTTTATGGACGCTATCTTTTCCGCGCCTTCCTTGCCGGTGAACACGTAGTTGTCCAGATGGTCCAGGTAGTAGCCGTGCTTCTGGTAGAGGCCTTCCAGGACTTCGTCCATGTTCTTGCCGTGAGCCTTGTAGAACGCGGTCATCTCGCAGATCTTCATGAGGGCGGTGGCGGAATCCTTGTCGCGTACGTAGTCGCCTATAAGGCAGCCGTTGCTCTCTTCGTAGCCGAATTCCACGGTCTTTTCTCCGCTCTCTTCCAGGCGGTTCATGCGCTCGCCTATGAACTTGAATCCGGTAAGGACTTCCTCTGCGGAAAGGCCGTAGGACCTTGCTATGTCGGAGCCGAACTCGCTCGTTACCACGGTGGTGATTATGCAGGAGTTAGGCTTGAGTTTATCCTTTCTCCTCATCAGCACGTAGTTTATAAGCATTGCGCAGATCTGGTTTCCGGAAAGGAATCTGAAGCTTCCGTCCTTGCGTATTATCGCCATGCCTATGCGGTCCGCGTCCGGGTCGGAGCCTATGGCTATGTCCGCGCCTTCGGCGACTGCCTGTTTGATGGCCATCTGCATCGCGCTCTCATCGCCCGGGTTGGGGGAGGTGACGGTGGGGAAGTTGCCGTCCGGTACGGTCTGGGCTTCCACTATGCTTACTCCGGTGTATCCCAGGTCCTTAAGCACTCTTGTTACCGGTACGAATCCGGCTCCATGGAGCGGTGTGTAGACTACCTTAAGAGCGGCCTTGGCGCCCGGGGTGATGTAATCTTCTTCGCCCTCTACGGCTTTTACGTAGCGGTCCATCATCTCGCTGCCCAGATAGTGCAGCAGACCCTTGTCCGCGGCTTCCTTCTCGTCCATTATGACGGTGCTCGTGATGTCCACCTTGTCCACTTCCGCTATTACGGCGTCCGCGGTGTAGGGGTAGAGCTGGCATCCGGTCTCGTCGTAGGCCTTGTAGCCGTTGTATTCCTTGGTATTGTGGCTGGCCGTTACTATTACGCCGCCCACGCAGTTAAGCTGCCTTACGGTAAAGGACAGCATGGGGGTGGGGCAGGTCATGGTGTAGAGGTATGCGGGTATGCCTGCCGCGCACATGGTGAGCGCGGTCTGTCTGGCGTACTCCGCGGAGTTGTTTCTGGTATCGAAGGCTACGGCAACGCCGCGCTTCTTTGCGTCCTCTCCGAAGGCCTTCAGGAGGTATTTCGCAAAGCCTGTGGATATGCGTCTTACGTTGTAGGAGTTGAAACGGTTGGTGCCGGCGCCCATTATTCCGCGGGCACCGCCTGTACCGAATTCCAGATCCCTGTAGAATCTGTCCTCTATCTCTTTTTCGTCCGTAAGGGCGGCGAGCTCGGCTCTGGTGGCCTCGTCGAAGAAGTCGTTGGTCTTCCAGAACTCGTATCTTGCTTTATAGTCGCTCATATGTTGCTCCTTTCTGTGCAGGAAGTTTTAAACATCTGTAGTTGCGTGGTATTTGTCTGTCCGGGCCGGAGCCGCGGAGCATTATTTCGAGACCATGAGCCCCGGCGGGCGGAGCGGTAGTCGAGACTTTCCGCTAAAGCTTCGCCCAAAGGCCGTTAGGTACGAGCCGATGGGCCCGAAGTTTCGGAAAGGCTCAGCGTGAAACCGCGCAGCCGGTCGAGAAAGAATGCTCCGCGGTTCCGGCCGGAATTACGGTATCACGGTCTGCCGAGCAGTTTGAACATGTTCCTCTTGTATTCTTCAACTCCGGGCTGATCGAAGGGATTGACCCCCTCCATGTAGCCGGATATTCCGCACGCTGCCTCGAAGAAGTAGAGCAGTCCTCCCAGGTTCTCGGCGTCCGGGCGCGCTATCTCTATCTCCATGCAGGGCACCTTGCCGCTTACGTGGGCCTGCTTTACGCCTTCCTTGGCGCAGGCATAGATGCTCTTAAGGCTCCTGCCGGTAAGGTAGTTGAGACCGTCGGCGTTCTCCGCGGAATCGGGTACGGTAATGTCCTCCGCGGGCTCGGCGCAGGTAAGGAAGGTCTCCATGAGGGTCCTTTCGCCGTCCTGAATGTACTGTCCCATGGAATGAAGGTCCGCGGTGTAGACACAGGAGGCGGGGAATATGCCCAGACCCTGCTTGCCTTCGGACTCGCCGTAGAGCTGCTTCCACCACTCGGAAACGAAGCGCCAGCTCTCGGACGGGCAGGAGAGTATCTCCGTCTTCTTTCCGAGCTTTCTGTACAGTGCCTGGCGCGTTGCGGCGTAGACTACCGCGGGATTGTCCTTTCCGGGCTTGCTGCAAATATCAGCCATGTCCGCGGCGCCTTTCATCAGGGCGTCGATGTCTATGCCTGCGGCAGCTATCGGCAGAAGTCCTACGGCTGTAAGAACGCTGTAGCGTCCGCCTACGTTGTCCGGGACCACGAAGCATTCGTAGCCCTCCTTATCCGCAAGGCTCTTTAAGGCTCCGCGGCGGGCGTCCGTGGTGCATACTATGCGCTTTCTGGCTTCTTCCTTGCCGTAGGTCCTTTCCACGTAGTCCTTAAACACGCGGAACGCGACGGCCGGCTCCAGTGTGGTTCCGGATTTGGAGATGACATTAAGATAGACGGACTTTCCTTCCACCAGCCTCAGTATCTGGGCGATGTCGGCTCCGTCTATTCCGTTGCCTGTAAAGTATATGCGGGGCGATCCTTTCGGATCTTCGTTGTGCCTGGGGGAACAAAGGAATTCCACCACTGCTCTGGCTCCGAGGTAGGAACCTCCTATGCCTATGACTATGAGTGCGTCCGCGTCTTTGCGTATCCTTTCGGCACAGAGCTTTATCCTGGAATACTCCTCCTTGTCGTAGTCGAAAGGAAGTCTTACCCATCCGAGGAAATCGTTTCCTGCTCCGTCGCCTTTAAGAAGGGTGGCAAGCGCTGCGTCCGCGGCTTTGTAGTCCGGCGCGCCGTCCAGGAATCTGACGGCGTCGGTATCGTAGATCATTAACATTATTTGCCTCTTTATCTGTCTCTTTGATGATTGATTTGTACAAGCTGGATTTTTTAGGCTATAATACCATTAAGAATTATAACATAAAATATAGGGAAACGCTTATGAGAATCATCGCTGCGACACAAAATATCAACAAACTTAACGAAATAAGCCACATAACGAAGGACTTCGGGATGGGACTGGTGTCCCAGGCGGAAGCAGGGCTGGGACATCTTAACATAGAGGAGACCGGAAGCACCTGCGAGGAGAACTCCTACATAAAGGCGAAGACCATAAGCGATCTTACGGGAGAACCGGCCATAGCGGACGATTCCGGACTGTTCGTGGACGCTCTGGGCGGCGAGCCCGGGGTCAATTCCGCGCGCTACAGCGGAGTGCACGGCGACGACGCCGCGGCCAGAAAGATAATACTCAGAAAGCTCGAGGGACTTCCGTATAAGAAGCGTACCGCGATGTTCGTGTGCGTTATCACTCTGGTATATCCGGACGGAAGGGTCATCCAGGCAAGAGGCGAGTGCAAAGGCCACATCTCCTACGAAGAGAAGGGCACGGGCGGCTTCGGATACGACAGCATATTCATACCGGAAGGCAGGCGCCGCACCTTTGCGCAGATGCCTCAGAGCTACAAGGACCAGAACGGCCACAGAGGCCGCGCGCTTCAGAGATTAAGGGAACTTTTATAGGGATCAGGGGATAGAGAGATGAAAAAGTTTACAGCGGTAATACTGGCGCTGATAATAGCGGTCACAGCGTTTCCGGCCGCGGCGTACGGCGCTTCGGAAGTCCCGGAGACGACTGCGGGCGCAGCGCTGGTGGCTGATCTTACCACGGGCGAGATACTTTACGAAAAGAACGCGGACAGCCGCATGTATCCGGCCAGCCTTACCAAGATAATGACAGGCATCCTTACGATAGAGAACGTAAGTCTTGGAGTTACTCTTACCGCGGACGACGACATAGCCGCGGTGGAACCCACCATACTCAAGATGAAGGCGGGCGAGCAGATAAAGGCCAAAGACGCGCTGTACTGCATGCTGATCGCGTCGTGCAACGACCTTGCCGTGCTGTTCGCAAAGCACATATCAGGAAGTACCGCGGAATTCGCCAAGCTGATGAACCAGAAGGCAGAGGAACTGGGCTGCGAGAACACGCATTTCGTAAATCCGCACGGTCTCCACGACGAGGACCACTACACCACCGCCCGCGACCTGTTCAAGATCGTAAGCTACTGCATGAAGAACGACCTCTTCCGCGAGATCGTAGGCATGACCGAATACACCTACACCCGCGGCAAGGGCGCCCTGAATCCTGGAAAAGAGGAGACCGTAAAGACCACCAACTGGCTGCTCAACAATACCACTACATCCATATACGTGGGGCCGGACAAGCGCACGCCAAAGTACGACGGCTGCATAGGCATAAAGACCGGCTACGACGACGAGGCCAAGGGCTGCATGATAGCCGCGGCGGAGAAGGACGGCACCACCATAGTCTCCATCGTTCTGCGCAGCGACGGCGATACCAGCGGCATCTACGAAAGAGTCGTGGATTCCATAAAGCTGCTGCAGTGGGGGCAGGAGAACTTCCGCACTTATAAGGTCGTGTCCGCAGGTCAGGATCTCGGTACGGTAAAGGTAAAGAGGGGCGCCGTAAAGACCGTCGGCGCGGTCCTTAAGGACGACATCTACACCACGCTGGAGAGCTCCGAGAGCGGCGAGAACGTGACTTACGAGGCCGTACTGGACGGACCTTTGCACGCACCTGTTGCCAGGGGCGACGTGATAGGAAAAGTCAAGCTCAGCGTGGGCGGGGAGCCCCGCGGCGAGTACGACATCGTGGCAACGTCTTCCGTGGATAAGGGCGGACCGCTGTCCGTATTCGGCATCGACGACGCTACCGCGGCGAAGATCTTTACTTTGCTGCTGATGCTTGTGATGATCGCGGCTGTATCTGCGGGCATGTATTTCGTATACGTGAAGGTGCGCAGCGACCGGGCGAAGGCGCGCAAGAAGTCCGCAGATAACGGCGACCGCAGTTAAATATAATAATACCGGTCCGCGCGTCGGTGCGGACCAAGTGTTTCGGAGGCCATTGCAAAGCGGTAGAAGAGACTTTTAGCTAAGGCTTCGCCGGGAGGCCGTTAGGTACGAGCCGACCGGAACGAAGTCTCTGAAAGGCTCGGCGTGAAGCCGCGGAGCCGGCCGATGAAACACTTGAACGCACCGTAAAGCCTGCGGACCGGATCATCATATCTTAAACGACATGTTCGACATTAAAGAGGAACTGAAAAAACTGCCCGACAGTCCCGGCTGCTACCTGCACAAAGACGAGTTCGGGAACATCATATACGTCGGCAAGGCCGTAAACCTTAAGAACAGGGTACGGCAGTACTTTCAGTCGCCTAAGAACCAGACGCCCAAGACCCGCGAGATGGTAAAGCACATCGCGGAGTTCGAGTACATAGCGGCCGGCTCCGAGATGGAAGCGCTGATCCTGGAATGCAACCTTATTAAGCGCTACCGCCCCAAGTACAACATACTTCTCCGCGACGACAAGACCTACCCCTACGTAAAGGTAACGCTCAAAGAGGAGTGGCCCAGGGTGGTAAAGACGCGCCGACTGGAAAACGACGGCTCCAAGTATTTCGGACCCTTCGCGGACGCAGGATCGGTCAACGTAATAATCGATCTGCTCAATTCGCTTTACAGCCTTAAGCGCTGCAATGCGCGGGGCTTCCCGGTGGGTCACACACCGTGCCTCAACTATCACATACATCAGTGCCGCGGTATCTGCACCGGCACCGTCGATAATGAAGAATACATGGAGTCCGTGGACAAGGCGGTGGCATTTCTTTCCGGCAGGGACAACAGCCTCAGGAAAGAGCTTAAGGAGGAGATGGAGCGCGCTTCGGCGGAGATGCGTTTCGAGGACGCGGCAAAGCTGCGCGACCACCTTACGGCCATAGAATCGCTGTCGGAAAGGCAGCGCGTGGTGCTGTCGCATCCGGAGGACCTGGACGTGCTGCTGGTCGTAAGCGGACTGGCAGGCGCCCACGTGCTGCTGTTTACGGTGCGCGGCGGAAAACTGTCCGGCAGGGAGAGCTTCTTCCTGGGCGACACCTCCGGCGAGACGGAGGGCTACCTTGTAGCGGAATTCATAAAAAGATATTACTCGGAGAGCCTTACGGTCCCCAAAGAGATACTGCTTGCCCAGATGCCGCCGGAAAAGGAACTGCTGGAGCAGTGGCTGTCCGGCATGAGAGGCTCCTCTGTAAGCTTCCTGGTGCCCATGCGCGGCGAAAAACGCGCGCTCATGGACGTGGTCCGCAAGGATGCGGAAGTGATGCTCCGAGACATAGACGAAAGGGCCCGCCGCCAGCAGGAAAAGGACGAGTCTCTGCGCAAACAGCTTATCCGCGTGTTCGGAGAAGAGCTGGGAAGCAGGCTCAGCAGGGTGGAATCCTACGACATATCGCACATACAGGGCGTGGACAGCGTTGGCGCAATGGTGGTCTTCGAGGACGGCCGTCCCAGCAAGAAAGCATACAGACGTTTTAAGATAAGGACCATAGAGGGAAACGACGATACCGCAAGCCTTACGGAAGTGCTGTTCCGCCGCTTCAAGAAGGCGAAGGAGGGCGATCCGGGCTTTTCGCAGCTGCCGGACGCTGTCTTCATGGACGGCGGGGCGGGGCAGGTGAACGCGGCGAAGGACGTGCTCTTCGCGCTGGGGCTTAACGTTCCGGTGGCAGGCATGGTGAAGGACGACAAGCACCGCACCAGGGCATTGCTGTACGAGGGTGTGGAGTATCCTCTGACTGCGGTCCGCGGCGTAGGAGACGAGGCCCCGGAAGCGCTCGGAGGAATGCGGGAGCTGTTCGCGTACTGCGGCAGGCTCCAGGAGGAGGTCCACCGCTTCGCTATAGAGTACCATAGAAGCCTGCGCGGCAAGGCTGTAAAACGATCCGTGCTGGACAACGTTCCCGGCATAGGAGAAAAGCGGAAACTGTCGCTTCTCAACACTTTCGGCAGCGTGGACGGCATAAAGGCGGCGTCTAAAGAGGATCTTGCCAAGGCTCCGGGCATGAACGCCAGGGCGGCCGAGCAGGTCTTCGGGTACTTCGCGGATAAAAAGACTGAGCAAGCCTGAAATTCCAGTCTTTTCAGAATATAAAACTATAAGCCTTCGGGCTTGAACGGAGGGTCATATGTGGTGGCTTTGGATCATCATAGTGTTGCTGGTACTGTGCGCAGCGGCAACGGTGGGGATATTCGTCTTTACGTTCTATAACCCGCCTAAGCTGCGCAAGGACGATTACTATCTGCCGGAGGGGCACACCGCCGAGCCGTACAAGGACGAGATCTACAAACTGATAGACACCATAAAGGCTGTCCCGTTCGAGGAGGTGCACATAAAGTCCTTCGACGGGATCCAGCTGCGCGGCAGGTACTACCACTCGACGGAGGGCGCGCCGCTGTTCATCTGCTGCCACGGCTACAGGAGCACCGCGTTCAAGGACTTCTCCGGAGGCTCGAAATACCTGCTGGACAGAGGCTTCAACGTGCTTCTGATAGATGAGAGGGCGCACGGAGAGAGCGGCGGAAACGTAATCAGTTTCGGCATCAACGA
Source organism: Clostridia bacterium (assembly GCA_024689865.1). Taxonomy (GTDB): domain Bacteria; phylum Bacillota; class Clostridia; order Peptostreptococcales; family Anaerovoracaceae; genus RUG13409. The sequence continues at coordinate 10,247 of JAILDA010000064.1, read as the reverse complement.
ACGGCAGGACGTTCTGGAGTGGGCCCGCTGGGCAAGGAAGCGCTTCGGCCCCGTGCCTATGTACCTGTTCGGAATATCCATGGGGGCGGCCACGGTCCTTCTGGCAAGCGAACTGGACTTCCCGTCCAGCCTGCGCGGAATAGTGGCGGACTGCCCGTATTCCTCGCCCAGAAAGATAATAGTCAACACCGCCGCCGGCATGCACATCCCCGGCTGGACGCTGATATTCGCAAGGATAGGCGCCGCCGTGCTCGGCAGGTTCAAGCTTACAGACATAGATGCTTCCGAATGCGTTAAGAACACCAAGGTGCCCATCCTTATAATCCACGGCGAAGCCGACAGTTTCGTGCCCGCGTACATGAGCGAAGGCCCCGCGGAGGCCAATCCGGAAATGGTAAAGCGCATTACCGTAAAGGGCGCGGACCATGCGCTCAGCTTCCTGGTGGATCCTGAAAAGTACAAGGCAGCGGTGGAAGAATTCATCCACAGGACCATGTTCAAATGATCAATAAGCATTGAAATTTCAGCCCCGGGCGATTTCAGACAATAAAAGACCCCGCGTCTCCGCGGGGCTTTTTATTTCTACTTTAGCTAACTGCCCGGCCGGTTGACGGGCAGCTGAAGGATCTCTGTGATCCCGGCTACGCCTTCTTATACTTCTCCGCCAACCTTCTTGCCACGTGCACTCCGCTTGCGGATGCCTGCGACAGGCTGTGGGTAACGCCGGAGCCGTCGCCCAGCATGTAGAGTCCCTTTACCGGGGTCTCCAGGTTGCTGTCCACCTCCACGGTGGAGTTGTAGAACTTTACTTCCACGCCGTAGAGGAGGGTGTCCTCGTTTGCGGTGCCCGGAGCTATTTTGTCCAAGGCGTAGATCATCTCTATGATGTCGTCCAGCTGGCGCTTGGGCATTACCAGGGCAAGGTCGCCCGGGGTGGCCTTAAGCGTAGGTCTTGTGAAGCTCTTTGCCATGCGGCTGGCGTTGGAACGGTGGCCTTTTATAAGGTCTCCGAAACGCTGCACCAGAACTCCGCCGCCCAGCATGTTGGACAGCCTTGCTATGGACTCGCCGTACTCGTTGCTGTTGTGGAAAGGCTCGGTAAAGCGGCTTGCCACCAGCAGCGCGAAATTGGTATTCTCTGTGCGCAGCGCCGGATCCGCGTAGCTGTGGCCGTTTACGGTAACTATGCCGTTGGTGTTCTCGGATACTACTTCGCCGTAGGGGTTCATGCAGAAGGTGCGCACGCGGTCCCCGTACTTTTCCGTAATGTAGACCAGCTTGCTCTCGTAGACTTCGTCCGTGATGTGCTTGAATATCTCCGCCGGAAGCTCCACTCTAAGACCAAGGTCCACGCGGTTGCTCTTGGTAGGTATGTTTAGCTTGCCGCATATCTCCTGGCCCATTTTGGAACCGCTGCGGCCCATCGCCAGTACCAGATCCGTGCAGGAGAATTCCTCTCCTCCGGAAGTCCTTACGGTAAATCCGTTTTCGGTCTTTTCCACGGATTCCAGAGAGGTGCGGAAGCGGAACTCCGCTCCCTTTTTTACGTACTCGAAGATGTTCCCCAGGATCTTTACGTTCCTGTCGGTTCCCAGATGCCTTACTTTTGCGTCCAGAAGGTGCAGGCCGTGCCTTAAGGCAAGCGTTTTAAGTTCCTTGTTCTCGGTGGAGTAGAGGACCGCCTCGGATCCTCCCATGCTGCAGAGCACGCTGTCTACGTACTCCATAAGCTCCATGGCCTTATCTTCCCCTACGTAAACGTGCAAATCACCACCGAAGCTGGTGGTGATATTGTACTTTCCGTCGGACAGCGAACCTGCTCCGCCGTATCCGTTCATTATGTGGCACGGATTGCAGCGTATGCATTTTTCTGTAAGACCTTTGGCGATGGGACAGGCACGCTCCGCAAGGGGCGCTCCTTTTTCGATAACAAGAACATCGGCGCCGCAGCCAAGCTTCGTAAGCTCGTAAGCCATGAAGACTCCCGCGGCTCCTGCACCTACGATGATTATATCGTAGTGTTTCATATTATTGCTCCTTCCCGTACGGCTTCGCCGCGCGGTGTTCCATGCCGGGACGCTGCCGGTATTACTCTTCGTCGGTGAGCTCTTCGAACACCTTTACGACCTTGTCGAATTCGTCGTCGTCCTCGATGTCGATAAGCTCGAACTCATCGTCGTTCACCTCGTTGTATCCGTAGAGGTATACGTCGTCGGAATCATCGTCCGGAATGAGTGCTATGTACTCCTTGCCGTCGACATCGAAGATGCCCATTATCTCGGCTTCTACTTCCGTACCGTCTTCGAACTCAAGAGTTATGAATTCTGCTTCTTCCTCGATAGCGGGATCGTGCTTTACGTCTGCCATTTTAAATCTCCTTAAATATATTTGAATTATTTAGTGTTGCCGTTGTTGATGGCGGTCTCCACAAGTTTGTTGCTCATCTTTTCGTACATTATGACCGCTTTTATGTACGGAAGTCCGAATGCCTTCTCGTATTCGGTGTAGTCGTCCGTATCGTTAAGATCCATGAAGTACTGTTTTACTTCGTCGTCGCTTACGGTGTAGCCTGCAGCCTCTGCCATGGCCTGGTAGATCAGGTTGAACTTAGCGCCTTCGAGAGCCTCCGGCTTATACTTTTCGCGGAAGTCTTCCACGGAATCCGCGATCTTATAGTACTGAAGGAAGGAGTTGATCTCTACGTTGGATCCGGCAGCGTAGCCCTGATAATAGTTGAGCCTCAGGTCCGTAAGGTAATCGATCATTTCCTGCGGAACATCCTTAACGAACTTGGCGTTTGCAAGAACGAAGTCCTCTGCGATCACGGCCTTGATGCTGTCTTCTGCCTCTGCCGCGGTCTGCCATCCGTAGTTGGCGGACAGGTTGTTCTTTACGAACTCGTCGTTCCACTCGGGAAGCTCGTACTCGACTATGTAGTTGATCTTAATGGTGAATACGGCAGCTTTGCCTGCAAGATCCGCATTCTGGTAGCCCTCGGGGAAGGTGACGTTGATGTCGAAGGTCTCTCCGGGGAAGTGTCCGACGAGCTGGGGCAGGAAACCGTCTATGTAGTTCGTGACGCCTATGGTAACGGTAGTGCCTTTGCCTTCTGTGCTGCCGCCCTCGAACTCGACTCCGTCCACTTTGCCCACATAATCTATGTTGAGGCTGTCGTCGTCTATTACCGCGCGGTCGTAGATCTCCTTGGTGTCCGGATAGTAAGCCAGGAACATCGCGATCTGCTCGTCCATGTCCGCCTTGTTTATCTTAACGGTGGACAAATCCGGAAGCTCTACGTACTCGGATGCTTTAAGATCCTTCCAGTAGCCGTTTTCGTCGTAGGGTTTGCTGTGGCTGAAAGCCGTGTTCTCTTCCTTGCTGCCGCAGGCGCAGAGGACCACGGTCAGGACCAGCAGAAGGGCTATTATTCTAAGTGTCTTTTTCATGTGTTCAATCTCCATATGTATTGCTTTACAAATCATTATACCACAAAATGTGTAAATGATATGAAGTTTTCGGCAACAGGTTGTTAAATATGTTCAGGAATGCGCTCCCAGCGCAGGGGAGACGTTCCGTCGAACTCGATAAGGTAACCCGTTCCGTTGGCCGGCTGGATCTCGTACCAGTTGAGCCCGGAGTCCGGGAAGAAGTGCTGAAAGATTATCGCTATGGTGCCGCCGTGGCAGACTACCATTGCGTCGCGGCCTTTCTCAAGGAGCGCGTTAAGGCCCCTCAGCACGCGTCTTTCCATTATGTTTCCGCTCTCGCCGCCGGGGCAGACGTTGGACATGTGGTCCCCGTTGATCCATGCCTGGTATTCCGGGACGTCCTTTAGTTCTTCGTATGTTCTGCCTTCGAACTCCCCGAAGTCCATCTCGCGGAAGGATCTTTTAAGCTTGTGCGGTATGTTCCCGAAAAGGATCTGAAGGGTCTGCTCGGTGCGGATCATGCCGGTGGTGTAGACGTCCAGTCCCCGCGGGTCCGGATATCCGCCTTCGGAGCGCATCTTTGCGAGCAGTTCCTTGCCGTCGTCGGAGAGAGGAATGTCTGTACGTCCGCAGTATGTGTATGTTACGTTGGCCTGAGTCCGGCCGTGGCGTATTAAGTACAGTTTCATCGTATAAGCGTTCCGGCCTTGAGCCGTAGATTCCGTTTGCCTTATTTTATCTTTTTGGGTATGCCGCAGAAGACCCTTGTAACTTCTTCCGCGTTCTGTGCGAGCGCGGTAAGCGTGCGTCCGCAGAGCTCGCGCCATGCTCTAAGCTCCGGGTCCGCGGGCACCACGCCGCAGAAGATGTCGTCCATTATTATGACCAGAGGTCCGTGTCCGCCTTCGCCTCCGGTGTATCCGCAGACTCCGTCCACGCAGCAGTAGGTTCCGCCGAAGCTTGTCTTAGGGGCTGTCCCTTCGCGCAGGCAGCGCATTACGTATCTTTCGTAATGGGTAAGGCAGACCGCGGAAAAGTCCGGATCCGCGTCTTCCGTGCACTCGCAGATCTCCGACTCCAGAAGGGCGTATTTCTTAACGGCGTAGTCCAGCTTTCCCTGGAAGGCGCCTCCTGTTACCAGTTCCATGTTATTTCCTTTACAGCCAGGCGGTGAGCGCCAGCGCGATCACGGCGCATGCTTCGCCTATGGTAAGGGCGCTTCCGGAAATGTCTCCGGACATCCCGCCCAGATTATGTCTGATGACGAGTACTACCACCAGAGCGCCGACCGCCCCTGTTATGACGGCTATGCCCTGCAGACCGCAGAGCACCACGCCCAAAGCGCAGCACACGGCGGCAAGCGCTATGCAGAAAGCCGCGCAGCCTTTGCTCTTTTTATCGTCTATCTTTCCGGAATAGCCGCTGGTCTTAAGGGGAGCAAAGCATAGTACGCAGGCTGATATTACGGCTCTTACCGCCACAGGTATAAACAGCAGCGCCCAAAGCTTTGCCATGTACTGTATCTGAAGCCATGCCGCAAGAGTAAAGATGCTCAGCACCGCAGTGCAGATGACGGCAAAGGACCCGACGTGCGAATCTTTTAATATCTCTATGCGTTTCTCCCTGTCTTTAAAGGACAGCACAGCGTCCGCGCAGTCCATGAATCCGTCCATGTGCATGAAGCCTGTCAGAAGCCACGGAAGGACCGCGGTGAGCGCAAGACCTACGAACTGCAGGTGAAGCACCGCGCAGAGCTTGTATATGCCAAGCCATATGCCGCCCACTATAAGACCTATGAACGGGTACGCGGCAAGCATCTCCGTCTTCTTGTTGTCGTCCCATTTTTTAGACGGGCAGGGCAGGGCAAGAAACATCATCCATGCCATGAAAAACGGTGTCATAAAGGAAGCTCTCCTTTGTACATTGTGGGTATTCCTCCGCTTATCTCGGCCACGGCGCCGCAGCAGCGGGCCAGGGTCCTGTCGCAGAGGGCAAGGGCTTTCTGGTATTCCACGGTATATTCGGAATACCTTTCCGCCCCGGAGTATATGAAATCGCTTACGAACACAGCGTTCTTAACGCTTTTCGCGAAATCTTCCAGCGCTTTCGCGGTGCGCTCCGCTGCCTGCGGATCCGCGTCTGGTCTGTCCGGTGAGTACATTTCGTTGATCAGCAGCGCCGTGACGCTGTCCAGAATGTAGGTGCCGTTTTCCGGGTCGCTTCTCTTAAGGCATTCCAAAAGATCCGTGGGCTGCTCCAGAGTAATGAAGTTCTTGCCCTCGCGGCTCTTTTGGTGCCTTTTTATGCGGACTCTGTCCTCGTCGTCGAAGGCCTGCATGGTGGCAACGTAGTAGAGGGGACCGCCCTTTGCCAGTGCCAGGCAGCAGTCTTCGGCTATCGTGGATTTTCCGTTCTTGCAGCCTCCGGAGATGAATACCGTCATTTCTTCTCTTCTCCGAATCCGCCTTTTTCGCGTATCTCGTCCAGGTAGGAATCGTCTATCACGGACTCCTCGCCGAACAGGGCCATGTTGTTCATCTCGGCGCATGCGGCTTCGATCACGCGGAATGCTACCACGCATCCGGAACCTTCTCCGAGCCTCATCCCGAGGTTCAGCCAGGGTGTAAGACCAAGGGCGTCTATCGCGGTCATGTATCCGGGCTCGGCGCTTGCGTGCGAGGGGAACATGAAGTCCTTGGCGGCGGGGCAGAGCCTTGCGGCGCACAGAGCGGCGACTACGGAAATGAAACCGTCTATCACTACCGGGATCCTGCATTCTGCTGCTCCCAGGAACGCTCCGCACATTGCGGCTATGTCCAGTCCGCCCACCTTGGCGATGGTGCCGATGACGTCCGAGGGATCCGGCTGCCTGCGCTTAAGCGCTTCTTCCAGAACGGCTCTTTTGTGTTCGAAAGCCTCGTCCGTAAGGCCGCCTCCGCGTCCGGTGGCGGTGCGTATGTCTATGCCTGTTAAGGTGCAGAGCACCGCTGTGCTGGTGGAGGTGTTGCCTATTCCCATCTCGCCTATGCCCAGGACGTCCACTCCGTCGTGCTCGGCCTGTCTTACCAGTCCGGCGCCTGTAAGGATCGCTCTTTCCGCGTCCTCGCGGGTCATCGCGTCTTCCTTAAGAAAGTTCTTAGTCCCGCGGGATATCTTATAGTCCAGTATGCTGGGGCAGTCGTATTCGTCCGCTATTCCCAGGTCCGCCACCACCACTTCATCTCCGAAGTATTTTGCCATGGAGGACATTCCGGTAAGGCGTCTGGTCATGTTCACGGCCTGCGCCTTTGTGACGCTTCTGGGCGCGCTGGACACACCTTCTTCTATTATGCCGTTGTCCGCGCACATTACGAGCACGCGGAACTTCTCCGGATGGTTCTTCACCTTGCCGGAAATTCCGGCGTATTTTATGCTGATGTCCTCCAGAAGCCCTAAGGATCCCGGCGGCTTTACCAGTTTTTCCTGCCTTTTTTCTGCCAGCTGAACTGCGTCCGCGTACGCGGGCTGTATTGCGCTTATCAGTTTTTCGATCTCTTTGTTCATTACGATCCCTGCGTTTTCTACATAATAAGACACATTATATTATCACAGGCATCCGGAATAGGCAACATAAATGAGCGCCCCGGACAGGCCTGCGCACATGCACATGGCCGGATCAGGCAAGGACGTAACGTAATAGGTAAGATGCCCGGTGTTTTTTTCATCTTGTGAAGTATACGTTAAAATGATATCATATAACATAGAGAAAAATGCTGTCCGGAGGTTTATCGTGGATAAAAGAACAAAGAACAAAGATGTACTTATGTGGTTCATTGGGGCGGTCGCTGTTCTGCTTATTATCGCGAGCCTCGGAAATGAGATAAGGCTTGCCGGTTTGGAACGTAAAAAGGTCTCGAGGATCTCCGAGATCGCGGTCCCGGAAGTCCCGGACGTCAAAACGGAACGCGCCTACGGCGTGGTAAGCGCGGCTGAATGGTCCGAGTATTATTCCGACATCTACAAGAGCTACATGGACAACGAGGGGAACACCGGACACGGCGGAGTCCGCGTAAAATACACGGAGACCGATCCTGACATACAGACGCTCTACAGCGGCTACGGATTTGCGTACGATTATACGGAGGCGGTAGGGCACAACTATACCCTTAGGGATGTGGCGGAGACCACCCGTCCTCACAAACTGGCCAACTGCCTTACCTGCAAGACCCCGGACATGACGGCCATGGTCAACGCTCTGGGAACTTCGGTCTACAGCACGGACTTCGATACGGTATACGCTGCCGTCAGCGAGCCGGTAAGCTGCTATAACTGCCACGGCAACACGCCAGGCACCATAGTGATAACCCACGATTATATGGCGGACGCCATGAATGCGGACATAGAAGCTAAGAAGGTCCCCGCGTCCTCCGTTAGCTGCGCGCAGTGCCACATCGAATACTATTTCGATCCTGCCACCAAGGCTACCAAGGCGCCGTACAAGGGCGTCGCGGAAGCGGCTCCGGACGCCATTCTGGCTTACTACAACAGCACCGGTTTCTACGATTTCGAGAACCCGAACACCGGTGTGCAGATGATAAAGGTCCAGCATCCGGAGTTCGAGACCTACTACGGAGAAGGCAGCAAACACAAGGGAATGTACACCTGCGCGGACTGCCACATGGGCGTATCCTACAACGAAAAGGGCGACCCGTACGCCAACCATTATCTTGCCAGTCCGCTGGACAACAAGGATCTTATAAAGACCACCTGCAAGATGTGCCACACGGATCTTGCGGCTCAGGTAAAGGCCATCCAGGACAACACCACCAGGCGCGAGAAGCAGATCAGCGCCAAGCTTGTGGAGATCAACAAGAAGCTTGCCGCAGCGATAGAGGGTGAAACGCTTCCGCAGGAGACCATAGATCAGATAAAGGCTCTGGACCGCGACGCGCAGTTCTACTGGGACTTCGTATACGTGGAGAACTCCGAGGGCGCTCATAACAGCGCGCTCACGAATTACTGCCTCGACAAGGCCGAAGAACTTGCCGGACAGGCGCTGGATCTCCTTAAATGACCGGTCCGATGGACGGGGCCCCGGATCATAAGGCCGGAAAAGGAAAGGACAGACCGCAAGGCTGGCTGCGTTTTCTCAAGAGCATGCAGTTCAGCTTTGTTTTGTTGTTCATAATAGTTGCCGCGTGCGTGGCGGGGAGCGTCATCCCTCAGGGATCTCCGGAGGCCGCATACAGACAGCTCTACGGAGCTGCCTGGTCGAAGATCATAACCGAATTAAACCTGGACCATGTATTTACCTGCTGGTGGTTCGTTCTGCTTACGGCGCTGCTGTGCGTTAATCTTATACTGTGCAGTGTTTCGCGTTTTCCGGCGGTCCTGAAAGCGTGGAAAGCGTCCGGCAGGAAGAGCGTAGGCATGTGGGGCAGCTGGATAACGCATCTTGGGATGCTGCTCCTGATAATCAGCTTTGCAGCGGGGCAGTATACCTCCCGTGAGGAAACCGTCTACGGCATAGCGGGCAGTACGCAGCCTCTCGGCGGCACCGGCCTTTCGATGACCATCGACAGTTTCGACGTCAGCCTCCGCGAGGATAACACCGTGGAACAGTACACCGCGGGCCTTACCGTAAGCGACGCGTCGGGAAACAGTAAAAGCGGCACGGCTTCCGTCAATCATCCCTTCGACGCTTTCGGCTACAGCTTCTATCAGGACAGTATGGGCTGGGCGGTCTACGTGGACATATACAAAAGCGGCGGGCAGGTAAAGACGGATCTGATCTGCGCGGGCGAATACACCTTCCCCAACGAACTTCCGGGTCTGGTCCTGATGTTCAACAAGTTCTACCCGGATCTGGCCAGGAACGAAGACGGCAGCTATTACAGCAGGACGCCGCTGCCGGATAACCCCCATGCGCTGTACAGTGTCTACTACGACGGGTCGGTGCTGGGCATGGGGCTTGCGGCGCCGGGCACATCGATAGAATGCAACGAATACAGTTTTGTAATGCGCGATCCCTGCGAGTACACGCTTATAGTCGCGAAACACGATCCGCTGAGCTGGCTGGTCGGTGTTTCGGCGTTCGTGCTGCTGGCAGGTCTGTTCATATCCTTTTATGTGAGACCCTGGGAAAAGAGGAGGAGCCAGAATGCAGAATAATACACTGGGCAATATCGAAAGCATAGGTTTCATGGCGCTTCTCATCCTGTATTTCGCGGGAAGCATATTCTATTTCATCTATGCGGGCGCGAAGAAGGAAAAAGCCGCGCGGGCCGGATATATACTGGTGCTCGTAGGCTTTGCAGTACATACTCTGTGCATCATCGCCAGAGGCGTAAACGCCGGCAGGCTGCCGCTCACCAATCAGTTCGAGTTCGCGTCGGCCTTTGCCTGGGGCATAGCGATCTGCTTCCTCGTATTCGTGAAAAAGTTCAGATTCGACGCTCTGGGCATGGTGGTGGCGCCGCTTGTTTTCCTGGTGGCGGGCTACGCTTTCATGCAGAACAGGGAGATAAATTCGCTGATGCCGGCGCTTCAGAGCGGCTGGCTGGGGTTCCACGTCTGCACGGCAATAATCGCCTACGGCGGTTTCGGAGTGGCTTTCGGGGTGGCGCTTTTCTTCCTTCTGAAAGGAAAACTTAAAGGCTCGCTCGCGGAGCGCGTTCCGGACGAGAAGACGCTTGACAACATCATCTACAGGGCCGTCTCGTTAGGTTTTCTGTTCCTTACGCTCTGCATGATAACAGGCGCCATCTGGGCGAAGCGCGCCTGGGGGAGCTACTGGAACTGGGACCCCAAGGAGACGTGGAGCCTCATCACATGGATCAT